>JAZMZW010000021.1:0-8316 GCA_045586205.1 Faecousia sp. | reverse complement strand
CGGCGCCGAGGATGATGTTGTCCAGCACGGTAAAGACCTCGATGAGCTTGAAGTGCTGGTGGACCATGCCGATGTGCAGTGCAGTAGCATCGTTCGGATTACGAATAGAAACTACCTCACCGTTTTTCTTGATGACGCCTTCCTCCGGCTGGTAAAGTCCGAACAGAACACTCATCAAAGTAGATTTGCCGGCGCCGTTCTCTCCCAACAGAGCATGAACTTCGCCACGTCTGAGTTGCAGGGTAATGTTATCATTCGCCTTAATACCGGGGAACTCTTTCGTAATGTTGAGCATTTCAATTACGTAATCGTCCTTTGCGTTCGGGTTATTGCGAATGATTTTTTCACTTTCACCCATTTCCCTCATCGCTCCTTTCTTACGAATATACAATAGGATGCTATAATTATATCTTAAAAGAAAGAAAAAAGCAAGAAGTATTCTTTCTTTTTTTCATAAATACCTCACAAAACGGCAGTATTTTTTTGCAATAATTCAGGCACAAGCAACGAACCGAAAAAAAGCATAAAAAAAGATCCCCCGAAGGGGACCTTTTCTATGTTAGAGATTACTGATAGTTAACAGTGACGTTAGCAACAACGGGCTGTGCGTCGATAGCGTCGCTTACTACGATGGAGCCATCAACGAGGCCTGCGAACAGTGCATCATAAGATGCCTGATCGAACGGATCGAGGTAGGTGTTCTCCATGGGGAGACCAACGCAATCTTCAGCTGCGCCGAGAACTGCCTGCTTGCCTGCATAAGCCTCAGTCCATGCCCAACCATTGGAACCTGCAGCGGTCAGAGCGACCTGAACAGAATTGGACAGAGCCTTCATAGCAGAGGTCAGAATGACAGTGGACTCGTTGCTCTGGTCAACGTCAACGCCGATAACGAAGCCGTTGTTAGCCTCAGCAGCGGTAACAGCGGACTGATAGATGCCGCCGCCGCAAGAGAAGACGATCTCAGTGCCGGCAGTGTACCAGCCGTTCATCTTTGCCAGGATCTCGTCGTTAGCTGCGAAGGAGCCGGAGTACCAGTAGTCGATAACAACTTCGGCACCGGTTACAGCTGCTGCAGCGTCAGCGCCCTGAACGAAGCCGTAGCCGTAACGAACGACAGCGGGAACGTCAATGCCGCCGAGGAAGCCGAGCTTGGTGAAGCCGCCGATAACAGCTGCGTAGCCAGCGAGGTAGCCAGCCTGCTCTTCCTTGTAGGTGATCAGAGCCAGGTTTGCAGGAGCTTCGCCGGGGAGGTCAGCGGTGCTGACGTCGAGAGCCAGGAACAGAACGTCGGGGTTCTCGGTAGCAACCTGATGAACAGCAGTGCCGAACAGGAAGCCAGCCATGGTGACGACCTTAGCGCCGTCAGCGATAGCCTGGTTCATAGCGTCGATACGAGCCTGGTCGGAGTCCTCGGTGGGCTTGTAGTACTGATATGCAATACCGTTAGCATCGCCGAAGAGCTGAACGCCCTGATAGGAATACTGGTTGAAAGAGTGGTCGTCGATTGTGCCGGTGTCGGTGATGAATGCGATCTTGCCGTCGAGAGCAGCGATCTCGACTGCGGGCTCTTCTTCAGTGGGAGCCTCGGTGGTGGGAGCCTCGGTGGTGGGAGCCTCGGTGGGAGCCTCGGTGGTGGGAGCCTCGGTGGTGGGAGCCTCAGTAGTGGGCTCAGTGGTGGGGTCCTCATTGGTGTCCTTAGTGCAACCTGCGAACAGGCAAGCAACCATAGCGACAGCCAGAAGGAGTGCGATGAGTTTCTTCATTTTCTATTCCTCCATAAGAATTTTTTTGCGGTTTTCCGCTTAGTACATTATTACACAAAATTCTTCAAAAATCAAGTACTTTTTGAAAACTTTGTGAAATGTTACTAAAATTATCCCTGCAAGTCTCTTTCAGAAAAGCCAAAAGGTAGCATTTCAATCAAAGAAGCCTCCATATAGCTTCCGTCGCCCTTGCTGAGATAGATTTTGAAGTCATCCTTGCAGAACTCACGCATGACCTGACGGCATACACCGCAGGGAGCGCACAGATCGGAAACGGGCTTGCCGGCAGGACCGCCTACGACAGCGATGGCTTCAAATTCCCGTTCACCGTCGAACACAGCCTTAAAGAAGGCGGTACGTTCTGCACAGATGGTGGGGGTAAAGGATACATTTTCAATATTACAGCCCTGATAGATCTTGCCGCTCTTGGTCAGCAGTGCCGCACCTACGGCGAAGTGAGAATAGGGGCTGTAGGAATGCTCTCTTGCTTCAATGGCAAGATTGACCAATTCAATAGGAGTCATACAGGAGTTCTCCTCTCAGTCCAGAATTTCCTTTGCAAAGCTCTTGCCGGGAGTCTCATACTCCACGCCCAGCAACTCAGTGACCGTTGCGGCGATATCGGCAAAGCTCATACGGGTGCCCAGATTGACGGGCTTGACCTTCTTACCGGCGATGAGCAGAGGTACATACTCACGGGTATGGTCGGTGGTAGCGGTGTAAGCGGGATCACAGCCGTGGTCGGCGGTGATCATGACCAGATCGTCCTCGCCCAGCTTCTCCATGAATTCGGCGAACCAGCCGTCAAATTCGGTGAGGGCTTCTGCATAGCCGTCGATATTACGGCGGTGGCCGTAGAGCATATCGAAATCAACCAGATTGACGAAGCACAGACCGTTGAAGTCACGCTCTGCATATGCCATGGTCTTGTTCAGACCGTCGGTGTTACCCTTGGTATAAACGTGTTCGGTAGTGCCGTGACCTGCAAAGATATCGTAGATCTTGCCTACTGCCAACATATCCTTGCCGGAAGCCTTGATGGCATCCAGCATGGTCTGTGTGGGAGGCTCCAGAGAGAAGTCGTGGCGGTTGGTAGTGCGGTAGAAGCCGTCCTTGGCATTACCCAGGAAGGGACGGGCAATAACTCTGCCCACACCATGCTTGCCTACAAGAAGCTTACGGGCGGTCTTGCAGATTTCATACAGTTCCTCGGGAGGAACCATTTCCTCATGAGCGGCAACCTGGAAAACGGAGTCTGCGGAGGTGTAGACAATGAGCTTGCCGGTGTCCAGATGTTCCTGACCGTAGGCATCCAGAACAGCGGTGCCGGACCAGGGAGCATTGGCAAGGATGCCTCTGCCCGTAGCCTCGGAGAAGGGCTTCAGGAGCTCTTCGGGGAAACCTTCGGGATAAGTGGGCAGGGGATTCTCGGAGACGATACCTGCGATCTCCCAGTGACCGATGGTGGTATCCTTGCCCATGGAGGACTCATGGAGACGGGCATAAGCACCCTTGGGAGCGTCGGTCTTGCCCAGATAGTCCACGGAGTCGATGTTACCCAGACCGTAAGCGATCAGGTTGGGAATGTTCAGCTTGTCGGAGCTTGCACAGCTCTTGAGAGTATTGACGCCAACATCACCGAAGCTCTCGGCATCGGGCATGGCACCGCAACCGCAGGAATCCAATACAAATAAGAAAATACGCTTCATATCTTACTTCTCCAGCTTCACAGCGGTTTCCAGAGCGACGGTCATCATCTCACGGAAGGAGGTCTGACGCTCCTCGGCGGGCAGTTCCTCACCGGTGAGCATGTGGTCGGAAATGGTGCAGATGCACAGAGCATTCTTGCCCCAACGAGCGGCGGTAGCATAAAGACCGGAAGCTTCCATCTCGCAAGCCATGACGCCCATTCTCTGCCACATGGGAACGGTCTGCAGGGCCTCGGGGATACCCTCGTCGTCGTTGTAGAAGTTGTCGGTGGACAGAACGTTGCCTACATGGTAGGTTGCGCCCAGCTCTTCGCAGGTTTCCACAGCGGTGCGGAGCATCTCGAAGGAAGCAATGGGAGCATAAGTGCCATCGATGTGATACTGATGCATGAAGTTGGAGTCGGTGCAAGCACCCTGTGCAATAACAATGTCACGGACATGGATATTGTGATTGATAGAGCCTGCGGAGCCGATACGGATGATGTTGCGTACACCGTATGCATTGTACAGCTCATAGGAGTAGATGCCGATGGAGGGGATGCCCATGCCGGAAGCCATGACGCTGATCTTGACACCCTTGTAGGTACCGGTGTAGCCCTGAACACCGCGGACATTATTGACCAGAACAGGGTTCTCCAGGAAGTTCTCAGCGATGTACTTTGCGCGCAGGGGATCGCCGGGCATCAGGACAGTCTGACCGAAGTCGCCGAGCTTAGCATTGATGTGGGGGGTAGGACAATTCATTGTGTTTCTCCTTTCAATATGTGAAACTAATTTTATTTTTCTTATTTCACCTTTCGGTGTTCCCGAATGTTGCAGATCCAGCATTTGTGGCACATGGCAAGGTAGCGGTCGTTACCGCCCAGAAGGAGCTGATCGCCCTCTGTGACGATGTAACCCTCGGCATCGATACGGGCATTGGTGGTAGCCTTTGCGCCGCAATCGCAGATGGCCTTGATCTCGGAAATGGTATCCGCTACCTCAAAAAGCCGTCTGGAGCCGTCAAAGAGGGTGCTGAGGAAGTCCGTACGCAGACCGAAGCACAGGACAGGAATATTGTATTCATCCACAATAGACCGTAGCTGATCGATCTGTTTTGCGGTCATGAACTGGCACTCGTCAACGATGATCACATCCACCTTCTCCCGAAGGGCGAAGCGGTCGAGAATATTGGTATCCGGTGCAATGACCTCTGCCGCCGACTGCAGTCCCACACGGCTACGGAGGATGATCTCCCCGTCACGGGTGTCTGCCGAGGGCTTGATAAGCCAGACAGTCATGCCTTTTTCCTCATAATTATACTTGGTAATCAGAGCCTGGGCAGTCTTGGAAGAGCCCATGGATCCATATTTAAAATATAACTTTGCCATATGTGTTCCTCCAAATGCTTGATTGCACATTCCGTTCCGATTCTATTATACAAGAAACTTTGAATTTATGCAAGAACTTTTCTAAAAATCATAATTTTCCCTGTTTTTCTTGCAATTCCCCCTATATCAGGCAAACAACTCATCCAGAGTGCCGAAGCTATAGCCCATAGTCTCCCATTTGCTCAATAGCTCGTCAAGGATCCGTGCATTGGTAGAGGAGGTGCTGTGGAGCAGAACCACTGCACCGTTGTGGATCCTGGGGATCAGCTTGGCGAAGGCCTCTTCCTCCGTGGGCTGTTTGTCGTTCTGCCAGTCCACATAGGCCAGACTCCAGAAAACAGTCTTGTAGCCAAGCTCCTGTGCCATTTGGAGATTTTCTTGAGAATAACAGCCCTGAGGAGGACGGTAGTATTTCTGCATTTCCTGCCCTGTGACCTGTGTGTAAAGCTGTTCCAGATCCTCCAGCTCCTTGCGGAAAGCCTCTTTTTCGGATATTTGAGACATATTATAATGATGATAGGTATGGTTGCCCACAATGTGTCCCCCATCCAGCATTTTCCTCACCAGCTCCCCGTTCTGCTCCAGATAGTTCCCTACCAGAAAGAAAGCCGCAGGAACTCGGTGCTTCTCCAGCGTTTGGAGGATCTGTTCCGTGTTTCCGTTTTCGTAGCCTGCATCAAAGGTCAGGTAGATGCGTTTCTCTTTTTCATCCCCCAAAAAGACGGTATCGAATTTGGCCAAAGACTCCTTGTCGGCATTTCCCACAGGGGCTTCCCCTTCCCTTTGGAAGCTCAATCCCCAGGCGCCGGTTTCCAAGGCCTGCTCCTTGCCGCAGCCCCAAAGGGACAGCAGGAGACTCAGACACAGGAAAAGAGACAAGATTTTTCGATTTTTCATAGGATCACCTCCCTAAAGCCTATGCTTTGCAAAAAAATTTTATGAATTTTTTCCATGTGTCAAGTTTTTTCTCTTGACAAAGCCGGGGAGTTGTAGTAGAATAGACAAGCAAATTAGAAGGGAGCGTGTGGGTCTTGAAGCAGGAAGCATACAAAATGACAATGCTTTTTGATTTCTACGGCAATCTTCTGACTGAGAAGCAACAGTGCTATTTCGATCTGTACTACAATCAGGATTTCTCTCTGGCAGAGATCGCTGAACAGGAGGGCATTTCCCGTCAGGGTGTCCACGACGCCATCAATCGGGCAGAGGCTCTGCTGTTACAGATGGAACAGGCCACCGGCAGTCTGCGTAGATTACAGGAGCTTCGCTCCGCTCTGCAGGAGATCAGTGAGGCTGCTCAGTCCCTTGCACAACATGAAGACACCCATGTGCGACAGAGTGCCCTGCGTATTCTGACCGCCGTTTCTTCCGTAAAGGAGTAAACAATGGCTTTTGAAGGTTTAACTGCAAAATTAAATGCCGCGTTTAAAAAACTGCGTGGCAAGGGGCGTCTGACTGAGTCCGATATCAAGGAGGCCATGCGTGAGATCCGTCTGGCACTTCTGGAAGCCGATGTCAGCTACAAGGTCGTCAAGGACTTCGTCAAGTCCGTGTCCGAGCGTTGTGTCGGTCAGGACGTAATGGAAAGTCTGACTCCCGCCCAGATGATCGTCAAGATCGTCAACGAAGAGCTGATCCGCCTCATGGGCAGTGAGAATCAGCGTATCACCATCTCCCCCAAATCCCCTACCGTGGTCATGCTGGTAGGTCTGCAGGGTGCCGGTAAGACCACCAACGGTGCAAAGCTGGCAGGCCTGTTCAAGAAGCAAGGCAAGCGTCCCCTGTTGGTCGCCTGTGATATTTACCGCCCTGCCGCTATCAAGCAGTTGGAAGTGGTCGGCGGACAGCTTGGAATTCCCGTGTTCCAGATGGGACAGGAAAATCCCGTAAAAATCGCTAAGGCCGCCATCCGCCACGCACAACAGCACGGCAATGACATGGTGTTCCTGGATACCGCAGGCCGTCTCCATGTGGATCAGGCCCTTATGGACGAGCTGAAGTCCATCAAGGCAGAGGTTGAGCCCTCCGAGATCCTTCTGGTTGTGGATGCCATGACCGGTCAGGATGCTGTCAATGCGGCACAGACCTTTAACGAATGGCTGGATATCAACGGTGTCATGCTCACCAAGCTGGACGGCGATGCCAGAGGCGGTGCCGCCCTGTCTGTCAAGGCAGTCACCGGCAAGCCTGTCAAGTTTATCGGTACCGGCGAGAAGCTGGACATGATCGAGCCCTTCCACCCCGAGCGTATGGCTTCCCGTATTCTGGGCATGGGTGATGTACTGTCTCTCATTGAGAAGGCAGAACAGGCTCTGGATCAGAAGAAGGCCGCCGAGCTGGAACAGAGACTCCGCGCCAACAAGTTCACCCTTGCGGATTTCTATGACCAGCTTATCCAGCTGAGGAAAATGGGCTCCATGCAGGAGCTTATGGGTATGATCCCCGGCATGGGCAATGTGAAGAATTTGCAGGTGGACGAGTCTGCACTGGGTCGCATTGAGGCGATTATCCTGTCCATGACCCCCTACGAGAGAGAGAATCCCAATATATTGAATGCCTCCCGCAAGCGCCGTATTGCCTTAGGCTGTGGCCAGAAGGTTGAGGATGTGAACCACCTGCTGAAGCAATTCAACCAGATGCAGGATTTGATCAAGCAGCTCAATGGCAAGGGCAAGAAGAGCAAGCTCCTTGCAAAAATGGGAGGCATGAAGGGCTTCCCCGGCATGTAAGTGCCACAAAACATCTGTAGTCATTAGGTCAACGCACCTGAGGATATATTAAAAATGTTTTATTTTGGAGGTTTACCCCATGGTTAAGATCAGACTGAGAAGAATGGGCGCAAAGAAAGCTCCCTACTACCGTATCGTTGTTGCAGATTCCCGCAGCCCCCGTGATGGCCGTTGCATCGAGGAAATCGGCACCTACAACCCCCTGACTGAGCCCGCAACCATCACCGTTGATGCAGAGAAGGCACAGCAGTGGATCAAGAACGGCGCACAGCCGACCGACACCGTTAAGGCTCTGCTGAAGAAGGCTAACGTCCTCTAATTCAGAAGGGAGTACACGATGAAGGAACTCTTGCTCTACGTCGCGACGCAACTGGTCGATCATCCCGAAGCGGTCACGGTTACAGAGAGAGAGGACGGAGACAACACGGTTCTTGAGCTGCGTGTGGCACCCGAAGATATGGGTAAGGTCATCGGCAGACAGGGACGCATCGCAAAGGAGATCCGTACTGTCGTCAAGACTGTCGCACAGCGCGACGGCAAACGCGTTACTGTTGACATCATCGACTAACAACCAAAAAACGGAGCTATCCAACAGGATGGCTCCGGTTTTTATTTTATGTTTTTCTCTACTGTGTCATATAATACACTTGGTAAATTCCGATTTGTCGCTCCCTTCGGTCGCACAAATCGGAAAAATGAAGAATGAAGGATGAATAATGAATAATTTCAGTGTCGGCTACGC
>JAZMZW010000020.1:0-14088 GCA_045586205.1 Faecousia sp. | reverse complement strand
CAGGACTTCATTACGCACTTGAAGTATATCCATCGGTTAAAAATAAACAACTCCTGGGTTACCGGAGAGATCTCAGGCAAAACCCAGAAGTTGCTTGACGTGTTAAATATTCATATTACTTAATCCTTCGAAAGTTACGGTTTAAATATTTTTCGGATAAATAGCAACATTTTCATTGTCGATAGTTAGCGGGCGAACACAGTTCGCCCCTACAATCATAATCATCATTGTTACGCTCAATGAGATCCGGTGCTTGTTAGAAGTGACTCAAATCGGAATTGGAAGGTCATTTGTAAACCGCAAATTGGCTTTCCGAGGGGGCAAAAAGAGCTGTTTCACTTTCGAGGGTGAAACAGCTCCTGTTTTGATTAATTTATGCCTCGTCTTCTAACCAGGTTTTCATAGCTTGGCGGCCTTCTTCGCTCAAGGGGAAGGTTTGGGTCTGTTCCATCTCGCTGAGCTCGTAGCACTTCTCCCCTCTCCAGATCTCTACGGTCATGGAGCTGGCTTCCATGTCTACCTCTTTGGGGGTCGCCATGGTGATATTGGGAACAATCCGGAAGCGCATGTTGCCACAACTGCCGGTAAAGATATTGTTATTGGCAAAGGTCAGAAGGGTGGGAATATAAATATCTACCATAGATCAGTCCTGCAGGAGTGCTTCCATTTCCTCGATAAGTTCACCGAAGAGGGCGAGAGCTTCTTCCACGGGCTTGGTGGTGCTCATGTCCACACCGGCACCCTTCAGCAGGTCAATGGGGCTCTTACTGCAACCGCCGGACAGGAAGCCCAGATAGTCTTCCACAGCAGGTGCGCCTTCCTTCAGGATACGACGGCTGAGGGCGATAGCGGCCGCATAGCCGGTGGCATACTGGACGACATAGTAGTTGTAATAGAAGTGGGGAATACGCATCCACTCGTTGTCGATCTCCGCATCCAGAACGGTGTTCTCACCGTAGTACAGGGCGTTCAGACGGCGATACTCTCCGCACAGGACGTCGGGAGTCAAGCTGACACCTTCCTGTGCCATCTTGCCGATGTTCATCTCGAACTCTGCAAACATGGTCTGGCGGTACAGAGTGGTACGGAACTGCTCCAGGAAGTGGTTAATGAGATAAGCTCTCTCCTTCTTGTCCGTGGTACGGGACAGGAGGTATTCCATAAGGAGAGCCTCGTTGCAGGTGGAAGCAACCTCTGCCACAAAGATCACATAATCGGAGTCAATGGGATTCTGAGTCTTATTGGACAGGTAGGAGTGGAGAGCATGTCCCATTTCATGACCCAGAGTGAACTGGCTGTCCAGAGTGCCGGTGTAGTTCAGCAGAACGAAGGGATGGACCTTTGCGCCGGCGGAGTATGCGCCGGAACGCTTGCCCACATTCTCGAACACATCGATCCAGCGGTTCTCGAAGCCTTCCTTCAGGATGGCTCTGTAACGCTCGCCCAAGGGAGCGCAGGCTTCATAAACAGTCTGCTTGGCATCTTCGATAGAGGTTTTCTCGTCAAGGCCTTCCACCAGAGGGCAGTATACATCGTACATGTGAAGTTCATCTACACCGAGAATCTTCTTACGCAGATCCATATAGCGGTGCATCTTGTCCATATTCTTGTGGACAGCCTCGATGAGGTTGGTATAGACCTCTACGGGAACATTGGTGTGATCCAGAGAAGCCTCCAGAGAGGAGCTATACTTTCTTGCCTGTGCAAAGAACTGCAGTTGCTTGACCTGAGAGCTGAGAACGGAAGAAATGGTGTTCTTGAAGCTACCGTAGGTGCGGTACAGGGTCTCAAAGGCACTCTTACGCAGACCGCGGTCGGCACTTTCCATATAAGAAATATAAGTTCCCTGAGAAAGGGGATGCTTATTGCCTTCACTGTCTTCGCAATCGGGGAAGGTCAGGTCTGCATCACAGAACATACCATAAATGGTGTCGGGAGCATTCGCCATCTCCCCTGCGGCGGCCAGAAGGCGCTCTTCCTCGGGGGAGAGGGTGTGGGCGCGACGGCGGCGCATATCCGTCAGAGCACGGCGGTAGCGCTCCAGCTCGGGAAGTTCTGCGTAGAAAGCTTCCATCTTCTCGTCCTCAATGGCCATGATCTCGGGTCTTGCAAAACTGGACGCCGCCTTGAGTTCTACGAAGGTACTCATGAGTCTGCCTACCATTGCCTGATACTTGGAATCTCTTGCATCCTCGTCGGAACGGCGCATGGCGTAATTTGCCAGAGCATCTGCCAGAAGGTCGATCTCTTCCTTTTTCTGCATATAGGCATAGAGTTCCTTGGCGCTCTGTCCCAGCTTGCCTGCAAACTGTGCACACTGGGGGATCACTTCCTTTGCCTTCAACAAGTCTACTTCCCAAAGCTCATCGCTTGCGTAAATATCGTGGATCGCCCACTTGTACTGTTCCTCGATTTGGGAACGCTCGGGTATTTTCTTTGTTTCTGCCATAGTTGAAACCTCCAAAATATAATGATGTGAAGCAGTTCTCTCTGCTCCGATGTTAAACAAGATTTTACATGGGCTTATGTTCTCCAAGACCCTCGATTTGTGATAAAAGATCGAAGAACTTAACGAATGTCACAATGGTGAGTACAAGGGAGACCAGAATGCCCATTGCACCAAAAACAAGACCCGCGATCCCGAAGATCCGTTCCTGCTCATGAGCTTTTTTATCTTTCACAGTTTGCACTCCGAAAACCAGAGCAATGATCCCCAGTACGCAAGACACAATGGGGATGAAGTATGCCGAAGTCAATGCCAATATGCCGAAGATCATAGAGGACAGACCCTTACGGCTCTTTTTAGGAATGGGAGGCAATCTGTAACCTTGTACAGGAGTTTGTCCGTAATAATAAGCTTGTCCGTAATTACCCCCGGGAATATTGGAATACATTCCCGTTCCCCCGGGAGCATCGGGCTGTGGGTAAGGAGCACCACTGTGCGCATAGGGATTGGGTGGGAAAGCACCGTAGGGTGTCGAGGCTCCTTGCTCCGCAGCTCCCCTGTAGGGATTGTCTGAGTATCCGTAAGCTCCTTGGTCGTAAGAATTTGGCGGAACAGTCGGACAGCAGACAGGCACTGCATCCGTAACAGGCTCACAAAGGGGCATCTCAAGGCTCACAGACACCTGTACAGGCAGTTCAGATTCCACAGGCATCTGCGGATTTACTTCCTCCACAGGACTTTGCGTGCCTTTCACAGACCTTCCCTCTGCAGATGCTTGCAGGAATGGCTCTTCTTTCTGATCCGGAATAAAATTCTCCGGGGATTGAGTGCTCTGCTCATACGAAGACTCCAAAGCCTCCGAAAGCAATTCTTCCCGATGATTATCCATAGCGGTTCACACCTTCTTTCTGATTACTGTTATTTTACCCTAAGATTTCCACATTTGTCAACCAAAAGCATAGGAAATTTTCAAATCATTAATTTTTCTCTTTTCGATTATTTTTTTAGGATGGTGCAATACTAAGTCTGCAAGAAATAAAACATTGGAGGAAGATCATGAGAAAAACAACGACAACTGTATGGATTCTGTTATCTCTCACTGTACTGCTTGCAGGTTGCGGAAACCGTAAGACCGTATCCGAAGATCCTAACGGAAGAATTACCGATAACAGCACCATGACCGCAACAGAAACAAGAGCTACCACAGCACCCACAGAAAGACGTACAGAAGACACCACCGCAAGTATCGGTGAGAGCCTTTTGCCCAATCCTACGGACAAGGACATGACCGAAAGCACCACAGCCAACAGTGAGACCACCGAGGCTCCTGTGGAAGGCCGTCACCGCAAGCCCCGCATGATGGATGGTAAGAAATTCTGAGTATTAAGATAATATCCATCTCATCAAAAATGCCCTCTGCAACCGATCCCGGTGCAGAGGGCAATGTGCTATAAAGTTAGATCTGAAACAACCGTGGATCAGTCAACATCCTCGGGAGAGAGGATACCAACCTGATCATGCTCATGCTCTTCCTGCTCGACCACATTGTTCTCATACTCCTCCAGATTAGGAGTGGTAACGGTAACAGTATCATAGCCGTCCATAGACATACTCAGAACGATGGTCTGCTCAGCAGACTCGTCCAGAACCATAACCTGAGAGTTAAAGCTCATGTAGAAGTAGGTCAGAACACCATTCTCATCAATGGTAACACTAATGGACAGGATATCGTCAGCCACAGTCTCACTGGTAAAATCACCAATGATACCGAGAATACCGGTGCTGTCGTAATCACCCATTCTAACATCAAATGTGAGTTCCAGAGAGCCGTCCATTTGATCCATGGTATCTGCGTTTTTGATTTCTACATCGCCCAAGAGCTTCAGGAAGTCCTGAGCGTAGTAATCGGTGTAGTCATTGGTATTGGTGTAGTACTTCCAGTCATAAGCATAGAAGTAATAATGCTCGTGGTCATGATAGGTAGTATGAGGCATCTCATTGCCTTCACGGTTAAGCATAACATCAAAATAGCCAACAGGACCGGTCTCACGTACTTCATAAGTAAGATCAACTGTGGAGACAACCGTAGCCATCATTTCGCCATAAACGGAAGTAGAGCTGTAAGAACCGTTCATATGATAACTCTTGGAATCAATGATCTTCTGCACTGCAGTATTGTAAATATCCTTGATATCCTGATCGGTATATTCCTTCTGTGGGGCAGTTTCAATAGGCTTGAAGCTGGGAGTCGTCACTTCAACTTCCTTGGTCCTCTTGCAAGCGCCAAGGGACAGGAGAAGCACTGTGCAGAGAAACAGAGCAATGATTTTCTTCATCTTCATGTATAAATCCTCCTATAGGAACAATTATCCTTGGAGACCGAAAGCCTCCTCTGCATAGTATAACAGAGCTGTGACAAAAAAGCAAGGAAAACCTGAGGATTTTTCCAAAACATGTATAAATTTAAAGAACGCCCCCTCACTGCCGAAGCAGTGAGGGGGCTAAAAATCTTACATGAAGTAAGTTGCTGCGGAATCGGAGTAGGCCATCAGAGCCTTGCACAGATCCAACAGAGCGCCGGACTTGTTGTTGCCGTAGGTAGAAGCAGTGTACTGCAGGACACTGGTCAGACGGGTGTTGCCGGAGTAAACTGCACAGCTAACAACCTGTCTCAGTTCTGCTGCCAGGAGGCCGTCGAATTCGAAGGAGTAGTAGCCCTTGGATGCATCGTACACAGTGGGGTTGGTAACGGTAGTAGCCTGCTTGACGCCTTCGAGGTCAGTGTAGTTGATACGGAGCTCGAGCTTAGCAATATCGCCTGCGTACTTGCTCAGGTCAACAATGTACTTCAGAGTGACCTTGGAGTCCAGAGTCAGGGACTTACCTGCCCAGGTAACGGTTGCGCCTGCGATATCAGCAGCGGTCTTGTTGACACTGTCGAACTTAACAGCGTTGATGTCGGACAGCATAGCCTTGTGAGCGGTGGTCATCTTGGAGTCGGCCAGAGCGTTGGTGCGGTAGCCCTTGAAGCTCTGAGCGGTTGCGCCGTAGCGGAGCAGGTCAGCGCAGAGGGTCTTCAGCTGTGCAGAAGCAGTAGCCTTGTTCATCTGAGCGTATGCATAGGTAGCAACACTGTAAACATCAGCGTTGGAGTAGTATGCAGCGCCGTTCTTGGTGCCATGGAATACAGCAGTGATCTCGTCGTTCATCTGGACAGCGGCGATGCCGTTGCAGACGAAGTAGTAGTAGTTGCCGTTGAGAACGGGAGTCAGCTTGTAGGTGTCAACACCGACAACCTTATTGCCCTCGTAAGCATTGATGGAAGCCTCAACATAAGCGGTGCTCATGTCATAGCCTGCCAGGAGATCCTTAGCAATGATGAACTGGACGGAAATGTCGCTGGCCAGGTTCAGAGTGTGGTTGAACTTGATGTTGCTGTCAACAGTGGGCTCTGCAACAGTACCGTTGGTAGCGCCACAGCAGCAGGTGCCGTCGACATAGTCATGGGGAACATATTCGCTCCAGTAGCACAGATCACATTCCACAATGTGGCCGTCTTCATCTTCGTAGATGTAGTTCTCGTTATGGCCGCCTGCAGGAATCACGGTCTGAGCCTGGAGGGTCTCGCCACAAGTCTTACAGAAGATGGTATCGGTGACACCGGCGGAGATGCAGGTTGCGGGAGTGCCGGGGATAACTTCCTCATCGTGGCCCAGTGCGGGGATCTCGGTAGCAGCAACCAGAACTTCGTTACAGACGGAGCAGGTCTTGCCTTCGGTCTTGCCGGGCTCGGTGCAGGTAGCGGCAACAGCCTTGCTGATAACCTCAGTGTGGCCGGTTGCGGGGATCTCGGTCTGAACAGCAATAACTGCTGCACAGGTAGAGCAGGTCTTGCCTTCAGTCAGGCCGGGCTCGGTGCAGGTTGCAGCCTTGCCGGCAGTGATAACCTCGGTGTGAGCCTCGGTAACCTTGGTGGAGCAGCTTGCGCAGGTAGCGGTATGAGTGCCGTCGCCGTTGTCAACGCTGGTGCCATAGCTATGGCCTGCGGGGATGACTTCGGTGTAGGTGTTGCCACAGCCCATGCCGGAGTATGCGTCATGAGTGTCGCCCGTAGTGCCTGCGCAGGTGTAGGTGATGGAGCCGGGGGTAGTGCAGGTTGCATCTACACGAGCGGTCTCTACGAAGTGGCAGCCTTCTTCATAACCGATCAGGCAGTTGTAGCAGAATGCGAAGTGAGTCTTCTCGCCGGTGGACCAGGTCTCGAGACGAGCATGGCCTTCGCCGCAGGAAGAAGAATAGGTATCGCCGCAGTTTGCGCAGGTGTAGGTAACAGTCAGAGTAGCCTCGTCACGGACCTCTTCATAAGCATGGCCCAGAGCGGGAACGGTCTCATCGTAGCTGTCGCCGCACTCGGAGCAAGTGAAGGTGCTCTTGCCTGCGGTGGTGCAGTTTGCAGTGGAAACAACGGTCTCAACATAGTTGTGATCGCAGTAGTTCATGATGGTGTTGCATACGGTGTAAACTCTGCCGTAGCTGTTGGTAGCGTCCATCTTTGCAGCGCCGGTGACTTCGTTCACGGTGCCACCATACTTGACGGTGAAGCTGGAGCTGCCGATACCGGACAGGAAGCTGCCGGAAATGGTGATGGTCTTCTTGTCAGCGCTGGTGGTGAAGGTAGCATTGCCCCAGCCCTGCTTATTGCTGATGCTCTCAACGGTAACGCCGTCGAGCATGGTGATGACCAGCTTGGTGATGGGGTACTTGGTGTTGCCGGTAGTCTCGCCGCGGTCATTGTTGCTGGCGTAGATCTCCAGGGTCTTTTCCTTGTCGTTGACCTTAACGCCTGCATAGACGCCGAAGCCTGCACGGAAGATAGCGTAGCCAAGAACCTTACCGGTGTTGGCATTGTTGTCGTTGTTGACGGAGTCTCTCAGCTGCATAACGCCGTGGATCTCGTCATAGATACGCTGGTTGGAGGGGCCGCTGTTGGAGCCGTCTTCGTTGGGGAAGTACTGGATAGCTGCAACAACATTGCCACCGACATTTACGATAGCTTCGCAGAGCTTCTTGGGCCAGTTTGCATCCTGACCGTAGGTGCTTGCGTAGGACATGGTGCAGATGTAGTCAACCAGAGGAGCCATGGTCTTGGGCTGCTGGCCGTACTCAACCTGATTATAAGCGCCGTCAATGGAGGTGTCGGGCATGATAGCGGTGGAGATGATCTTGCCGGGAGCTGCATCAGCAACCAGCTTGATGAAATCGTTAACGGTGTCGATACGCATCTGAGCGACCTTCTTAGCACCGTTCTTTGCATCGGTGGAACCTGCGGAGCCTGCATATGCGCTGGAGAAGTAAGTGCTGCCAACGGAGGTGCCGGTGCCGTAAACGACATAGCCATCGGAGTTGGTGGTGCAGGAGGTGTAACCGGCCTGTACGCACATTGCCTTAGCAGCTGCGTTGTACTCAGCCTTGGTGATGCCGTATCTGTTGATCAGAACTTCACGAGCTTCTGCGCCCCAGTCATAGTAGATACCGCCGTAACGGATGGTGTCCAGATGGATACCTGCCAGATCGGGGTAGTTAGCGCACAGTTCCTCAACCAGAGCGATGAAGTAGTTACGGTAGTTCTCACCACGGAGGTTGACATACTGGTTAACGGAATCGGAGTAACCGACACGGAAGTGATAGTAGTTTTCGTTGGGGTGAGTGGACATGTATGCCTTGTCATGGGCAGCCATGAGCCATGCATGGATGCGGATGCCGTAGGGCTTTGCTGCGTCCAGAACGGACTGAAGCAGGTCATAGCTGTAGGTGTTGTTGGAGCCGGGAACGGAGGAGTTCCAAGAGGTGGAACCGCCGGTACCCTTCAGAAGGAGGTAGATGTCGGTGAAACCGGCTTCTGCATATTCCTTCATCATAACGTCGGCGCCGCGCTCGTCAATGACGCTGCCCCACAGCCAGTCGGCTACGATGAGTTCTTCATCATCTACAGTGTACTCATTCTTCTTTTCCGCTGCGAAGACAGTGGGCAGGCAGGAAGCGAGAAGAGCGAGAACCAGGACCAGAGAAAAAATGCGATTAAACTTCTTCATAATCATTGTTCTCCTTGAATTGATTTGTAAAATAGGCCTCGGGTGAACGGGTTGTGCTTAGAAGGGGAGCTCTGCCTTGCCGTCAGCAGAATTACGGTAGAGCAGCTTGAAGGACTGGTAGCCCAGCTTACAGTTATTGTTAACGGGGTCGGAGTAGATCCAGCCGTTCTCGCCGTTAATATTGGGATTGGGAGCATCGGGAATATAGAGTGCTGCCCAAACGTGGCCCTCTGCACTGTTGCTGAACTGGCAATGCCAGTGGGAATATCTACCGGGAACACCCAGAGAACGGGCCATAGCGTTGGTGAAGTGAGCCATGTCACAGCAGTTACCTGCCTTGTCTCTCCATACGCCGAGAGCACCGCGAGAGGTGTTTGCGTAGTAGTCGTAGGACAGGACATAGGTGGTGAATTCCGTCAGATTCCACATAGCTTCCCAAGTGGACTGAGGATTGGGATATACGTAGTTGTAGCTAAGGTTTTCAGGACAGTTCATAGCCTGCTTTGCTACGGCGATAATGGTAGCATTGGTAGACTGGCAGTTTGCGGTGGGAACCAGATACTTCTCATAGCCGGTGTAGTCATTGCCGAAGGTGGCATCGCCGGGAACACCGCCGGTGGTCTTGAACCAGGTGTCAACTTCAACGGTTTCGGGAAGCTTGCCGTTCTGAGCATAGTAGACAAGGGGCTGAGAGAACATGTAGATGCCGTTCTCATACTGGAGGGTGCCCAGGGAGCTGGTCATCCAGTTGGGGCCCTGACCGTTGCTCTCCATAAAGGTAACGACCTTCTGAGCCATGGTAGCGACCTCACTCATGGTGATGCTGCCCTTGCCGGAAATGGTCTCCTGAGGATTGGAGGGTTCATTGTAAGAAGGAACGCTCAAATCCCCGGAGGTTCTGCCGTTGTTCATTGCAACAACAACCTGAGTGCACAGATACAGGTACTGTGCGGGCTTCAGATTGTGGGAGCCAACGGGAATAGTGGAGGGAAGGAAGCCCTTTTCCTTAACGTAGTTGGAAAGGTAGCATGCGCCGGTGATCACATCTGCGAACCAGCCGGAAGCTTCACCTGCCTGGGAGGAGGACTCCGTAGCGGAAGAAGAGGTAGGAGCGGTAGTGGGCTTCGTAGTGGGAGCGGTGGTGGGAGTGGTAACATCCTCTACCTTACCGGACCAACCGACAACAGTGTTGTAGTTGGGCAGAGCCTTCTCAGTCTTGTAGAAATTCAAGACCTTGGTATACATATGAATAACATCATAGTAGTTGGTAGCGCCAATGGCGCTGCTGGTAGAGAAGTTGGGAGCTGCAGGGTTGGTGTCGTTCCATGCAATGATCTTCTTAGCCATAGCGACGAAGTCGTTGGTGTAGATCTTGCCGGTAGCAGTACCCTGGGGGTTTCCGGGCTCCTGGAGGCCTTCCTGAATGGTGCAAGTACCGGTGGTCTTGCCACTGGCGATGCCAACAACGACCTGGCAGCACAGATCCATGTACTGAGCGGGAGTCACAGCCAGAGGTCCGACCATAATGGTGCCGGGCAGGATGTTGTTATCCATGCTGATCTTGACCTGGGAAGCGGCCTCGATCACAGCGGCGTACCAATCATCGGGTTCGGTGGGAGCGGCAACTACATCCACATCGCCCACATGGACGGGCATGAAGCTCATCTCTGCGGGCAGGGTGCCCTTGGTCTTGTAGGAAGCCAGAACGCTTGCGAACAGATGACCGATGGTGTAGATGGTCATGCGGCCTTCGTAAATGTTGGTGCCGTCGGTGGGACGGTTGAAACTGGCGGGAAGATATCCCATGTTGTTGCCGAACTTGGCAACACGTTCAGCCAGTTCCAGATACTGACCCTTGTTCAGGGTGATACCCTTGCCGTTAACAGCCTTTGCAGTGTCGCTCAGGTCGCTGACGGACTTGAAAGTGATAGCAGCGCTGCTTGCCTCACCCTTAGACAGGGCGTACAAAGCATTCGCCATCATAAGAATGTACTCCTCAGTGGCCATATCACCATCTGTGAAGTTGAAGGTAGCGGGATATGCAACATCAAAGTAGATGCCGTCCACATCCAGCTTACCCTGTTGAATCCCTGCTTCGATCTCCGTCAGGGCTGCGGATGCAAGCTCTGCAATACGATCGATGGTCAGAGACTCGGGGTTGGCTGCAGATACGGTCGTCAAGCTGAACATAGAAATCAGCATGGAAACAGCAATGAGCAGTGCAACCAAACGGGGCTTGGCGCGAATCATGATGTTTTACTCCTCCTTTAATTATTACAAATAAAATGCCTTGGCATTCGACTTGACAAAAGTAATGGGATCAGAACGGAAGTTCTGCACGACGGCTATTGCTGTACTCGGAATAAAGTGCAAAGGACTGATAGCCAAGATAATTCTCTTCTCTAACAGGGTCTGCGTAGATCCATCCGCTCTCTTTGTTGATATTGGGGTTGGGAGCATCGGGACAATACAGGGAGGCCCATACATGTCCGCCAACACCGGTATCCCAGTGAGCATATCTACCGGGAACACCAAGTGAACGAGCACAAGCATTCACTAGGTGAGCCATGTCGCAACAGTTGCCCCTCTTATCAGCCCAAGTCTTCAGGGCACCACGAGAGGTGTTCAGATAATACTGGTAGGACGTCATGTCATTGATGTACTCCATAAGGTTGAACATAGCCTCATAGGTTGTCTTGGGATCTGCAAAACCTCCCTGTGCCCCCTTGCTGTAGTACATTGCCGTCTTGCCAATGGAGATAATGGTTGCATTGGTAGAGGGGCAGTTGGCAGTAGGAACAAGGTAGGCGGCAAAGGCTGAGAAATCGTTGCCAAAGGTAGCTGCACCGGGAACGGATGCCATAGTAGCTGCCCATGTCACCACATCCATGCTGTCGGGGAGCGTGCCGTTGGTGGCATAGTAGCTCAGGATGCGAGCATAGAGGTGGAGAGCTCCGTGATGATGGAGATGACCCAGAGAGCTGTTCATGTAGTTGGCTGCAAGACCACCGTTGTTGTCCATGAACTTAATGGAACGAGCAGCCAGATCTAAATACTCAGTCTTGGTGTAGGTACCGGCAGTCAGGGTCTCGGATGGATTGGAGGGCTCCGTAGTGGTAGGAACACTCAGCTCCCCGGAGGTCTGACCTTCATTGATGCCCAGGATCACCTGGCATGCCAGATAAGTGAACTGTGCATAGGTGCAATTGGTCGTTCCCACAGTAATGGTAGGAGGCAGAACGCCCTTTTCCTTGACATAGGATTCTACGGCAATGGCCGCATTGATAACATTCACATACCAGTCATCGGTCACAACAGCAGAGGAAGAAGAGGAGCTGTCGGACTCAGAGGTGGGAGCGGTAGAGGGTGCAGTGGTAGGTGCAGTAGTGGGAGCGGTAGTCGGTGCAGTGGTGGGAGTCATAACATCCTCTACAGTACCGCTGAAGCCGCTGAGATCCACATAATTGGGAAGATCGCCATTGTTCTTATAGTAAGCAAGGGCTCTGGCCATAGTCTCGATAACTGCATAATAATGGATCGCACCATAGTCAGAACTGGAGGTATAGTTGGGAGGCTGGCCGTTCTCATCTGCGAACTTAGCAGTACGACGAGCCATGTCGGAATAGTCATACAGATAAATACGGTACTTGGTAGCGCCCTGAGGATGCTCAGGCTCATTAAGGGTAGGTACCGTCAGCTCTCCGGAAGTCTGACCCTTATACAAAGCGTAAACAACAGTAGATGCAAGATACACATACTGTGCGGGGGTAACAGCAAGAGGTCCAATGTAAATGGTGCCGGGAAGAATGTTCTTGTCAACCATGGAAGCCTTGACCTCAACAGAGGCATCTATCACGGCTGCAAACCAATCTTCGGGAGCGGTGGGAGCAGCTGTCACATCCACATCACCATAATGGGTGGGTAAGAAGCTGACAGTTGCGGGGAGCTTGCCGGAGGATGCGTAGGAAGCAAGAGCCTTGGCAAAAATGTGTCCGATGGAATACAGGGTCACACGACCGTCATAAATAACGGTGCCATCCGTAGGACGGTTAAAGTTGGAGGGAAGCTTCTTCTGTGCAAGGCCATAAAGGCTCACACGTTCAGCTAACTCAACATACTGTCTGTCGTTCAGCTCTGTGTGCTTGCCGCCAATGCAATCATAGTCGATGACATCGATCTCCGTATAGGGAAGAGCGGTATCGGCAGACTTCCCTGTTGCCAGAGAGTGAATTGCCTGAGCAGCAAGAAGAATGAATTCCTCAGAACCTACTTCATAGGAGCTAACAGTAAAGGTGGCGGGATAATTTACATCAAAATAAACTCCGTCAACATCCTTAGCCCCTGCTGTAATGGCCTGCTCCATCACCTGAGCAACAGAGCCTGCAGAAGCAGCAAGTGTACGAATATCAATTGTAGTAGGTGTAGCCGCAAATACATTCAGCATAGAGAAAATACTGAGAAAAATGCTAAGTGCAACGAAGATTGCAAAGCTACGGATCTTGCGTGACATTGAAAATTTACCTCCTTAATATAATATGGTCGTATTTTACATCCCGATCCATATTAAGTATAGCAGAGGCCGCCAGGAATTACAAGAAATACCTTATCGTCGAAATAGTAGAAAATCAGGGTTTGTTTTTGTGCCATTTGCCAAATATGTGCTCTTATAGGGAATTTTTAACTATGTAACTGATAATAAACTGAAAACATCATCAAAATCAAATTTCTCACACGATATATAAAAGTCTATACAGAAAGCAAGATGGCGCATATTTCAGGAAAATTATCCAAAACCGATGATGTCTTGCAGCGTAAGTCATAATCGAAAATGGCTATATGCATCAATGCAAAAAACAGGAGCCGAAGCTCCTGTTTTTGCTTTATCGTAAAGAATTACTCGTTGATCTCGATAACAACGCCGGAACCGACGGTACGGCCACCTTCACGAATAGCGAAGCGGAGACCCTTCTCGATAGCGATGGGGGTGATCAGCTCGACATCCATGTCGATGTTGTCGCCGGGCATGCACATCTCAACGCCTTCGGGCAGGCTGATGATGCCGGTAACGTCGGTGGTACGGAAATAGAACTGGGGACGATAGTTGTTGAAGAAAGGAGTATGACGGCCGCCTTCTTCCTTGGACAGGACGTAAACCTGGCCCTTGAACTTGGTCAGAGGCTGAATGGAGTTGGGCTTGCACAGAACCTGGCCACGCTCGATGGACTTCTTGTCAACGCCACGGAGCAGAGCGCCGATGTTGTCGCCTGCCTCTGCGTAGTCCAGCAGCTTGTGGAACATTTCGATGTCGGTGCAAACGGTAGCCTTCTTCTCTTCCTGCAGGCCAACGATTTCGACGGGGTCGTTCTTCTTGATGGAGCCACGCTCAACACGACCGGTAGCAACGGTGCCACGACCGGAAATGGTGAAGACGTCCTCAACAGGCATCAGGAAGGGCCCGCCAGCCTTACGATCGGGAGTGGGGATCCAAGAGTCAACATTGTCCATGAGTTCCTTGATGCAAGCAAACTCGGGAGCGTTAACGTCGTTGGA
>JAZMZW010000019.1:0-5862 GCA_045586205.1 Faecousia sp. | reverse complement strand
TTGTCCATGGAGCCGTAAGCGGTACCCTGGACATGGTCACCTGCGTCAACCAGCAGGACGGTGTTGCCCTTAGCTTCCAGATCAGCCTTCAGAGCGGCAACATTGGAATACTTCAGACCTTCGTTGTTGATGTAGGTGTGGATGTCGTTGGTGTAGAGAACGACAGTTTCCTTGGGTTCTTCCTCGCCACCGGAACTGCCGGTACCTTCCTTGACGAAGAGCTGGAAGTAGTATGCGTCTGCTTCCTTCACACCGTAGGTGGTGAAGCCTTCACCATAGAATTCCAGAGCCTGTGCAGTGCCGTTGTAGGAAGCGTTGGTATTGACAACCATGAAGGTGTCCTTGGTGGAGCCTACGCGGGTCAGATACCACTTGCTGTAGTCCGTAGCCTCTGCGCTGAAGCTCAGAGAGTTGCCGGTTGCACCTGCGGTCAGGTAGGTGCCGTCCTGCATCTGCAGGGTGAAGTTGTCCTTATCGACCCAGACAACATCGAAGATAGCGGTGTCTTCGCCGGGGTTGAGCTTATCGCCTGCGACAGTGACTACAGAGGGAGCGACCTTGTTGCCCACAGTGGTGTTGGCCAGAGCGGTGCCACCCTGGGGGAAGTAGATCACGACCTGAGAATCCTGAGGCAGATATTCCATCTTGGTGAAGATGTTTTCCTTGTCCAGCTTGGTGAGCTTGTAGAACTGGAAGGTGTAGATGGCGCCGCCGCTACCCAAACCGTAGGTGGTGAAGCCATTGTAGAACTCCAGATACTGGTTGTGGTTGCCGTTATAGTTAGCGCCTACATTGTGGACATAGAAGCCACCGTCGGTTGCTTCGAAGTCCCAGTTTGCAAGCTCGCTTGCGCCTTCAGCCATCTGCAGGCTGTTGCCGGTGGCACCGGAGGTCATGTACTTGCCATCTGCATCCACGAAGGACAGGGTGCCGTCTGCGTTCTTCACAACGGTGAAGATGTTAGCGGCAGAATTTGTGCCTGCCTGAGAGGTGCCCTTGTCGTTCTTGCCTACGGTGACATCCTCACTGGGAGTCAGCTTGTTGCCGGAAGCAACGTTGGAGACCAGAGTGTTGCCTGCGGGGTAGTAGATCAGAACTTCGTCGCCCTCTTCCAGAGCGGTGGGATCGGTGTAGTTGCCGATGTATTCGCCTTCTGCCTTGCCGGTGACCACTTCGCCGTCATAGACGATCTCCCAGTTGGAGGGAGCGGGGCTTACGCCACCCTTTTCGGCGGTCTCGACAGTGAGCCATTCGGCAATGAGATCCTGTACCACGCCGCCGCCCAGATCATCGGTCTGAGACCAGATGGTGTCTTCGGTGGAGTAGTCGGCGAAGGGGCCGTTGCCCAGATGGTAGTTGTTCACTGCGAAGATGTAGGTTTCGTCCAGCTTGAATTCCTTGCCGTTGGCGAAGCCCTGGATCTCAGCACGATTGCCCACTTCCTCGGACATGTCATAGACGAAGTCCAGACCGTAGAAAATGGGGTTGGTGAAATCGTCACCCTTGGTACCAAAGGTGGGAGTGCCGGAAGCGGTGTTAACGCTCAGTCTCTCGGAAGCGTTGAATTCCAGTACGTCCTTGATCTGCTGACCGGTCAGGGGCAGGAGATACAGGGTGTTGTCGTACTTGTACAGCTGGTAGATTTTCTTCATGGTCATGGTGCCGGGCTGCACGGTGTAGCTGCCACTGACGACCACGGAGGTGGAGGACATATCAACCTCCAGATGATCCAGACCGGTTGCGGCGAAGAGCTCGGCAACCTTGGTCTCGGTGTCGTACTTCTCTGTCAGATACTTGGTACCCATAGCCATCTGGGCACGGCCTACGATGTCCATGGTATCGGTCTGCTGGAGGTAGAACTTGGTGGACTTGGACCATTCGCCGTCCAGAATGACACCGCATTCCTGATTGACATACTCGGAAGCCAGATCCACATAGGGAGCGATCTTTGCCTTCAGATCTGCATCGGCAGCCTTAGTGCTCAGAGCGATGACAGAGTTGTCCTTAATGTACAGCTTGCCTTCTGCATTGACTGCGAAGACGGTCTTGGTCAGGTTGTTGCCTGCGCCGTTGACAACCAGAACTTCCTTGCCTTCCTTGTCGGCATAGGTCTTGCCGGAGTAGGAGGAGCTGTGGTCGTGACCTGCAACGATCATGTCGATGCCGGTGTTGTTCTTAATGACGGACAGGATCTGGTTCTCGGAGTTGACACCGAACTGGATCTTGTCGGGATCTGCACCATCGCCCAGACCGGAGTGGTAGGCAACGATGACCAGATCTGCACCCTGTGCCTTGACCTCGGCAACATACTTCTCAGCTTCCCATGCGATGGAGCTGGTGGTGTTGTCGGGGTGGGTGAAGACGATGCCGGGATAGTTATCGGGAACGTCCCAACGGGGGCAGTCGGTGTTCTCGAAGCCGATGATGGCGATCTTGTAGGTCTTGCCACCAAGGGCGATATTCTTGAACATATAGGGAGTGAAGACATTCTCGCCTGTAGCCTCGTAATAGAGGTTGGCGCAGAGAGATTCTACCACATTACCCTGAGTGCCGTCTGCCAGATAGGCACGGACTTCTTCCATCAGATCCCATGCGTAGTTGAACTCATGGTTGCCGATGGTAGCGGCATCAAAGCCGATTTCCTTCAGGCACAGAGCCATGGGGTTGGGGAGATCAGTCAGGCCCTGCTTCTGCAGAGACAGCTGATAGGTGGAAACGGGGGTGCCCTGGTAGGTATCACCGTTGTCCAGCAGGATCACATTGTCATAAGACGCTCTGATCTCCTTGACAGCGGTGGCTACATTGAGCATGCTGTTGGTCATGTTGGTGTCATTGAGTACATTCTTGTCCCACACACGACCGTGCATGTCGGTGGTGGTCAGCAGAACGAACTCAGCAGAGGTATCCTCTACAGCGAATACTGCAAGAGGTGCGATGCTGAGAAGCATTGCCAGCATGATCAGCATGGCAACACTGCGCTTGAACAGGTGCTTCATAATTGTTCCTCCTTTTGTGAAATTTTTGGAATACCTGCACAATTATTATACATGAAATTTAAAGATTTTTCAAGGAGAATGTGCTATGGTCGGGGAAATTGAGCAAAATCCACAAAGGGGGAAAACGCTTTTTAGAAGCTTCTGAAAAAGAGTATTCTTCCTATCTTTCAAAATTGAAATATATTGGAAATATACAAAAAAGAAATGATGGGGGATGAGAAATTGTGCAACATGTAGTAAATGATGCCTCGAAGAAAGGCGAAATGACGTGGAAATTGGCGAAAAAGGCAAAAATATCAAAACTGACCCTTTGTTTATGGGAAAACCTTGCGACCAGGGAGGATTGGTGGTATAATGGAACACATACCGATGACTTCTTTGGGAGAAAAAACAGTGCTGAAGGCCATTTTTTCCGCATAGGATCGGGGAGAATGTTTTTTACGGGAGGCTTATGCCATGACCACAGATCAATTGACAGCTTTATTGAACGCAGACCCCCGTGCTGTACTGGAGGGGGACAGAGAAAACTACTTCGGACAGATTGCCAGGGCGGCGGAGGTTATTGCCGCCAATGCTAAGGAGCGTCCCATTGTCCTGCTGGCAGGGCCTTCCGGCTCCGGCAAGACTACCACAGCCCTGCTCATTGAACGGGAACTGAAACGCCGTGGCTTGGGAACACATACCTTGCAGATGGATCACTATTTCTCTCCTTTGACCAAGGAGGAGTTGGAACTGCTGAAGGAGAACAAGCTGGATCTGGAGAAGCCCTCCCGTGTTGATGGGCCGTTCTTCCGTGAGCAATTGGGACAGATCCTCCGTGGGGAAACCGTGGAGCTTCCCCGATATGACTTCAAGGAAAGCAAGCGAGTTTTTGACGGTCATACCCTGCAACGGAAGCCCGGCGAGATCGTCATTATGGAAGGCATCCATGCCCTGAATCCGGAGGTCAGTGGCTACAGGGATCAGACCACCCGTGTATATGTCAGTGTCCGTACCCGTGTGACCTGCCATGACGGCAGTATTCTCCATCCCTCCAAGATCCGCCTGGCAAGACGGATCCTCCGTGACTTTACCGGCAGAGGCAGAACCATTCTGGATACTGTGGGTATGAAGTCCAAGGTAGATGCAGGGGAAGAGAAGTACATCATGCCTTACAAGCCCAACGCACATATTGATATCGATACATTCTATTCCGCAGAGCTGGGAGTATATCGCCCTCTGGTACTGCAACAGCTTAAGGAGATCCTCCACCTGTATCCGGAACTTGAGGATCTTGCCCACACTATGGAGGAGCTTCCCGACATTCCTGACACCTTTGTGCCCAAGGACTCCCTCCTTCGGGAATTCATCGGCGGCAGTGAGCTGGCCTATTAAGCTCCCGATTCCAAACTGCACATCCTATAAAACCTACAGCCATCGACTTGACCGTAATCAAGCCGATGGCTGTTTTTCTTAAAGTAATGCACACCTGCTGTCATAGCTTGAGAAGAATGAAACATCTGCGATGATGATTTTGAGATTATTGATCGGCGATGCAGGAACTATCAGCGGAAGCTCCTGCCTTTGAGTTTGATTCTTTGGATAACGAGAGTGCCTGTACTCGAAGCGTGACAGGCAGTAATTTGTGCTTACTTCGATAGTCTATTCTGACTGATACTGCCTACTGCCCTCTCAGTCCCTTCGCGACAGCTCTCCCAAAGGACGAGCCAAGGTAAGGCCCGCCTCAGGTCTGTTGCTTTGATCATATCATGCTGCTTTTTGCGCTTCAAGACGGGGACAGGGCGAGTGTCCTTGCTTAGGGGAATTTGCGCAGGAAGGTGTTGCGGACATAGTTTGTGGCAGAGTTCAGAATGTGGTCGGGGACGGCTTGGAGGTATATCCGTTCCTGTGCCACTGCTTCGGCATGGTAGACGCGGTATGCACCGGCATCAGAGCCCAAACCGATGAGACCGCCCTTTTGCACGACGAAGGCTACATTTTCCTGTTGCTTGTGTAGCAGGGGGAGTAGTACGCTGTCGGGGAAGCGTCCGCAGCCTATGAGATTGCCGATGGTGGAAAGGGTCGGGATCCACAGTGTGCCGGTCTTTGCAAGGCGGAGGAGGGTGTCCTCGCTGAAAAATGCCCCGTGTTCCACAGATTCCGCACCGGCATCCATGGCGGCATTGGCCGCAGGGTCTCCGTTGGTATGGAGCATGACTGCAAAGCCCTCCTTGTGGGCAAGCTCAACCAGCACAGAGATCTCCTCCGGATCTAAGCCCTCTTCCGTAAGGGTATGTGCTTTTGAAAAGTCTATAAGCCCGGAGATCATAAGCTTCACAAAATCTCCTTGCTTTTCGTGGAGAACATCCAGCAAACGGCGGTAGTCGTCTATGCTTTCGTAGCCCCGTCCGATAAAGCTACCGTAATGTCCCTTTTTATAAATAGGGAAAACAGGTGTGCGATAGTCGATGCCGTAGTCTATGGCTAGTTCTCTTGCCCGTAGGCTCACATCCCATGCATCTCCACCGTCTCGCAGGAAGGTGATGCCCTTTTCCCCATACAGTGCCAAGCGTTTGCGGATCAATTCTTGGCAGGGGGCTTGCCGGTGGCTGTCAATGGCTTTGCGAAAATCCACTCCGTCCAAGATCATGTGTATGTGTAGGTCGTAGCTGATAAAAATCCCCTCCCTGTGATGGTTTCTTCCTTGGAGTATACAACAAAAGCCGGAGAAAATCAATATTTGCCTCCTTGAGTTTCCGCAAAAAGCAGTTGTAGAAGCAGAAGGTTGTCCTATTACGCTTTTTGCGTTGGATGCGACTCATGAACTGGACCTTGAAGAGTGAAAATGACCTCGTTTGGGCATAGCAAAGCTGACCCCACCATGGGT
>JAZMZW010000018.1:0-12768 GCA_045586205.1 Faecousia sp. | reverse complement strand
GTTATTCATATCGCGTTAGCGATATATCATTGAAAAAGGTAAGATTTTATGATATAATACTGTCGAAAGAAGGTGCGTTTATGTCCGAAAATAAATTGATTGATTTATCTTTTGACTTCGCAGTTGCGATTATACTATTTTAAAAGCTGATTTTTTTATTTGTTTTTGCTCTGACAGTAGGTGTTATCTATGAAGAAAAAGGTCATAGTTCTTAAAAAGTGCAAAAGCCATCGGATTGGGGTCACACTTTTGCTGATTCTCATGTTTGCGGGCCTGACAGTCTGTGTCATCTCCTTACGCAATATTGCCGGCTTACTCCTTTTTCTACCTCCTCTTGTGATTTTTGTTCCTTATTTACTCTATTTTCTCACATGGAGCTTACGGTTTGAAGAGAAGTACATCGTAAAATCTGTATTTGGAAAAGCGGTCAGGAGTTATCCTTATACTGCTCTTTTGGAAGTGAGCAAAAGATATTATATTTCGGAAAGAAATTATATTGTCCGTATGTATTTCCTCGACGGGAAAACTCTTCACTTCCGCACAGACGCCGATCATGCCGATAAAGCCATGAAAGTCCTTAAAAGACATTGTAGTATTACCGCCCCGAGCCGCTAAATTCAAATTTGTAGTAGTAACCGATGAGCAAGTTTGATGGTAGACCCCAAGGGGACTGTCTCACTAAAACCGAGCGATTCCTCTCGAAGGGGGAAATAGATAAATTTTCAGTTTGTACGGGTTTAAGATAAATTGTACGAATTTTCGGCTTTTTTCTCTTTCCTGTTGCCCCTACCTTAAAAAGTTTCGCATAAATATTTTTAAGTACTACAGTTCTTTCATTTCACTCGGCTGCTTTTGCGGTCGGGTGTTTTTGTTTCGGGGTTTCTTTTTGTTTTACATATTGAAAAATTCTTCTTTCACTGCTATACTATTTTCATTATTGTCTTTTAGATTTTTTTGAATTCGAGAGGTAGACTATGTTTTGTGTTACCCATGAGAACGTGGCGGGGATCTTGCGGGATTACGGCATTGCTGCGGAGCTCAGGAATGTGATTGAATTGCAGAGATATGATTATGAGCGCGAGGATCCTGATTCAAAGGAAGTGCGCTTGATCGTAAAGCTTGAATTATCGGATGCCCCATCCCTTGTTCTTCGCTTTAAGAATGAGGAAGATGTGACCTTAGATCTGTTGGAATGTCAATGCGCATTTGCCCATGAGCTGAAGCGTCACGGTATTCTTACTCCCTCACAGCATCAAGCTAATGGACGGTTTGCCAATCCTTATACCATCGGCGGCTATGAAGTCTTTGTTACTCTGGAACAGTTTGTTGAGGGGGAAGTAAAGCTTGTAGACCCGCAAATCGCGAAAAAGACCGGCGAGCTCCTTGCCGTCAGCCACGATATCACGGAAGAATATGATCTCCATGTGTACAATGATGTTTTGTTTGATCCTTTTACGGACAATGATCTGTTTGATTTTGAGGGCTTCCTGTCTGTGGAGCCTCTTGTGCAAGGGGAGGCAAAGCTGCTCTTTGACCAAATTGTTGCCACCTACCACAGCTATATGGATCTGCTTGCCCCTTTGCGGAAGCGCCGGAAGTATGCTGTGCAGGGAGATATCAGCAACTGCAATTTGTATCTCAGCTCCTGTGGAGAAGTGGGTGTCTTCGATTTCAACAGAGCCGGAGACAATGTTCTTTTCTGTGATGCAGTCATGCAGGGGATCTTTGAGGCGAAGCTCATGGACTATCCCGAGGATCGGGAAGAAGATTTTGAAGCTAAAATCTTGTCGTCTTTTTGGGAGGGCTATTGTTCCGTCCGTAGTCTCACTGCGGAAGAGAGAAAGCTCTATCCATATTTGCACGCTATCATCCATGCTTTTTGGACTGCTGACATTCGCTGGAGCGAAAACAGCCTCCTCAACGCCTACGAAGCCAAAGATGAGACCCGTGTCCATAAGTGGCTTTTGACGATTTGGGATCGTCTTACGCATGCGGACATTTTTACCCACAATATGGATCTGTCAGATGATTTGGAAATTTGCTATTTAGGAGAACAATAGGAGGGCGGAATCGTATGAAGTTATATCATATGAGCCAAAGCTTACAGCTTGGGGATGTTTTGATACCGGATCATCAAAAGACAATGGAGCTTGTGCAGCCTTTTGTGCAAGCCTTGGAGCGAAGCGTAGACTGCTTCTATGCCATGGTTCTCAATGGGAAATACATGTATGCCCTGTTGGGAAAGTTTAAGCTATGGGAATGGTCGGATTACGCCAAATGGGCTACGGAGGGAGCTTTTGAGTTTATTCGAAAAACAGAATTCCCTCACTGCTACGGACGCATAAGCAGCAACTATTTTTTTGATAATCTTCCCGACTGCAGGAAGCATTATGCCTGTGACTGGGCAAATGAAAGCAAAGAGGAACAAGAAAAAGTCCATCTCTTCGAGGTGGAGGTAGAGGATGAAGCACCCCAAAGGCGGGATATGAACATCTACGATGAAGCATACGATGCTCTGTCTACCTCCCAAGATGTGCAATCGGTTCTGGATTGCGCACGGAGATATTTCCGTGGGGAACAAACCGAAGCCCCTGTTTGGGAAATCATGAGCACAAAGTCCGCGAAAGCCGTAGGGGATATTTCCGAATATCTTGTCGTCTCGCGTTGATACAGGATTGCAAATTGATTTCCTTTGTGATACAATCATTGTAATTATTTCGCAAGCACCATAAAATTTTCTTTTGGAGGCCTTTGCTATGCTGTCTTCTTGGATCCTTCCTATGCTGGAATGGATCGGCACGGTGTCCTTTGCTGTTTCCGGTGCTATGGTAGCTATCGGACATGGTTTGGATCTTTTCGGTGTCCTCATGGTGGGCACCATTACCGCCGTAGGTGGCGGTATTATCCGTGATTTGATTTTGGGGAATGTGCCCCCGCTGATTTTTTCCAATACGGAAGTGCTTCTTGTGTCGGTTCTGACGGGCTTAGTGGTATTTGTTCTGGCACGGATCAATGCCAAACGTGTCAACAGAGTGCTGCATCGGGCAGAATTTATAAATCGCCTCTTTGACTCCTTCGGCCTCGGGGCTTTCTCTGTTGCGGGTGTTCAGCTTGCATGGGACGGAGGCTTTGGAGATCAGTTTGTGCTCTGTGTCCTCATGGGAATGCTCACCGGTGTGGGCGGTGGTGTGGTACGTGATATGCTGGTGAATGTGAAGCCCTATGTCCTTACCAAGCATGTGTACGCTGTGGCCTCCATTGCAGGGAGCATCTTGTATTATGGGATCCTGAAATTCACAGTCTACGGAGATCTCGGTTCTTTTATCGCACTGCTTTTGGTAGTGATTATTCGTTTGCTGGCGGCGCACTACCGTTGGGAGCTTCCAAAGATCCCACCCAAGGAAAAAGAGACATAAACCTCTGAAAATTGAGCAAATTCGTGCTTTTGTCTTTGTACTCTTGACTTTCTTGGTAGCTTTGGTATAATAGATGTATCCTATTTCGAATGTAATACTGTTAAGGAAGAATCTGACGATTATGAAGAAAGTCATAGTATTTTTTGTTGCCATAGTGATCCTCATCGGGATCGCCGGCGTTTCGGCATATATTTTCCGGGAAGATGATGAAGCCAAGCGGGAGGCCCCCTTGCCCTTCCAGGATATCTTGCCGGGGGACTGGTATTTTGAATATGTCAGCACTGCCTACGAGAAAAAATGGATCAAGGGTACAGGGAACGGTATGTTCTCTCCCGAAAAACCCATGACCCGTGGAGAATTTGCAGTGGTGATCTACCGTTATCTGGGTCAGCGCCCTGTTGCGGGCTTTAAAAATCCCTTTGTGGATGTGACCCAGCCGGATCAGATTCACGCCGTCATGTATCTTAATAAGCTGGGGCTGTTGGAGGGCAAAGATGAGACCCATTTTGCCCCCAATGAGCTGATCACCAGAGAAGCCGCCGTGACGATCCTTTACCGCATGGGTGGCTACAAGGTTCATGAGGAGCTTTCCCCCTCCGGAAAGTTCATGGACTGGGAAAGAATCAACCTCTGGGCGCGGGACGCTATGGACTGGGCTGTTTCCTGTGGCTTTATAGAAGGTACTACAAGTACCATTCTTAGCCCCCAAGCTCCCATTACCAGAGCACAGCTTGCCAAGATTCTGTGCCTCTATGCGGAAAAGGCAGGCGGAAAAACCGAGACCATGGAACCCGATCGTCAGGTGACCATTCGCCTGTGGCATGCGGGTGTGGATCATTCCGACACCGCTCTGATCATGCGACAGCTTCTGAACTCCTTCGAGAAAGAGAATCCCGGTATTACCGTGGAATATACCCCCATGCCCTCCGGGGATGCCCCTTATCAGACCATTGCCAACGCCATAGAGAAAGGGAATGCACCGGATATCCTGATCGTCAGCGCTCCCTATGAAACCGTCCTTGCAGACCGTGGAGACATCCTGCCTCTGGATACACTGCTGTCCAAGGATGCCATGACAGACATCCACGGGGGACTGTTGCTGGACTGCTACTATAATCGGGATGCCAATCCGGAACTCCGTGGTCGTTTGGTCTCTGTACCTCTTACCGCAAGCCCTGCGGCACTGCTGATGAACCGGGATTTGCTGAAGCACTTCAGCATTTCTTATCCTACCGGGGAATACGGCTACGGTAGAATGCTTGTGGATGCCAATTTCCTCACGGGGAATAAGGATGGTGAGATCATCTACGGATACGGCGCTCGCTCCAATTCTCCGGCACAGTATCTGAGCCTCCTTTGGAGCAAGGATCAGAATGTAGTAGAGCCCCGCAGCAGAACTGCAGGCACAAGTACAAAACAATGGAGGGAGCAATCACAGGTTTTTTCCGGCATCTACCAAGAGGAAGTTACTCCGGACTATGCTGTGTCTATGGATTATTACAGCCTCCTGACCATGTTTGCAGAGGGCTCTGTTTCTATGATGGGTGGCTCTCTGGAAGCCGTTAAGCTTCTGAGTAGCCGTTCGGAATGGGAGGATAAGCTTCTGGTTTATTCCTATACCGATGATGCAGAGGATGCGGCACTGTGTGTAGGTCAAGTGGCGGTGATCCCCTCTGCTACCAAATATGTGGTGGAAGCGGCCTGCGTCATTGACTACCTCCTCCGCTCCGAAAATCAGTACAGCTACCATCGCAAGACCGGGGAGCTTCCTGCAGTCCTCAGCGCCATTGATATGAGCGCCCTGCGGAACAACTCTACCTATGCGCCCTATGTTCATGGCCTGGAGGATACCCTGCGTATGGGTGAAAAAAGTCTGGAGATCTATTCTCTGATCGCTCAGAAGCTCCAATCCTACCTCCGTGGAGAGATAGACGAGGAAAGCTACATCAAGACCCTCACGGAGGAACTAGACCTCCTGCTGGGGAACAAAAAAGAATAGAAACAAAAAGACAACGGGATCCCCCGGGGGGGGAGTCCCGTTGTTTTTATTTCTGTCCGCGCAGTTCTACGATGCGATCCCGGAGAATGGCGGCATATTCGTATTCCATCATCTTGGCGGCGGCACGCATTTCCTTTTCCAGACGGGCGATCTCCCGTTCCCGTTCTGCCTTGGTCATTTTCACACCGTCGGCACGGGCGGCTTCGCCTTCGGCCTTGGTGATTTCCAGAAGCTCATGGATGTTCTTCACGATGGTTTTGGGGACAATGCCGTGGGCTTGGTTATAGGCATCCTGAATTTGGCGGCGGCGGTTGGTTTCCCGAATGGCCGCATCCATGGCAGGGGTGATCTTGTCTGCGTAAAGAATGACACGACCTTCCGCATTTCTGGCGGCACGGCCGATGGTCTGGATCAGGCTGGTCTCGCTGCGGAGGAAGCCCTCCTTGTCCGCATCCAATATGGCCACCAGAGAGACCTCGGGTAGATCCAGGCCCTCACGCAGGAGGTTGATACCCACCAACACATCAAACTTTGCCATACGCAGATCTCGCAGGATCTCCATGCGCTCCAGAGCGGCAACATCGGAGTGCATATACCGCACCTTGATTCCTGCCTTGTGGAGGAAGCCCGTCAGATCCTCTGCCATACGCTTGGTCAGGGTAGTGACCAAGACACGCTCCTTCTGTGCAATGACCTTGTTGCACTCCTCAATCAGATCGTCCACCTGTCCATCTATGGGACGGACAAAGAGCTGGGGATCTAAAAGCCCTGTGGGACGGATGACCTGCTCGGCATACTGCTGAGCACGGCTCCGCTCAAATTCCGCAGGGGTAGCGGAAACGTAAATAGCCTGATTGATCTTGCTCTGAAATTCCGGGAAGGTAAGAGGACGGTTGTCAAAGGCACTGGGCAAACGGAAGCCGTAATCCACCAGACTTTCCTTTCGGCTACGGTCACCGGCATACATGGCTCTGACCTGGGGGAGGGTCACATGACTTTCGTCCACAAACAGCAGGAAATCCTCCGGGAAGTAGTCCAGCAGCGTCATGGGCGGTGTTCCGGGAGCTCGTCCGCTGATGACACGGGAATAGTTTTCAATGCCGGAGCAGAAGCCGATCTCCCGTAGCATTTCCAGATCGTACAGCGTACGCTGACGGATCCGCTGAGCTTCCAGAAGCTTGTCGTTTTCCTTGAACCAGGCTTCCCGTTCCAACATTTCCTCATGGATCTCATCCATAGCACGGCTGAGCTTTTCCTTGGAAGCAACATAGTGGGAGGCGGGGTAAATGGCAACATGGCTCACTACCCGTTCCACTGCCCCCGTAACCGCATTGATCTCGGAGATCCGATCGATCTCGTCTCCGAAGAATTCTACACGGATGGCTCGCCCCGACCAATAGACAGGGTAGATCTCCACCGTATCTCCACGAACACGGAAGGTGTTACGGGCAAATTCCACATCATTGCGTTCATAGCGGATCTCAACCAGCTTGGACATGAGAGACTCTCGGCTCTTTTCCATGCCTGTGCGCAGAGAGATGACCATGCTCTTGTAGTCAATGGGGTCACCCAGACCGTAGATACAGGACACGGAGGCCACCACAATGGTGTCCCTGCGTTCGAAAAGGGCGCTGGTGGCACTGTGGCGCAGTCGCTCGATTTCGTCATTGACAGAGGAATCCTTCTCAATGAAGGTGTCTGTGTGGGCAATATAAGCCTCCGGCTGATAGTAGTCGTAGTAGGAAATGAAATACTCCACCGCATTGTTGGGGAAGAACTCACGGAACTCCGAACAAAGCTGTGCCGCCAAAGTTTTGTTGTGGGCAAGGATCAAAGTGGGGCGGTTGAGCCTTGCAATGATGTTCGCCATGGTAAAGGTCTTGCCCGAGCCGGTGACGCCCAGAAGCACCTGCTCCTTCATACCCTGCTCCAAGCCCCGACATAAGGTTTCGATGGCCTGTGGCTGATCCCCTGTAGGGGCATAGGGAGCGACTAATTCAAAATGATCCATATTTCCCACCCTTCCCTTGGTAGTTTTGCGAATGATCGATTTCTGTTAGTATACCACAGAGGAGAGAAAAAGGGAAGTGATTTCGGGAAATATCTGCACTACCTAATATTTGACATAAGAGGGGATAACGGGTATAATAAATACTGAGAAAAGAGCGGGGGAAACCTTTCTTTTCGAGAAATGAAAAGGAGAAATGACTATGCGTAAGATGCGTCTTTGTGCTGTTCTGCTGAGCCTGTGCATGCTTCTCGGCCTTGTTCACGTGGGAGCTTATGCCACAGAGGCAGAAAAGCCGACTGTGAGCCTTTCGGAAGAGAAGCCTGCTACCAAGGCGGCGGATATTTCCTCAATTTCCGTCCCTGCCTATTCCGGAGGAACGGCTTCCACATGGATGACCTATGACGGCGGTGACTGTATCAGCTACCATGACGGAGAAAACCGATCCAAGATGCAGATCATCAAGGGGACAACGGCTACCCAGTACAATACCTATTGCACCAAGCTTACAAGCAACGGCTATACCAAGGTCTGGTCCCGTACCCTTGCGGCACAAAGTGGGAGCAACCGTTATGCCAAGTTCCTCTCTGTAGATGGGAGCTACAGTGTCTATACTTACTTTGTGCCCAAAACAAGCCAGACCCGTATTATCGTGGACACCCACCCCGATACGGTGGAGGGCTTTGTCTATGAGGGACAGGGCACGGGGGCAACAGAGGTGTATATGTATGGACTGTCCTATCCCGACAACGGCTATGCCTACACCTCTACGGAGCTGGGCATCCAGCGCATGTTCCCCAACGGCTCTATGTTCGTCATTAAAATGCCGGATAACAGCCTTTTTGTCATTGATGGTGGCAACAAGCTCCAGATGAGTGAGCGAGCCATGGCAGATCTCTACGATTTTTGCAGAAAGATCACCGGCTTGCCGGAGGGGCAGAAGATCATCATCAGCGCATGGCACATCAGTCACATCCACAATGACCACAGCGTGGGCTTCTCCCGCTTCCTGAGTAAGTACAGCCATGCCTTTGAGCTGAAGAACATCATTTACAATACGGATCTGGTGGAGGCAGGGGATATTAACGAGGATGCTTTGAATCAGGTAGGCAAGCTCTATCCCAATGCCCGTTACTACAAGCCCCACACAGGTGAGCGTTTCACCATTGCAGGGGTGACCTTTGATGTGCTTTATACCGTAGATGACTGGTATAAGCCCAACAGTAGCAACAAGCTTATTGTGCGAGACTCCGCTTGCCTCAATTACAGCAACGACAACAACACCAGTATGGCTCTGCGTATGACTTTTGAGGGGAAAACCGCTCTCTGGTTGGGTGATCTGGAAAAGGCAGATGCAGACCTTATGGCCATGTATCCCGCCGCAGACCTGAAGAGTGATATCCTTCAGCTTCCCCACCACTTGCTGGATGACCATACCACCCTTGTGCAGACCGTTGAGCCCATGGTATCCTTCGCCAACCAGAGCAAGCAGGGCGCTTATACCAGAGGCAAGGTCTTTAATTACATTATCAAGATCGACAGCCTGACGGATATTTACTATTCCGGCAACGAGACTGTAGGCTACCGTGCAGATAAGGGCGTATTCTACAGAGAGGAGCATACGGAATTTGAATACGGCAACTGGGGCGTGGGAACCTATGACATTCGCCACGATACCCCTGTGATCTCCGAGGAGATCAAGGCAGAGGAACAGTTCTACCGCTACAGCCGTGTGAAGGATCTGAAGTCCGGCGTCAATGCCTATGCAATCGTGGATCATACCACGGACTGGATGCTGGCCTACGATACCGAAGGAGGCACTGCGTCCCGCGCCATGCCCGCACATTACATCGGCGATACCTACTATCTTGCAGATTCTCAGCGTGGCTTGGTGAACTGGCAGATCCAATACAGTGACCATAGCACCAAGGAGGAAGCCATCGTCCCCAACTACGGCAACTACAGCGTCACCGTTACCAGAGGAACGGGAGACTATTGGGGCACTTCTGCAAAGAATAAGAGTTTGTATTTCGGTTACAACGATACCTTCCAATCTGCGGGCATGTACAGCTCTTGGACGGCCTTTTCCAATCAGCTGGAAGCCTCAAGCAAGGGCATCTGGATGGATCAGATGAACGGAAGCACCTTCCTTATGTACCGCCACAACAACGGCACATATTATCCCCTGTACCGTGACGGAGATGTGGTAGAGGATAACGGCTGGGGTGTTGCAAAATTAACCTACAGTCAGGCAAGAAATAAGTGCCACTATCTCAAGATCCGCCTGTACCTCTATGAAGAAACACCCTCGGATATGTACCTGACCTGGTCGGGACATGAGGACTACTATGTGTATACCGGAGTGGCGAAGAATGAGGTCATCAGCTATATTACCTCCGATCTGCGGGTAGAATTCCGCCTGCCTGCCTTCGGAGCCTTTGGTGAGATCAGCTACGATGCCGCCTTAACCAAAGCACCGGGAACTTATTGGCTGGAATTTGTCAAGGCCTATTCCGCAAGCACTCCGGGGGACTATCCCGCAGTGATCAAGTATATCAATCCCAACGGCACCATTCAGGAGCTTGGCAGGATCACTGTCCATGTGGAGCAGCGGGATCCTGTGGAGGACGGCGGTGCAGAACTGTTCTTCGACTTCAATGATACCCCCGCTTCCCGTCTGCGCTACCGTCGGGAGCCTCAGTACAGCTACTTTAACTTCGATTCCGAAATGCGCTGGACGACTTCTCTCTATGACAACGACAACAAGAAGTACACCGCCATGACCCATGAGGTCAATACAGATCAAGGCACCATGGAACTGAAGGTGCAGGACACCACTGCCACCAGAAAGACCCTCCTTCTGGATCTCTTTGCCGGCTCACAGTTCCCCCTGCAGTACGATCCCCAATATGCGGAAGTCTTGCAGATCCGTCTGAAGATTTCGGATATGCAGTCCTACAGCACCTACAACCCCTTCCTCCGTCTGTGGTACTACGGTACGGATCAGGCAAGACACTTTGACGTTGCCTACTACTTCGGCAAGGATTATCACTCTGATGGGGAGTATATCACCCTGACTCTGGATCTCTTCACCCAGGCTGAGGTGGATGAGAATGCTTCCGTATCCGGTGCGCCCACAAGTATGTTCAAAGATATGGACCAGATCACGGGCATCCGTTTGGGCTTCTACTACCTCATGGTGGAGGAAGGTGCTACGGAAGGCGCTATCTCCATTGACCATATTTACATCGGACTCAAGTCCAAGGCGCCTGTGCAGGAAAGCAGTCTGTTCTTCGGCTTTGACAATACGGAGGAAGACCAATTACGCTATGCCTCCGAAATCTACAAGGGGCTGAACTTTGACCGGGTAGAACAGCCCAACTGGGCAACCAGAGAGAACTCCGAGACCGCTACGGCTTACGACAACTTTACGGTGGACAATGCCACAGGTACCGCCATTATCCCCGTCACACGGAACCTTGCATACAACAACACCAGCGGTGTTTACGGTCCCTGGTTCGTCAATACCCCTCTCTACGGCACCTTGCCCAATGCCCGTGATCCCCAAAAAGCACCCATCAGCTACGAGCCAGCAAAAGCAGAATATGTTCAGCTTCGCTTCAAAGTGCAGGACTGTGAACAGGTTTCCGGTAAGAACACCGATGTGGTGGTGATCTATGACCGCACTGTGGGAACAGACACCCGACGGGGCGGAGACTTCCTGACGAATTACACCTTCAGGGAAGAGCAGTGGATCACCCTGACCATCCCTGTGTCGGAGGAATTCTCCACGGCAGACTTTGTTACCAGCTTCGGTGTCCGCTTCCGTGCCATCCGTTCCAAAGAGGGAGCGGAAGGCAAGGTCGTTCTGGACTATCTCTTTGCAGGGCCTCGGGAGGAACTGCCTACAGACCTTGCAGTCCTCCGCTTCACCGATGAACAGGGAAGCCTTCTGTCTACGGTCTATGCTCCCGTAGGCGGTGCTGTGGACTACAGAGGCGCAACTCCCACCAAGGAAGCAGATGAGGTCGGTGCATGGCTCTTTGCCGGTTGGGCAGATGAAGAGGGCAGGCTTGTGGATATGAGCTGTGCCGAGAAAGATGCCACCCTCCATCCCACCTTCTGCAGAGCCCTGACAATATCCGAGGATCTGAAGCTTCGCCATACCCTGAATCTTTCCGGTGACATCTCCATGAACTTTGTTGTGCCCAAGACAGCCCTGGAGGGCTTCGATATGGACAGTGTCTATGTAGACTGTCGCTATGACGAATATGACGGGGATGACTTCGCAGAGGAGATACGTCTGCGGATCGAGCCTGTGGATAAGGGAAATCTCTATTACTTCACCCTGTCGGGCTTGACAGCCGTCCACATGAATACCAAGCTCCGGGCAGTTCTGTACGGCACCAAGGATGGCAGAGATTACTGCTCTCCCACAGATCTGTACAGCATTGCAGATTACGCTTACAGCCAGTTGAACAACAGCACCGCAAGCAGTGAGCTAAAGACTCTCTGTGCAGAGCTTCTGCGCTACGGTGGGGCGGCACAGACCTACAAGGGCTACCGCGCCACGGAATTGGTAGACGGAGCCATGACAGAGGCTCACAGAGCCCTGCTTACGGACTTGGAGACTGTGACCTTCGGCAAGAGCAACAGCACAGGCAACACCCCCGCCAAGCCCACTGTCCAATGGAAGGGCAAGGCTCTGGATCTGAATACCAAGGTCACAGTAGTCTACCTGCTGGATCTGCGGGAGTATATGGGAGAGCTTTCCGACCTGAGCCTTCATGTGGAGTACACGGATTGTGAAGGAGAGACCGTCAAGGTCGTTCTCACAGAAATCGCACCTTACGAGGGCAGTGATATCTATTACACCTTCCGTCTGGACTGCCTGCTGGCCTCGGAACTGAGAACCGTCCTCCAAGCACAAGTCTTCCAAGGGGAAACTCCTGTTTCCACCCTCCTGACCTACAGCGCAGACACCTACGGCAACAACAAGACAGGCCTTCTTGGCACTCTGTGCAAGGCCCTCTTTGCCTACAGCGACGCAGCAAAGGCATACTTTGGAAATTGACAATGGACAGTCAAATGGACAATGTACAATTGACAATGGACAGTCAAATGGACAATGGACAATTGATAATGGACAATGAGATTTAACTGAAACCCCCAAACACCGGCACCGACCCTCAACAAGTCGGTGCCGGTATTTTTTACCCGAAGCCGAGCAACATGTAAATTTCCGATTTGTCGCTCCCGACCGTCGCACAAATCGGAATAATGAAGAATGAATGATGAAGGATGAATAATGAATAATTTCAGTGTCGGCTACGCCGAAGATTGAA
>JAZMZW010000017.1:0-2893 GCA_045586205.1 Faecousia sp. | reverse complement strand
CAGCAAGGCAGTTACGATCCAATTGAACGGAACGACCGCAACGGCAAGCTCCGACAGTGTAAAGATTTCAGGTTCCACCGTGCAAATCACTGAGGAGGCATCCTATGTGATTTCCGGTTCTCTGACTGACGGTATGATTGTGGTCAATGCAAAAGATACTGCGAAGCTACAGCTTGTCTTCAACGGTGTTGATGTTACAAGCAAGACATCGGCTGCATTATACATCCTCGAAGCAGATAAGGTATTTGTTACCCTTGCTGAAGGAACAACTAACACGCTTGCCAACGGCGGGAGCTTTGTGGCTATTGATGATAACAATATCGATGCGGCATTGTTCTCAAAGCAAGACCTGACCTTAAACGGAAAAGGCTCTTTGACTGTTACTTCTCCTGCGGGGCACGGTATTGTCTGCAAGGATGATTTAGTTGTTACGGGCGGAACCTATACCGTTAATTCTTCCTCTCACGGTCTGGATGCAAACGACAGCGTGAGAATTGCAAATGCAAACTTTACTATCGATGCCGGTAAGGATGCCATTCACTGTGAGACTACAGAGGATACTGCCAAAGGATTTATCTACATTTCAAGTGGCAGCATCAAAGCTGAAGCAGAAGGCGACGGCATTGCCGCAAGTGCCTATTTGCAAATCGAGGGCGGTGAAATTGATTTGCTCGTTGGCGGCGGAGCCCAAAATGGAGACAAGCCATCCTCCGGCAATTATGGCGGATTTATGGGCGGTGGCCCCGGCGGTATGCGACCGGGTGGTAGTCAGGGTTCCTCAACTACAACCGAAGATACCGTCAGTATGAAGGGGTTAAAAGCAGCAAACAGTTTGCTGATCTCAGGCGGAACCTTTAAGATTGATTCTGCCGATGACAGCATTCATTCCGATGTGTCGGTTATCATTAACGGAGGAACGTTTACTCTCGCATCGGGTGATGATGCCATCCATGCGGAGGATACCGTGACAATCACGTCAGGCAAGATTAATGTTTCCGAAAGCTATGAAGGCCTGGAAGCACTGCACATTAAAATCAATGGCGGCGATATTAAGCTTGTTGCCAGCGATGATGGCTTGAATGCCGCAGGCGGCACAGATCAAAGTGGAACAGAAGGTGGCCGCGACGGTATGTTTGGCGGCGGTCACGGGGGTGGCAGACCTGGCGGAATGGGCGGTGGTCCGGGTGGCATGTCCTCGGGTGATGGAAGCATTGTAATCTCCGGTGGAAATTTGTATGTAAAGGCATCCGGTGACGGCATTGATGCAAACGGTACTCTTGAAATCACCGGTGGTTATACGGTCGTTTGCGGACCGACGCAAGGGGACACCGCAACTCTTGATTACGACAGAAGTGCTACAATTACAGGCGGCACATTTATTGGTACAGGTGCTTCCGGCATGGCTCAGACCTTTAGCAATTCGGAACAAGGTGTTGTTGCGGTGAGTGTTGGTAATCAAGCCGCAGGAACGCAGATCGTTCTGAAGGACAAATCCGGAAATGTTATTATCGAGTACGCTCCGGAACTGAATTTTGCAGTAGTGATTCTCAGTAGCCCTGACGTAAAGAAGGGGAAATCCTATTCCATCATGGTCGGCTCGGAGTCCGGCGAATTTGAAGCAAGCTAATATACACAGTAATGACGGCAGGGAGGCTGGACCTCTCTGCCGTTGTTATGTGTTATGGCTTAGTAATGCGTACGCTATCGGCAATAAAGATTTAACAAAACTTAAAACAGTGTTGATATTTTGCCGATAATATGGTATAATAAGGCCAGGAAAATTTGCCGGGAGGTAACTATGGAATATATATCTGTCGCAAAAATGGCTGAAAAATGGGGGCTTTCTGAACGAAGTGTGCGGAATTACTGTGCCCACGGCAGAATTGCCGACGCGAAACTTATCGGCAAGACTTGGTACATTCCAGAGGATGCACAAAAACCGGAGCGTGCAAATAAGAAAAACGATAAACCTACGTTGCTGCAGATTCTAAGAGAGCAAAAAACTGCTAAGATGACCGGAGGTATCTATCATAAGGTGCAGATTGACCTGACCTATAACTCCAACCATATTGAGGGAAGCCGGCTTACTCACGATCAGACACGGTATATCTTTGAGACCAACACCATCGGCTTTGAAAATGAAGCAGTCAATGTGGATGATGTGATCGAGGCAGCTAACCACTTCCGCTGCATTGATATTGTGATCGACCAGGCAGGTAATGCACTTACCAAGAAATTCATCAAGGCATTGCATTTTGTTCTGAAGACCGGTACCAGCGACAGCCGCAAGGATTGGTTTGCGGTAGGGGAGTATAAGAAGTTACCCAACGAGATGGACGGTAACGACACCACGCTGCCGGAGAATGTTGCCGATGAGATCCGCAAGCTGCTGACGAGTTACAACAATCTATCCTCTAAGACATTTGAGGACGTCGTAGCCTTCCACGTAGCATTTGAGCGCATCCATCCCTTCCAGGATGGAAATGGCCGTGTAGGCCGTCTGATCCTTTTTAAGGAGTGCCTGAAGCATAATATTGTCCCGTTTATCATCGAGGATAATCTGAAACTGTTCTACTACCGCGGTCTCAAAGAATGGGACCAGGTCAAAGGCTACCTCATGGACACCTGCCTCACCGCCCAGGACCGCTTTAAGGCGCATTTGGATTACTTTAGAATTGCATACAGATAAGAAGATGCTCCCCGTCTTACCAAAATTGATAGGACGGGGGAGCAGTGTTTAGGTGTATTCTGCATTAAACATCACCGAAAGGCAACTGTGGTAGCGCCACCCATTTAGCTATTTTACGGCACTTTTTCATATGCGAGAAATGTGATGTCATCACAGAAAGGTGTCAAAGGCTGTGATATAATGAGGCCACAAAGAAAAAAGGAG
>JAZMZW010000016.1:0-43018 GCA_045586205.1 Faecousia sp. | reverse complement strand
GGTGGGCGTAGCCCGGAAGGAGAGAAAAAGCCGAAGGTCTGTACGGTTTATCGTAAATTCGTACAAGCTTGGAAGCTTTTCTCTCCTTCAGTCGCTCCGGGACAAATCACTGCGCAGCAATATCATTCGGGAAACGACATTGCTGCGCAGCAACTTCATTCATGGGGTGACTTTATTCTTTCTCAAAGACCTCTGCTCTGTCCAGGGTGACGAGGATGCGGATGGCGTCTTCGCTCAGGTCGATCAACAGCTCATCTCCTTCCCCGCCTTTGCCCTTCAGGAAGCCACGGGACAGGAGTTTTTCCACTGTAGGCAGGTAGAATTTGCGGTTGGGATCTTGCTTCAGGTCTCCAATGGTGGTATATCTCATAGTATCATCTCCTTCCTTTCCTTCCGATTGCCCTCCATTGTCAAAATATGCCCCCTCAGAAGGCTTTTCCTTCTCTTCGGGTGTCCCCGTATCCTCGGCAGGCTTACGCTTGTCCCGGAGGGCTGTGAGGCTTTCTGCAACAGCCTTCCGGAAAGTATCCATGGTGTAGCCCGTCTTCAGTGCCTCCCACAGATGCTCCGGGTCTCCATGGTTGCTTCCCATGCCCCGTCGGTAGCATTCTCTGTGGGACAGGATCACACCGTCCTTCATAGGCTCCCAGTTGTACTTGTCACACAGGAGGGCGAAAAGCTCCACGCCCCGTTCATAGGTCTGCTTCACATGCGCCAAGGCCTTTTCCCTGTTCAAAATTGTTACGGTATAGCCCTTCTTTGGATCGTAGGAGATTTCCTTGGGCTCGGTCAGCTCGATGCCCAGATGGGTATCGTTGCCACTGCCTCCCACATGCCACATGCGGTAATTTTCGGGAGCCAGGCATAAACACTTCCCCTGAGGCTCAAGGATCATGTGGACAGAGGCTTCCACCGCAGGAGAGTCAAAGTATTCCGCAATAGGCTCCCCCAGAGGCTGGGGGGTGCCGATGGAATGTAGCACCGCCCCAAGAGGGCCGCTTTCCTGAAAGCGCACATAGCGCGAATCTGCTCTTTGGGCGTTTTTGATATAAGATTGATTGCTTTTGATGTGTCTTTCCACAAATTGCAAAGACATATTATTCCTCCTTTACTTCCGGCAGTCCCGCCACACTGGTCAGCAGGCTCATAAGCGCCGCCAGTGCAGAGGAGGACAGGACAGTCCTCCAGTCCACACAGGAAATCATTGCCGAAGCGCCGATGACACCTACCATAGACTGGGCAAAGGTCTTGATTGCGCGGATCCCCGCTGCCTTCCACCAAAGCTTCCAACGTTCCATAAAACATTCCTCCTTTTTTCTTTCAATGATTGGGTTTGTGATATTCCTTCAAATCTCGAATCTCGTGGACACATTCCGACATTTGCCCCTCCAACTTATAAGTTCGCTCCACCAGGCAATTATGTGCCTGCACACGCTGTTCCAATTGCTTCAGGCGGTAGTTGGTGAGCTTACTGCCGGTTAAGATCCCCGTAAAGGTTCCCAAAAGAGAACCCAAAAGAGGGATCAGAGCTGTGAGAAGATCAAGGTTCATGGTCTTCCTCCTCTCCATCCGGGTAGAGAAGTGCCATGGCCTTTGCCAGCTCCTCTTCCAACAAACGCACACGCTCCGTCAGCTCCGCACGGGTAAGGATCTCCGACTCCTCTATGCCCTCCGGAATATCGGGCTCTGTGTCCTCGGGATCTTCCTGCGGCAATTCTTCGGGGATAAGGTGAGCTTCAAATTCCTCCCGTGACACTAGCTCCACAGTGGCACAGGTATCTCCCAAGGGCTCTCTGCCGTAGATCTGCCACAGCTCCTGTCCCGTGGGGTCAAGGAGTCCCTGTGCCTTTTTCCCCTTATCTGTCCGCACGGCGATGCCGTTTGCCTGCCTCATAACATAGACAGGATGTTCAACAGCGAGATATCGCTCCTCCTCCGTAGCCGTAAATTTCAAATATATCATAGAACACCTCCCAGGCTTTGCCCTGATCCAAGGGGATAGAGGAACAGGCTTTCCGTCCTCCACCCTCTTGGATCAGGTTTTTTCATTTAAATACAAAATCCGAAGCAAACACCGGACTGGGTAGCCACATTGCTGTATTGCAGGCTACCCGAAGCACTGACTGTCCAGAATGCGCCGGTCAGAGAGGCCTCGGGACTTCTGGTGTACCAGGTCTCTGCTGAGCCCTTACCGTTTGCGGTTTTCTTGACACGGCTGGCATTGTCCGTAAACAGCGGGAAGGTCACGGACTGCGCCCCGGGATCTACCTCCTGACTGTAGGGAACGACTGTTGTATTATGTCCCAGCTCTGCCGGAGCGAACAGGAAGAGCCGATCCTCCGAAATACCGATCTCTATGGACGTGCCACCCACGGAGGAGCAGACCTGCACCTTTTTGATCATAGCCTTCCATCTCTGAGGCAGATCGGGGAAAACCGTGTCCCGCAGGAATTTGCGGATAGAACAGTCCGCCCAACCGCCCTTATTACCGGTGGCGGCGGCTCCGATGGTTCGCTTGCCGTTCATAATCCCCTTCATGCCGAAGACCGCATTTGCAAAGCCCTCCCCCTTCGCCAGAGGGAAATGCTTGAAGCCGAACAGCTGCATCACGATCTCCCGATCGGTGAAATTCTCGCTGTCGGTACAGAGCTTGATCTCATCTCCCGCAGAGAAATACTCCTCCCCCTTGCCATAGTGGACAATGCCGTAGAATTCCCCCAGAGTATAGGCGCTCTTGTCCAGAGGATCATCGGAATAGAGATAGTCATATTCCATAGCCACCGCATCGGGCAGAATGGGAGACAAATAGGTAGCGTAGACATCCAGATCGCTCTTGACCTCCTTGACCTGTTCTTCCTTATCCCAGCCGATCCACAGCACATCCTCCTCCGTGGAGCTAAGCTCCTGTCCCCGATACTTTACGGCATCGTAGGCCTCCACCGTGTCGGTCTGCAAGAGTCGAGAGCCGTCAAACCATCGGACGGTATATTTCCGCACAGCGGAGGCAAAGACCGCCGTCAGCACACGATCTCCCTGTACATCTGTCAGGGGGAAATCCCAGCCTGCAAAGCGGAAGGTCTGCCCCTCCGTAGGTTCTTTTTCCGGTGTGGGGATCAGCCCTGCACTGACGGGATCAAGGGCTGTACCGCCCTTTCTGACCCTTTGGGTCGTGAGGATGCTTCCGTCATGATTTTGGAAGGTCACGGTGTAACAGGGAACGATCTGCCCCGCTTCCAGCTCCAAATTGGGGAAACTGCTGTGAAGGCGCTCCAGCTCCTCCTGTGCAAGGACGGGAACATAGGCATAGCCCGTAAGCACAAAGTGATCCGTAGCCCTGCCCTCCTCGTCATAACCACCTAAGGAAGACAGTCGCAGAAGGGTGTCCCCGTCGGCATCGTCCCAGTGGACAGCTGTCACTCTGCCTCTTTGCAAATCCTTTGCCTGACGGAGCATGGACAGGCTGTCTAAGGTGGGACAGTCCTCCAGACGGAGGTTCAGCAGCTTGGAGCAGTCCACACGGAGCCGTCTGAGCTTCCGTAAGCCACGGAGGATCATAGTACCTACCTGAGGCAGTGCCACCTCCTCCAAGGGAGCATTGGGGGCAAAGTTCACACCGGTGATCCCGCTGCCTGAGGCATAGAATTCCCGCAGGGCATCAAACTGTCTGAGATCCAGCGTACCCGTGAGCTTGCTTAGACCGGTGAGATCGATCTGCTCCAAATTACGGATCGTACCGAAGCTCAGCTGGGTCAGGTCATTGTTCTCATAACCCATGGTCTGTGAGCCAAGGGGCAGGTTCAGAAGCTTCCTTGCGGAATTCAGCTCGATCTCCGAGGTCTGTAAGCCCGACAGATCTCCGATACGGGAAATACTGCCGGCGCAGTAGATATAGGTCTCCAAGTCGTTGGTGGTGTCCGCCTCACAGGGAATGAGGATCTCCTCTCCGCTTTTGGCACGAAGCTCCACCAGAGAGGCATTGCCGAATTTCACGCAGGCATACATGTCCGAATAAGGGGTAAGGGTAAAATCACTGACCTCGTTGATACGCAGGGACAGGGATTCGGAGGTAGCATAGGAGGAGCGGTACTTGGAGCTGAGGTAGGGGCGCTGATAGGTGTAAAAGGCAGTACGCTGGTCTTCCTTCGTCCCCTGTGCCATTTCCAGATAACGCTTTTCTCCCTTATTGAGATAGGGAGTAAAATACTTGCCCCACATATCCTCTGCCACCAGACTTTCCGGGCGACAGCTCTGATACCTGCGGAATTGCTCCAGGATCCGCTCCGTATCCCACAGTCCCTGAGATTCCAGACTGTGGAACATGGCTTTCAGCTCCTGTCCCATAGTGTCACGGAGATTGCACCACAGGACGCTGTCGGAGGCATTGAAGACCTTCTGTGCGCCTACGCTGTCTGTATCCTCCAAGCCGTAGCGGAAGGTCAGACCGCCGGAATTGTCCGTACCTGCGGCGGTGTCGTTGTCGTAGTCCTTGTTGAAATTCCAGCGGTAATCCCCTACCTTGGGATCGTATTCGTAGGATACGAAGCAGTTCTTGGCACGGTTGTCCACCATCAGGTGGTATTCCGTGAAAAGGTAATGGAATAAAAGGGAATCCACGCTGAACCAATTCCCCAGCTCCCCACGGAATTTTGCCCGTCTGTAGTCGGCGGTGTCCGTATTGTAGGTCACCCCTCCATACTGTGCCGGTCTGCCCAGCGCCTGTCCCGTAGCCTGTTGGGGATCGGTGGAAACCACCCAGGACAGAAGGTTTTGGAATTTCTGCTTCATGGCCTCCGAGGGACTCTTGGGATAGCGAAATTCGAAGTTACTTGTGCCCTCGGCCCCGTCCCAGGTTTCCGTCCGCAGATCGTCGGACTTGAAACGGCAGGGATCATTGTTGTTGTTGAGAATTTCCACACAGCACTGCTCCGGATACAGGCTGTTGTCCTGACCGAAGACGGCAAAATTCTTCTTGGAATTGTTCATGTCTCCACAGCCGTAGAGCATGGTATCACCGGAGGCCAGAGAGCGTGCGCCCACGGCAATGGTGGCGTTGGAGCTGTTGGTCAGGAAGACCGCACAGCCGTGACCTTCTACGGTGTCACGGAGCTTTTGTACAGCCTCGGCATTTGCCAGATTGCTTGCACGGGGCTCTGCACGGAAGGGATTGAAGTTGTTGTAGTCCTCTGCCAGACACACATTGTTGGCATTTTCCGAGGAAGCCACATTGAGCTTGATGTTGAAATAATTCACCGGCACAGCGGCCTCCGTCATGGCGAAAGCAGTAAGGGGCTTCCCTTCCTCATCTGTCCACTTGGCTTGAGAGAAGTCCAGATCCAAGTTCAGTGCCGCCAGTCCGTATTCCAGAGAGGATGTGCCCTGTGCCTTCATAATCACCCCTTCGGCGGTAAAGCTCATGCCGTTGTTATGGCTCAGCTCCACCTTGCAGGTAACCTCGTCGGTTTTGGAGGTGGTCATACGAGGAGCTGTAATGTGCAAGATCCGCAGGTCGGGAGAGGCGATGGCCAGCTTGCTGAGACTGATGGTGCCGTCTGCCTTGTAGATGTCGTTGCGCTCATAACGGGCAATCATGTCCTCGGTACTTCCCGCATCTGCTACAAAGTTGGAAAGAATGTCATATTGCGTCAGGCCGTTTTCATACAGACGGATGCCGTAGAGCCATACATCGCAGTCCTGAGAGCCAATGACCACAGGAGTAGGGCTACCCTGTACCCAGCTGTCCGTGGAGGCATAGGCGAAAGCTCCCGTGGGGATGCCCTCCAGCCATACGGTGGCAAGACACTGCTCCTTGGCTGAGGAAATGTTCAGGTCGATCTCCAGCTTCTTTTCCTCGCAGTAAGGGAAGCAGAGGCTCTGGGACTCCGATGACAGGATGCCCTCCTGTGCCTTCAGGATTAAGCCTACGCCGTTTTGCACACAGGACAGGAAGGTGGCTTCGTAATTCTTGCAGTTGTCGCATTTCAGGATCAGCTTGATCTCCTTACCCTTGGCGGTGGCATCCTTGTCAAAGAAGCTCCGATCCAAGGTCACAGAGGAGCCTCGCTTAATGAGTAAGGCCGTGACTCCTTCCTCATCCTGTAGGAAGCCGCCGTTTGTCCAGTCAAAATGCTCCGAGAAAAGGAAGGGATGGTTTTCTCCCAAATGATCCGTATAACCGAATTCCCCTCGGTTGCCTTCGGAATTGGAATGTCCCGCAGGACTGCACTCTAACACCAGACCGGCAGTGACGGGAGCAATGTCGTAACCCAGCGGAGTAACCTCTACCTGAAGGATATCATGTTCCCCGGTAACAGGCTCACGGATAGCCAGATTCAACTGTTCTTGCACCGTGGGACGGTAAGGCCAGATCTGCATTCCTCTGCCCACGGACAGGGTAGAAGACACCGATTGGTCTTCCCACAGTTCGACCACAGCTGTTTCCGTCAGAGGATCATAGACAAGATACCGCAAAGAAGCGGTGGCATATTGGGGGATCTGCACTTCCTCCTCATAGAAGGTGACTACAGGCAAGTTATTGCCTTCCTCCGCCCAGATGCCCACATGGCGCAAAGGCTCTGTGGCAATGCTCTGTCCCTCTGCCGTCAGTTCCACAGAGGCCTCGATCACATGAGCCCCGTGGCTCAGCGCAGGTAGCTCCACAGTGACCGTTCGTCCTGTGGTGGAGACGGTTTGGGCGCTGTGGAGAACCCCGTCCACCCACACACGAAGGGTCTTGTCCCCCATGCCGTTGGGGATCAGGCGAATGGCCATTGGTGCGGACTCATGACAGGCCATGTCTTCCAAATCCCAGCTAAGACCGAAGGAAATGAGGGTCACCGTCCACAGTCGGCTACGGGTAGCGCCGTAGGCATCCTCCAGGGTCAGCTTCACGGTGTTTTCCACACCGCTCTCCAAGAAAGGCAGAATGTCAAAACTCTGTTCCCCCTGTTCTACGCTTTGCCCCGCAACCCGTTTGTCGTTGACATACCAGCTTGCAGAGCCTTTTCCCGTGGAAGATCCGTCCTCACTGTCCACGGAAGACCAGCTATAGAGGATCAGCGCCTCCGTAGCGGAGTCCATAACGGAAAACTGAGAGCCTTGACTGCTCAGTAGCTTCAGTACAGAACCGGAGGCCGAGGCTCCCCCGCCTCCCTTGGGCAAGGTCACACCCTGTCCCATGGTGACGCCCTTTCGGGACAGATAGAGCTTTTCCCCCTCCAGAACCAAATCGTCCGCCGTTTCCGAAGCAGAGCCGATGTAGAAGGGTACAAATTCCGGAATCTCCACCCCGCCGGCAGTGAGATGGAAGTAGCCACGGTCATCTACAAAGCCGGAGTCAAATTCCAAGCCACCTGCCCCCTTGCGGAAAATATCCACATCTGTTCCCATGAAAAACACACTGCAGGTCTCCCCGTCTATGTGCAGGGTCGCAGGGGCGCGGTAAGCTCCCGGATGATTGCCCAGATAAAGGCTGAGATAGGTGAATTCGTCTACCTCATAAAGGACACGACCGCCTATCTGTCCATCGAGCCCTGCAAAGGCACGGAGGTAATAGATCCGTTCTATGTTTGTCCCCTTTCGGATACGAACCATGTAGCTTCCTCCGGGCAAGGTCCAGAGGTATTCCTTCACAGAGGATACCCCCTGCCCCACAGCCTGTTCATACTCTTCCGTAAGGTCTTGGAAGCCTTGGGCGAGCATCTCCTCCACAGTGCCTATAGTGGGAAGCCAGAACTGTTTTTCGTTCTCCGGCAGACCCACAATGTTCATGAAACCGAACCTTCCCGAATCGTTACGATAGGCCACCGGCAAACCGGCAATGTCGGAGTCAAAGAAGATCTGCAAGGCCTCGTCAAAGCCCTGTAAAACCCCACTGGGTACTGCGCCCAAGCCGCCTTCTTCCAGTAGCTTTTCCCAGGCCTCACGGATCTCAAGGGTCTCCGCAATGAGAGAATTCAGGGCAGAAAATTCCGAGGAGCTTTCCACCACATCTCCATCGTGGAACACCGTGTCTGTCACCAGCAGGGAAAATCTGGGACTGATGAGCAGCTTTCCGTCCTGCCCATAAAGCCGAAGCTCACAGAATACCGTCCCCGACACAGCGGAGATCTGAGGATCAAAGGCATACAGGATCCGCCCCTTCTCCAATTTGCAGTCTTGAAACAGCAATGTCCCATCAGGCTTCCTGGCAGCCAGCACAGGACGAACATCCTCCTGAACCGCAAAAGGTGTCCCCTGCTCATGAAGGAGGAAACACAAGCTCCTGGCCGTATCCCCCACCATAACCTGTACACTCCCCTGCGACTGCTGCCGCTGAATATCCAAAGAAATATAACTAACCGTATTCATAAAACACCCCCAAAAAAGTTAAAATTACGCACATGCAAAAATTTACCAAACAGACAATGAATCACAAGTTGAAAGTTGACAGTGGATAGTGGAAAGTAGCCGAAATTGAAAATTGTCTAGGTTATCAATTTCGCACAGTCAAACAACCACCTTCGTAGCAACCATCATTGATGGTTGATGCAGGCACTACAGAGACGGAAAACAGCATATAAATGCACACACTAACCGTAGGGCAAGCTGCCCTCAGCTTAACCTCCGCGAAGCGGCAGACTTGTGTGACTTTCAAAAAGGCACAAATCAGGTAGTTGCACCAAGAAAACGAACTGCGGTAAAAATTTTCACTTCCTGCACCGGCAAGCTGAGGCAGCTTGCCCTACGATCGGTGCATACTTCTGAAGACAAGCTAGGCAGTAACTGAAGTGCCATCTACGCCGATCAAAGATGGTTGCTACATATTCCTACGGTTGCTTGTACAAGCTTCTAGGAAGCATATAAACAAAAAACAAGCTTACAGACCCACAGCGTGGAGGAATATTATCCGGCACAGGCTAAACCGACACAACAGCTAACAATAGGGAACCTCCGACTTAGACCTTGCAGAAGGGTAGACTTGTATAATATTCCCCCACCTGCGTGGGAGTAAGCACCCATTGTAAAGGTACAAGCTATCGACGATCGACTCGGATCAAGAAAACGACTTGAGCGGAGCGCCGGGAGAGGAGGCCGGAGGAGAGGGCGGTTATTTCCGAGGTAAGAGGGAACGAGAGCGTAAGGGTAACGAAAGGAAATCGTTCAGCGCCTCTCCTCCGGTCGCTTCTTTGCTTACTTTCTTGTCGACACAAGAAAGTAAGGCCTCCGGCAGGAAGCAAACCATTTCAGAGCCAACAAGGTAACCGTATATCAACGCAGAAAACCAATTAAGAAACAGCAAGCCAAGAAGCTATAATAGAAGATCGCAACTTCCTGCACCGGCAAGCTGAGGCAGCTTGCCCTACGATCGGTGCATGCTTCTGAGGAAAAGCTTGTTAGTTATTGAAGTGCTATCAGTAAGTGAAGCAACATCACTTCCGAAGGAAACATCACTTCCACCGCACTTCAATCAACGCACCGGCCACTTAGCTCTCCCAATCGGAGAGACAAGTGGTCTGTGCAAAATTTCAAACAGGCGGACATACTGAAATTGGTACATAGGATAATTTCATGAACACAAAAGCAGCTTCCGGTCTGTGAAGGGATCGGAAGCTGCTGAGGTTTTGTTATGGGTAATTTTCCATTTTCAATTGTCAATTCGGGAAACTGTCCGCTATCAACTGTCAACCGGGACTCATTGTCCGTTATTTTCACTTTCTGCGATCTGCTTACAGATTTCCTCAAACCTTGCGAAGAAGGCGGAAATGTGGATGCCGTCGCAGAGACCGTGGTGGACATTGAGGCTCAGGGGAAGGAGGTAGCGGTCACCTTGCCAATAGGCTTTCCCGAAGGTGATCTGGGGATTGGAAAAGTCCTCAGAAAGCAGGGGAAGCTGTAGTCCCGTATAGCTTGCCCATGGGACACTGGAGATGAAGAACAGCCGTACGGGCTCATGATCTTCAATGGAGGCTTGGGCTTTGGCTTTTGCTACCTGCTCTTGTGCATAGGGCAGGAATTGGGGGAAGTCCAAGGTATAATCCAGCTCACAGTAGCAGTAAGTGCCGTTTTCCAGCCCGATGGTGTGGGAGCTGTTGCAGTGCTCGTATTCCACCACCTGCCCGTCTACGATGCGTCTGCGAAGCTCCGGGACGGAGTTTGCCGCCCGGGTGGCGCAGTAGGCCAGATGGAGGAAGAAGGGCTTTTTGCCTGCCAGAGGGGTAATATCGCAGGGTACGGTTAAGCCCACATAAGGATTGACGAAACTGCGAAAATACTTATAATGCTCCCCTCTGGGGTCTTTTTCCATGTCAATGATCTGCATTACAGACCTGCAATGGCGGTACGGATACGCTCTACGGCCTTTTCGCCCAGCAGGGACATGACGGTGTACAGGTCAGGGGAGTTGGTCTTGCCGGTGACGGCCACACGGATGAAGGTGGATACATCGGCAACGGAGCCGGGGAAGGCATCGGGGTTGGCCTTGTATTCCTTCATATCTGCGGCGAAACCGATCTTGGCGGTGACGGCCTTGACCTTGTCGAACCATGCGGTAGCATCGTCCTGAGGATCGTAGACTTCTAAGAAGGCTTCCAGAGCTCCACGGATCACAGCAGGCTCGAAGCCCTCGCCGAAGCCTTCGGAAGTGAAATATTCGTCATAGAAGAATCCCATATAGGGCTTCACATCCTGCCAGGTTGCCAGATCCTTTCTGGGCTTCTTGCCGCCTCTGCCGATGGCCAGGATAGCCTTGGTGAAGTCGGGATCTGCCTTCAGGCACTTTGCGAAGTCGGGGTCGAATTCCTCTGCAAATTCCAGAGCCAGAGTGTAAACAGTCTCTGCGTCCATCTTTGCGATCTCGTTCTTGGACACGTCGCAGAGCTTGGCATAGTCAAAGAGCGCACCTGCGGGGTTGAGCTTCTTGTAGGAGAACTTGAAGGAGTCGGAATCCGCAGTGGGGTTGGCCTTTCTCCAGTCCTCATAGTTGGAGTTCAGCAGGGTCATAATATACTCATAAACAGCGCTGACGGGGAAGCCTGCGGCTTTGTAATAGGTCAGGGCAAGCTCGGGATCCTTACGCTTGGACAGCTTGCGCTTGCTGGTGCCGTCCATCTTCATGAGAGGTCCGATGTGGACATACTTGGGGATCTTGAAGTCCAGCGCGCGGAAGAGCTGGAGGTGGAAGGGCAGGCTGGGAAGCCACTCGTCGCCGCGGACAACATGGGTGGTACGCATGAGGTGATCATCCACCGCATGGGCGAAGTGGTAGGTGGGGATGCCGTCTGCCTTCAGAAGCACGTGGTCAATGTCGTTCTCGGTGACAGTCAGAGCGCCCTTGACCAGATCGTTGTACTTGAACTTGTTCTCGATACTGCCGGTAGAGCGGAAGCGCAGAACCCAGGGCTTGCCCTCTGCCATAGCGGCCTGTACGTCCTCAATGGGACGGTCACGCCAGACAGCGTAAGAACCGTAGTAGCCGAAGTTGACCTTCTTCTCTTCCTGATCGGCACGCATGGCGGTCAGCTCTTCTTCTGTGCAGAAGCAGGGATATGCCATGCCCTGTTCTACCAGCTTCTTGGCGTACACATGGTACAGGGAGGCACGCCGGCGCTGACGGTAGGGGCCGTAATTGCCGTTGTCACCCTCCTTGGTGGCGCCTTCGTCGAAGCAGATGCTGTAGTGCTTCAGGGAGTCGATGAGGACTTCCACCGCACCGGGGACTTCACGCTTGGCATCCGTGTCTTCCACACGGAGGAAGAGCACACCCTCGGACTGGTGAGCCATACGCTCGGCAACCAGACCTTGCACCAGATTGCCCAGATGGACAAAGCCTGTGGGGGAAGGGGCCATACGGGTGATGACAGCACCTTCGGGGAGCTCACGGAGGGGGTAACGGGCTTCCAGATCTTCGGGAGTTTCCGTGACCTGAGGGAATAACAAAGTAGCAAGATCCATAAGAATACCTCTTTTTCTAATAATTCTATCCCTATTATACCACGGATGTTTCCCTTGTCAAGCAAAAGAGATTTTTCTTGCATTGCGGATTTTTTTGAGATATAATAAGTAGAAAGAGATTATACACATGGGGAGGAAATACCATGTTAGAACAGGCTGTGATTCACAATTATATTGCCATTTTGCAGGAGGAGCTGGTTTTGGCGACCGGCTGCACCGAGCCTATTGCCATTGCCTACTGTGCCGCCAAGGTGCAGAAGCTTTTGGACTGTTCCCCGGAGCGGGTGACTGCCGTTCTCAGCGGAAATATCCTGAAAAATGTAAAAAGCGTGGTTGTCCCCAACACCGACGGTCGCAAGGGCATCCGTCCCGCCATTGCCGCCGGAATGGTGGCAGGTGACGAGAGCAAGGATCTGCAGGTCATTGCGGAGATTTCCGAGGAGGAATATCCCAAGATCGACGAGTTCCTGGAGACTGTGCCTATCCATGTTTCCTGCTCCGACTCTCCCTGTAAGCTGGATATTGATATTACCGCCTATGGGGACGGACACATGGCCCGTGTGCGGATCACCAATCACCACACCAATGTGGTTCATTTGGAAAAGGACGGACAGGTGATCCTCAGTCAGCCCATTGTGGATCAGGCAGAGGAACAGCTGACGGATAAAAGCTGTCTGAATGTGGAGGACATTGTCCGCTTTGCGGATACTGTTCCCATGGAGAATGTAGAGGCACTGTTACAGCGTCAGATCGACCTGAATTCCGCCATTGCGGAGGAAGGCCTCCGTGGAAACTGGGGTGCAAAGATCGGGCGGATCTTGCTGGAGGACTACGGCGATGATATTAAGCAGAAGGCAAAGGCCTATGCCGCCGCCGGCTCCGATGCCCGTATGAGCGGTTGTGAGATGCCTGTGGTCATTCTCTCCGGCTCCGGCAATCAGGGCATTACCGCCTGTATGCCTGTTGTAGCCTATGCCCGACACATCGGTGCCACCAAGGAACAGCTTTGCAGAGCCCTTCTGGTATCTGATCTTGTGACCATCCATCAGAAAACCGGCATCGGACGTCTGTCTGCCTATTGCGGAGCGATCTCCGCAGGTGTGGGCGCAGGTGCGGGCATCTGTTACCTGTTGGGCGGTGGCTACCAAGCCATTTCCCACACCATTGTCAATGCCGTTGCCATTCTCTCCGGCACGATCTGTGACGGAGCAAAGCCCTCCTGTGCCGCAAAGATCGCCGCGGCGGTGGATGCAGGTATTATGGGCTACCGCATGTACTTGCACCACAAGGAGTTCCGCCGTGGTGAGGGCATCGTAGCCGCCTCCGTAGATGACACCATTGCCAATGTGGGTGTTTTGGCACAGCAGGGTATGCAACAGACGGATCATACCATTCTGCGTATCATGCAGAATGAGGAATGTATGTAAAAATACGAAATTGGGAATTTTATTTTAAAATCCCGTCATAAATCGGTAACAATCTTCCATTATGCTGATAGTACACAGTACCTGTACCCCGAGATCGGGGAGGGAGAAAATGTGATTTTGTAAAAGGAGTGTTCCTTATGAATGATATGTTTGAAAGACCCGAGGAGCAGAACGGCATAAATCCCCAAGCCGTGGAAGCCCCTCTCTCCCAAGAGCAAGCCGTCCCTGCGGAGGAAGTTCCACCCGTGGAGGAAGCTGTTCCCATGGAGAAAATTCCTCCCGTGGAAGCTGTCCCCGTGGAGGAAATTCCTCCCGTGGAAGCCGTCCCTGTGGAGGAGACCACCGTATGTGTGCAGGAAGAAGCTGTCCCGGAGGCAGAGCCGGAAGCTCCTGCATATGAGTCTGTGCCTGTGGCTGAGCCTATTGCAGAACCTGCTCCTGTTGCGGAGCCGAGACCTGTACAGCAGAGCTATGTGCCTCCTGTAGAGCCTACAGCCTACAACGGAGCCCAAGGTGCTTATTACAGACAGAGCCCCTACGGACAGCAGAGAACCTATGGCGCACAGCAGTCCTATGGCACACAGGCTCCCTACGGAGCGCAGCCTCCTTACGGCACACAAGCCCCCTACGGCACACAAGCCCCCTACGGCGCACAGCCTCCTTACGGTCAGCAGGTGCCTCCGGCTCAGCCCAGTGCCTACCGTCCTCTGCAGAGACCCGAACCTACGGCTTACAGACAGAGCCCCGGACAGGAAGCCGGCTCTGCACAGCAAGCTCCTTACACGGGAGCTAGCTACGGTACAGGTATGGGGGGACAGAATCCCTATTATCGCATCCCCGGTATGACACCTCCCGCCCCCAAGAAGGAAAAGAAGGCGAGAAAGCCCTTTAACTGGATGCTGGCTCTGTTGATTGCAGGCTGTCTTCTGATTGGCGGTCTCAGCGGTGCATTGATCAGCCATCTCTCAAGAGATGAGGCAGAGGTGGCCATGGAAGATCCCGGCAGAGATCCTGAGCAGAGACCCAGACCCTCTGAAGATCGGGATTACCCCACCGAGGCTCCCACAATGACCACCGCTCCCACAGAGCCCAGAGAAACACAGCCCCTGGCAACTGCCTCCGGTGAGGAAAAGAGCCTCCGCGAGGTATATTCCGAGAATGTTCCCGCCATTGTAGGCATCACCAGCTATATCAGCCAGAACGCCTACGGCCAGACCACCGAGAGCAGTGGTTCCGGCTCCGGCTTCATTATCTCCTCCGATGGTGAGATCTTGACCAACTACCATGTGGTGGAGGGTGCTTCCAGACTGGTTGTCAGCCTTCATGACGGCAAGGAATATCCTGCCACCCTCATTGGCTATGAGGCAGAGAGTGATGTAGCTCTCATCCGCATTGAGGCAGAGAACCTCCCTGTTTGTGCCATCGGCAATTCCGATACGATGTTCGTAGGCGAACAGGTTGCCGCCATCGGCAATCCCATGGGAGAGCTGTCCTACACCATGACCGTAGGCTATGTCAGCGCCCTGAACCGCTATATCGACACCGACGGCACAACCCTGAGCATGATCCAGATCGATGCCGCCATTAACCCCGGTAATTCCGGTGGGCCTGTATTCAACACCTACGGTGAGGTTATCGGCATCGCAACTGCCAAGTATTCCGGCACCATCAGTGGCGGTGCCACCTTGGAGGGTCTGGGCTTCGCCATTCCCATCAACGATGTCATTGAGATCCTGGACGATCTGCGTGTCAACGGCAGAGTTCCCGACCGTGCCTATATGGGCGTGGTAGTCAGCATGCTCCCTGTGGATGCCGCCACCTATGGCATCGACCACGGCGTTCTCGTACAGTCTGTAGACGAGGCAGGCAGTGCATATCATGCCGGTGTTCAGGCAAATGATATTATCCTGAAGATCGGTGATACGGAACTCAATGCCTATGAGGATCTTGTACAGGCTCTGCGTAACTTCCGCGCGGGAGATCGCAGTACCCTCACGGTCTACCGTGGAGGACAGACGATTGTATTGGATATCGTTTTTGATGCCAAGCCCGAGGTACTTCCCGAAATCACCGAGCCTGCCACAGAGTCCACACAGCCCACAGAGCCTATGGATCCCTGGGAGGACTTCCCCTGGGATCAGATCCCCTGGGGCGACTTCGGCTAAGCACACGGTGGACAGTTTTAAATGGATAATGAGATCAAGTTGAAAGTTGCCCGGAACGGAGAAAAAACCTCCGTTCCGGGCTTTTTAAGTGATGACGCTTCGCCGGTGATGGATCTAAAATCAAGCTCCCGTAAACCACAGCAAATTCCTGTTTATCGCTCTGTTGAGCGATTTGGAATTTGAATGAATAATGAATATTGAATAATGAATAATTGTGGTATCCCTTCGGGATGGATTTAAAATAATGGCTTCGCCATGGGAATTACACCCATTTTTTCAATCTTCGGCGTAGCCGACACTGAAATTATTCATTATTCATCCTTCATCATTCATTCTTCATTCTTCGGTTTTGAAATTCATTGTCAATTGTTCCTTCGGAAACTGTCCACTGTCAAATTTCCACTGTCCACTTGAACGGGACTTTTCTTCATGCGGAGAAGTAGCGTTTTGCGGAGTTGCTGTAGGCAAACAGGGCTTGGCAGAGGGAGAGCAGGGCAGAGGACGGCTCTCTGTCTTGTGGAAAAAGTTCGGCTTATTCTGCATAAAACCGGAAACTTGGGCGTTTGTCAAATATAAAAGTTAGACAGGACACAGAACCGTCCCTGTCTTCAGCGGGAGTTTCGTCTTTTGTTGCCAAGATCGTGCCGAGGCTGTGGCGGTTATAATGAAAGACGCAACTTCCGACTTTTACATCAGAAGTTGCGTCTGAGGTTAATTTTTAGCTATCGATTGTCAATTGCCCTTTGTATCAGCTGTTGACTTATCCGAAGTATGCCTTTGCGGTGTCGGAGTATGCAAAGAGAGCTTTGCACAGGGTCAAGAGCTGTCCGGTCTTGTTGTTGCCGTAAGTGTCCGGGCTGTAGCGAAGGGTCTGAGACAACTGCGTATTGCCCTGATAAACAGCGACATCTACAACATGTCTCAGCTCTGCGGCCAGAAGTCCGTCAAAAGTGAAGGAATAGCGACCGGCGGTGGTGCCGTATGCTTCGGGATCGGTGATGTAGCAGGTGAGGGTATCGCCGGCAATGTCAACATAGCGTACCTTCAATTGCAGATCTTCGATCTTACCGGTATATGCAGAGCTGACGTCAAAGATGTATTTTACGGAAACCTTGGAATCCAGAGACAGAGTCTTGCCTGCCCAAGTGATCACAGGATTTGCCAGATCGGAAAGGGTGCTGTTGTTGCTTCCGAAGGTGACAGCTTCCGTATCGCTGAGGTAAGCCTTGTGTGCATCGGTCATTTGTGCGTCTGCAAGTGCATCTACACGGTATTCCTTGAAGAGCTGAGCTTCTTTGCCGTAGCGCAGGAGGTCTGCGCACAGGGACTTCAGAGCAAGGCTGGCGGTTGCTTTATTCAGCTGTGCATAGGCATAGGTAGCAACGCTGTAGCGATCCACATTGGAGCAGTAGGTTACTCCGTATTTGCTCATGTAAACGGTGGCTTCGATGATGTCGTTGATCTGTACTGCGGTAACGCCCAGAAGGGTGAAGTAGTAGTAAGATCCCATCTCTACCGGTGCGATGCGGACATATTCATAATCCGTTACCTTGGTGCCGACGTACTGGGGAATGGCACATTCCAGATAGAAGTCATCATAGGAAGCCAACTTTGTGGTGGGAACGGCGAAGATAATGGAAATGTCGCTGGCCAGATTGAGCGTGTGGTTGACGGTGACGGACTCGTCTAAGATAGCATGTTCTTGCTTACCCTCTGTAAAGGACTCTCCACACAGAGCGCAGGTATAGACATTGCATCCGTTGGCGGTAGTGACTTCACGATCCCAGATCTTTGCCGAATATTCGCAACGATCCCAGCCTTGAGCACTTTCGGTATAGAGGAGCTTCATACTTGCAGAATTGTTGGCAAAGACACCGGTGCCCATGGTAGGCATATCACCAAAGAAGTGTACGTGATCCAGAGCTGCGCAATTTTTGAATGCGGAATTGCCAATGGAGGCGACACTCTTGGGGATGGTCACTGTGCGAAGAGCGGAACAACTGCAGAATGCGCGGACACCAATATTGATCACGCTGTCGGGGATGATGATCTCGGTTAAGTAGGCACCATAATAGAATGCACTGTCACCGATGGTGGTCACGGTATCGGGAATGGTGTAGGAGCCTTTCAAGCCGTTGGGGCAGGCGACCAGAACACTTCGATCCTTGTTGTACAGAACACCGCGGTCATCGTTGGTGTAATAGATGTTGGCACGGTCTACTTGAATATTTGTCAACTTGTCGCAATTTGCGAAAGCGCCCTCTCCCACAAGGGAAACATTTTTGGGGATGTACACGGAGGTGAGGCCGGTGCAGTTGGTGAATGCAAAGCGCTTAATGGTAGTTACGCTGTCGGAAAAGGTGATGCTATCCAGACTTGTACAACCGAGGAAGGCATATTCTCCGATGGATTTGATCTGTGCGCCCATGGTCACATCGGTAAGAGCGGAGAAGGTGTAGAAGCAGTAGTCGCCGATGTTAGTCACTTCATCGCCCAGGACAATGGTGTGGGTCTTCTGAGCATATACAGCCCAGGGGTAGAGATCCGGATGGGAGTAGGCGGGAATGGGACCTTCGCCTACGATCTCCAGAATTTTACGGGCAACATAATAGTTCCATGTGAGGGACTCCAAAGTGCCGGTAATGACTTCTTCTTCGCCGCAGATCTCACAGTAGCCTTCCACATAGCTGTGGTCGTGAACGTCGGAGGTCACACGGATGGTACCGGCGGTGTAGCGTGCATCGCAGGCGGTGAAGAAACCAGCCTGATCAACGCTGAAAAGATCAAGTGAATTGATGCTTACGGAGTAGTCTCCGGAAAGGGCGGTTGCGTTGACGGTGAAAGTCAGATTCAGTACGGTACCATTGTCAACGGTATTTTCCGTAGCTGCCCAGTTGGCAAAATTTCTGCTGATGTTGGTGGTCAGATCGGCAGAGAAACCCAGAACTTCGCCCTGAGAAATGCCTGTAAGTGTCAGTGCAGAGCTGTCATAGACCACCTGGAAGCTGAAGCCGGAGAAGCCGGTGTTATTGGAAACGCTTAAAGGAATGGTTACGGTTTCCCCTGTCTTAGCACTTTCACTACCTACAGTAAAGGAAATGGGTGTAGCGGCAAGGGTCAGAGGTGCGACCAACTGCATACATAATGCCAGGATCAGTATAAAGCTGATTTTTTTGAGAAGATTCATAAAGACTCCTTCCTTTGTAGTGTTGAAATAAAATGGATCCATACCCTACAGCCCCGAAGGGCTGTAGGGTAGAATTGGGGAAATTACTTAGGACGGTACTGTACCTGATAGACGACATTGCTGATGGTGACTTCACCGCTGGTGCCTGCAGTAATCTTGGTGGAGCTTACCAGATTGTTTTCGACCTTCTGATAGTAGAACAGCTTGTAGTAGTCTGTAAAGGAGCTGGAATAGTAGTCGAATCTGAACCAACGGGTAGAGCCCTGGCATTCACTGTAAGCTGTTCTTTCGGGAACAATATAGTTGCGGATGCCCAGGTTGTTGCAATAGCCGGTGCTGCTGCTATAGTCGCCCTTTGTGCTGGTGAAAGCACCGAAATACTTGTAGCCGTATCCGTTGCCCGGACCGGTTCCCTTCTGGTTGTAGATGGCTCGTGTATCGATACCTCTTGCACCGCCGCAGTCATACATCCAGTGCCAGTAAACATAGCCTGCCCATGAAGAGGAAACTTCTCTCTTATAGGTATTGTTAGAGCTTGCGGTGTATGCACCTCTTGCCCAGTTGAGATAGTAGCTGTGAGTGGGATCAAAACCGGAGGGGAAGGAAGCATAATAGGTGCTTCCGGAGTCATATGCCACCCACTTGCTGCCGGTCTGGGTGTAACCGCTCATAGAGGTGGCGGTAGAGGAGGTGTTTGTGGTCTTGGTGTATACCCATCTTTCGCTGATGATCTGTGCACCTGCGGGAGCGCTGGTGACCCAACCGGAGACTTCCTTCAGAGTCCAATGTGCGTAGATGGTCATGTTTTCCGCAATGGTTCTGACAGTGCTGGAAGTTACCTCCGTGCCGCCTTCCTCTGCGGTATACCAACCGTCAAAGTCGTGGTAATCTCTGGTGGGAGTGGGCAGGGTACCGATGGGCTGATCGCACAGTGCCAAGCGGGAGGTTTCGGAAACCGTACCGCCGTTAGCATTGAAGTACAGGGTATAGGAGTGTGCGGTCCAGCTTGCATACAGGGTCAGATCTTCTGCAGGCATATACTTGGGATCGCTACCCTCAGTCCAATAGAGCTGGGTCAGAGCCTCGTCGGTATACCAACCATTGAAGATGTAGCCGGAACGTTCCACGGTGATGTCTGCGAAGAGGAGAGATTCCTCGCTCTTGCGCTGGGACTCTACGGACAGGCCGTTGGAATCCTTGACCGTACCACCGTTGGCAACATAGGTAAGGGTGTAGGTGCGTTCAACCACTTCGAAGGATACCTGTACAGAATCATCCACAATGGTCTCGCCACCGACACGGTGTACCATATCCACACGGATCACAGCGGTAGCATGGAGAGGTGCAGTGGAGGAAACGGTGTAGCTGTGGAACTCATTCTCCTTAAGAACATTGCCATAGGGAACGGTCTCTCCGTTTGCCAGAGTGCTGTTGTAGCTGTAGACGATTTCGTCCACAACAGGCTTAACAGGGACAGAGAAGTTGGGAGTTTCCCCTGCGCAGAGGGTAATGTCATAGTTAAAGGTATCATTGCGTTGCAGCTTCTCACCGAATCCGTTGGTATTTACCTGATAGTACAGATTTCTGTTGGCTTCGGTAGCGCGGAGAATGTGGGTGTTGATGGTGAATTCGCGGCTGACGGTTTCCTGATCATCATAGGGCAGGATGGTAGCGGTGACGATCAGAGCCTCGTCATCGATGTCCTCATAGCTCTTCACAGCCAGACGGTTGTTGAGGATCTCATAGTTTTTGGTGTTGCTGAGAGTCCAGATAATGTCATAGTTGTTGATCTGAGCAATGATTTCGGGATTGTTGTCGCTGATCATACCTTCTGCCGCCACAGTAATGTCACAGGAGAAATCAGGGATGAGGTTCAGGATTTCGGTGCCTTCCTTCTGTGCTACGGGGGCATATACGGTGTTGCGATCATAGAGATAGGAGGTCACACCCTTGTTGTACAGAGCCTGGAGGGTGTGGAGATTGTGCTTGTAGAACATCTCCTGTGCGGGAATATCCACAGCATACAGGGTGCGCAGAGAAGCACTGTCCAGTACGGGAGCCAGAGCCAGTTCCAGACCGGAAACATCCAATGTGGTCAGAGCGGGGAATCTTGCTACGGTGTATAAGTCGTAGAAGTCGGGATCCTCGCCGTTCAGGCTGGTCAGATCGGTTTCTGCAAGGTTCAGGTACTGCAGGTGATCCATCTTGGGCAGATGGCTGATGCTGGAAATGTTCACATTCTTCAGAGACAGGGTTTCCAGTGCAATGTTGTCATAGATGGTGCCCATGTCATAAGCATCTGCGAAGGAGGTGTCGGCAATGGTATCCAGATACAGGTACTTCAGGGAAGCAATACTGTCGCCGGCAATCTGCTTGTCGAGATCAATGGCGGTAATGGGGTTGCCGGACAGGTTCACATAGATCAGATCGTACTTCTGCTTCATCCAGTTCAGATCCGTAATACCGCAGTTCTCCATGGACAGGTAACGGATGCCGGGCATCTCGTTGAGCAGTCTGGTGATATCCAGTTCACTGCAGCAGTTGTCAGCATAGAGAATGTGCAGGTTAGTCAGCTGGCGGAGGGTTACTATCTCTTCGGGGTAACCGTCCATGGGATTGTTACGGATATCCAGGATCTTCAGTGTGGTGTAACGGCTGACGATGGGAGCAATGTTGGAGCTTCCGTCTGCTGCATAAACACCCAGATTACAGTTGGCAATATCCAGACGGATCAGCTCGGGCATATAAGCAAGGAACTTCAGATCCTGCAGGGGCTTGTCGGACAGGGTCAGAGTTTCCATCTTGGTCATGACACTGAGCTGAGTGGTGAGGAAGTCACTTTCTGTTGCATTTTCGGGAGCATTGCCGGAGAGCATCAGAATACGCAGATTTACCATGCCTTCAATGAAGTTGAAGGAGGTCAGGCTGTTGTTCTCTGCATAAATTTCGGTCAGAGTATCCTTTGCGTTGACCAAGACGCTCAGATCGTTCAGGCTATGGTTGTTGGTAACATTGATAGCCTTCAGCTTGGACATCTTATCCAGCTTGCTGATGGAGGTGATTTGGTTGTCGTTGAGGTAGAGGACCTCCATGTTCATCATGGTTCTCAGATATTCCACACCGTACTTGATCTGGTTATGACCCAGGTACAGGGCTCTCAGATGCTTCAGGGGCTGCAGGGCGCTGACATCTGTCAGGAGATTGTGCTGCAGACGAAGCTCTGTCAGATTGACCAGAACGGACAGGTTGGAAATATCTTCGATCTTGTTGTTGGCAAGGGACAGATAGTTCAGATAGGTGAAGCCACGGAGCTGTGCCAGATCCTCACCGGTCAGACCATTGTTGCCCAGAGACAGCATGGACAGAGCGGGGGCACAGGTCAGGGCGGAAATGTCCTCCAAACGGTTGTCGTTCAGATAGACCTCGCGGAGATGACCGTAAGTCACCTTGGGATCGAATACGGAATTCAGACTGGTGAACTTGTTGCCGGACAGATCCAGCAGTTCCAGATAGATCGCCTGGCTCAGGACAGCCTTGCCACCGTCGCTGAGATTGTCCAGATCGCAGTCTCTTGCAATCAGAGCCTGCAGTTCGGACAGGGTGGCGATTTGGTTGATGCTGCTGTCATTCAGACGGAGACCGGAAATGTTCAATGCACGAAGGTTGATGCAGTATGCCAGACCGTTCAGGCTGGTGACGCCGGAATTGCTCAGGTCCAGGCTGACGAATTCCTGTGCCTTCAGAGCATCGGTAGTCAGGTTACCGGTAAAGCCGTTGGCCTTATAGAGCGCTTCTTTCACCTCTTCATAGAGTTTTGCGTCAATGTTCTTGCCGGGTTCCAGAAGGGTGTTGGAGGTTTCAACGCTTGCGGTATAGGATAGGCTGAAGGTTTTCTGCTCGCCGTTTGCTGCATAGGTGACAATGGCGGTCAGGGGAACCAGAGAGCCGTTCACTGCAGCGGGATTGATGGAAACGACAGAATTGTAATTGCTGTCCATGTACACATCGGCAATATCCTTCTGACCGGAGACCCACTGGATGACAGTGCCGTACTTGGTGTCATTGGTCCACAGGGGTGTGCCTTCTACCAAGGTGGAACTGACATTTGCGGCGATCTCGCTGATGATGTGGTTGCGGATCTCGAGCTCTTCGATGGGGGTAATAAAAACATCATCGAAGTAGATCTTGCCGTCACCCTCCAGAGGCTTGCCGTTGAAGGTAACAACAGCTACCAGATTGGCGGTTTGTGCAGAGGGAGTACGGATGATCTCGGTAATGCTGCTGATATCAGCATTGCCGTTGTCAGCATTTGTATCCTCTCTCATCCAGTCAATACGAACTTCGAAGTTGCTGGTGGTGCTGGACATGTTCTTTGCAGAGAAGTACTCGTCACTGAGGATTCTGGGAAGCTTCAGGTTGTAGTTGACCACATAGTCGGAAACTTCGGTGGACCGGAAGAAGCCTTCCAGCCAAGTGGCGATCTCGCTCTTGGTGGGGGTGGAATACAGACCCGGGACCTGATAGGTGAAGGTGATGATATCCTCGGCCTCAATGGCATGATTGTTGTCGTAGGAAACAATGGATGCGGTCAGGGTCAGCTCCGTGGGATAGCTGGGCTTGGTGAAATTGCCCGTAGTGCTATTCAGAACGTAGTTGTAAGAAGACTGCCAGGTAATGTGAGCATAGTAGCCCTTCTGGTAGTCCATGCTTGTGACCAGATTCAGATTGCCTGCCAAGCCGGTGGGCAGATCTCCGGAATAGTATGCTTCTGTGAGCTTCTGCTTGTAATGAGCAATGGCATCGGATTGATAGGAACCGTAGACGGCATACAGATCCAGAGGCTTGTTGATGTTGGTCAGGACGGGAGCGACATACTTGTCGGGATTTGCAGACCACTGACCCTGTTCATAATTTTCCATGGCGGGAACAGCGGGGAGATTGGTCAAGGCGGTGTTGTACGGGACGGAACGGGTAGCGCAGAGATTGCCCTCAGCATCGTAGAAGGAAATGTTCACGCGGTCACCGTAAATATCGTCCAGATAGTAGGCGCAGTGACGCATGATACGGGCTACGTCACGCATGTTAACCGTGCCATCCTTCTCAGCGTCTGCAATGCGGAGATGGAAGTCTTCCAAAGTGGGGGATGTTGCCAGGAAGGTCAGGTGACGCTTAAGGATGGAAACGTCTCTGGTGCTGACGGTTTGGTCCAGGTTCACATCGCCCATTTCATAGATAACGATTTGGGGAGCACTGATACTGACGGCAATATCCTCGTAAGCACCGGTCAGATCATCTACGCTGGAAGCGGTGTTGGTGAACTTCTCGTTCAAAGTCAGGAGATCGTAGGTGCCGATACCTGCACTGTCATCGATATGGAAGGTCAATTTGATCAAATCGGTCTGACCTACGGAGTTGCTACTGGCACCGTATGCGAGGATGATGGTGCCGGTGGTGCGGGTGTTTGCGGTTGCGTTGGCATTGAGGATCTTTGCTTCCTTCAGGGTCAGGAGTTCGGTGTTGTAGTTCAAGCTGACCTGAAAATCGCAGATCCCCATATTTGCGGGGATGGACAGAACCGTGGTATAGTCTTCACCCTGACGGGCATAGGTGGAAGATGCTACCAAAACGGGATCGGCTTCTGCGGCATGTGCGGTAAGCCCCGTGGTCAAGCAGGCCAGGAGCAGAATGATAACCGCCAGCTGTAACAGCTTTTTCATGTTCTTCATGATTATCTACTCCTTTCCTTTAGGTGTTGGGATAGAGCTTCGTCTTGTAAGCTGCTGCCAAGTTGTCTCCGGTGAAGTAACCGCTCCAGAAGTCAGCATCGGCAACAGGTTCACCGGTACCCCAGTGCTCATACATGATGGTTCCGTTTTCGATCCATGCTCTGCAAGTGCCGCTGATGGTGGTCAGGAGAACGTAGTCGGTGTCGATGGTGACCCACTTGCCACCGATCTTCTGCTGCATAACAGCCTTCATGGGCATCTTGACAGTGTAGGAAGCTACTGTCCAGGTGAGGGGAGCTCCGTCTGCATTGAAGTAAGCGGCTTCAAACGTACGGGAAATGCTGGTAGATTCCGTGGATGACCAGCCGGTAGAGGTGGTGGTGGAGGAACCGGTGCTCATAGTGATACGATCGGCAACAGTGGACCAACCGGAAGTTTCGGAAGCACTGATATCACTGTTGATGGATTCTTCCCAACCGGTTTCGTCGTAGACGGATTCGGAAACCGTAGCGGAAGCGGTTGCGGAAATGCCGATCGTCTCAGAAACGCTCTGGGTGGAACCGATCTTAACGCCGAATTCTTCGATAGCCTCTTCCATGGTGATGCCGGCAGTGGTCTGGGAGCTGGCTTCTGTGCCTACGGTTGCGGATGCTTCGGCACTGATGGAGAAGGTTTCGTGAACACTCTTGGAGGTAGACAGGGAAGCAGAATCCGTTTTGGAATATTCCATGTCAGGACCTTCGGCATGTTCCAGACTGCTGTCTGTGGAGGTGCTGGAGCTGGAATCGGTGGAGAAGGATTTACTGAACTCGTGGGTAAAGGTAATGCTGTTAGCTGTACTCCAGCCTACATTGGGATCGTATTGTACGTCCATGATCATAGAGGACAGGTAATCGAAGGGATCATAGAAGATAATACGAGAGTTGCTGTCAAGACGGTAACTGGAAATTGCGAGATCGGAATAGGTGATATATTCATACCACTGCTTCTCGAAATACTCTGTTCCCGTTTTGACAACCATTTCCGCAGGCTCCTGACCGAAGTTCGTGATAGTGTTCACATCGAGCTTCTCGTGATGTTCGGCCTGAGTCTGAGGAGTTTGTTCGGTAGCAAAGGCGCTGGCGGCGATCATAGAAAGTGCCATGACCAGTGCTACCAAGAGGGAGATTGTGCGGATTGAGTTTTTCCTCATAGGGGTTCCTCCTTTAACTTAATGTATAGATATCGCAGGAAATTGCGACACTATCCGTTCCTATGGAGGCAGCTGCCTCCCATACTTTGGGATCTCTGGCGGTAATGTGGATCTCGGTTTTTGCAAGATCCGTACGAGCCGGATCGACTGTAAAACCAATGCTTGCCAAAGATTGCGCTGTGGTGAGATTTTCCGAAGACTGCAGCTGCAATACCAGCTTGCCCGACTCATGAGACAGGATCCGGACAGACTCGTCAGAGGGATCACAGCGGAAATCTTTCAGGGTAGCGGGATCGTAGAGCAAGGTGATCTCGCTCTCGCAGATGGCGACTTGTCCTGCTAACCAGAGTGTCCGTTCTACAGATTCTCCCGGCTGTGTGTAGCAGCTGTCTATGTAGAAGACATTCTTTTCAGCGGAAAGATCCTGATAACGGGGGATCAACTCAGTGGAGCGGCGGACATCGTACAGGGGCTGATTCCAACCTCGAAACACGATGGCGTTCCCTTCGGAGCTTTGGACGGGGGGAAGAACAAAGCCGTGATCCTCGCAGGTGAGCTCTGTAAGAACCGCTCCTTGTCCGTCCAGGAACGTGAGGGTATGTATGATTGCTTCCGTAGGCTCTGTTGCTGTAAGCTCCCGGGAAGCTCGCTTGTTATGTTGGATCCAAATACTGCATCCCAAGCCTGCAATCAGGATCAGGATCACAGGGAACCAGGGGATTTGTTTCCAAATTTCTTTTCCTTTTTTCATGATTTATTCCCCATGGGCGATGGTGACGGTAGCGGGGATCACGGCACAGTTTTGAGGAATGAAGTTGTATGCAGTGTCATATGCATCAGCTTCTGTTACCGTAATTTGGACGGGATACTGCCCCGGCGCACCGATGGCCCTGAATACGATGTTTGCCAGATCTACTTCCCCTTCGGTGTTTTCCAGACTTGCGTAGTTCAGATAGATCTCGCCGCTTTGGGACAGGCAGTTTGCATCTGCTCCCCCGTCTACACCGCGGAATTCCACAAACTCCAACACCGTGGGATCGTAGCTTATCTTCAAATTACACAGACACAGGCATACTTTTCCGCAAAGACGGATGGATACGGAGGTGTTTTCGCCCTGCGTTACGTAATAGCCCTGAGCGGCAAAAACATTGCGGTCCGTAGGGATCTGCGTACAAACAGCACGGACGGTGAGATCCGTGGTTACATGGGAAAAGTCTGTGTCCCAATAAGAGAATGCATACCCGATGGGCATGACAGGGTTGATGGGGGCTTGTGCCGGCTCTCCGGGAGAGACCACATCCACATACAGAAGGCTGTCATCCGGTGCCAGGAATGTGACGGTGAGGCCGTCGGCGGGAGGTGCGGTGGGAGCAACTGTGGTGGGAGCGACTGTGCCGGGCTCTGTGGGAGATTCCGTTTCAGGGTAGGGGATCAGGGTGGAGGTTTGGGCGTCTCCTTCTGCCGGATTTTCCACAGATCCCACCTCGGTATCCGAGGGAGATGGGGAAGCGGTAGGATCGTTTTGCTCCTGAACGGTCGGCTTCCCCTGAGAAGGCCGATCGCCTTCCGGATCCTTCCGGAGGAAATACAGACCTGCAATCAGGAACCCTGCAAGTATACAGATGCACAGGGGGATCAGGACCCTTTTTTTATTTGGTTTTTCATTCATGATATGTGGATCACACTCCTTGTAAGGGTATATGGTTCCGAAGCGTACTGCCCGTTGTCATCAACAGAATCCACCAAGAAGCCGTCTTGGAGGAAGTACAGGATACTGTTACGGGCCTTGCTGTCGATGACGGTGAAGTTGAGTTCCAACAGCAAGCCCTGATTTCGGATGGTGCTGTTTGTCATGTTGACGGAATTCGACCATGCCAAAGCAATGCGTGCATTGTTTTGTATGCGTACATGATTTGCTTCAACGCTGTTGTATTTTTTCAGGCTCTGGAATTGCAATACCGACTCGTCATAGTCTAAGAAGCATTGGAAGCCGGAGGTACAAATACTGCCGGATAAAAACAGCTTAACAGAAACTTGATTTCCGATTACGGTATTTTCTATCAGGAACAGATTAGGGGCATCCTCTCTGACGTAGGAGGCAGTAAGGGTGCAAGGACCTTGGATATTCTGATAGTTTCCGGACCATTGGGCGAAAATGTAGGAGGGACGGTAAGGATCAGAAGGAAGGACGGCATCTTCTCCGGCAAGAACCTCCTGGCTGTGCAGGAGAGTCCCGTTGTAGTCCAGGAAATCCACACGGTAGGTAGGAGTCTCCTCGGAACTTGTGGGAGTGGTTGTCTCTGTAGGATCCGGGGGGGAGGTGGGATTGGTGCTTTCCGTAGGATTTGGTGCAGTGGGTGTTTCTGTAGGTTTTTGTGTGGTTGGAGGCTCTGTGGGACTTGTGTCCGTTGGGGGAGCTGTGGTGGGCTGTGTGGCTTCCGAAGATGTGGGAGCTGTGGTAGCTTGTGTAACTTCCGAAGGTGTGGCAGTTGTACTGGGAGCTACAGGTGTTGTGGGAGCGGTGGACTCCGTGGGCTTTACAGTAGAAATGGGATCCTTCGGTTCTGAGGGAGTGGTTGCAGGGTGGCTCTCCGTGGGATCCATGGATTCTGAGCTTGTGGAAGTGGACGGGAAATAGGGTTCCGTCTCTTGGGTAGGAGATAGGGTGGATCCCATACTGTCCGTCAGGATCTCAGTGGGAGACAGGGACTCTGTGGGATACTGTGTGGAGCCTTCTTGGAGGAAGGTCTCAATAGGGGCATTTGTTGCCATGGGATCTGTGCTTACATATGGGGTGTCCTTTTTGTCGGAACAGGCAACCATGGACAGGAGTAAAGCGACAGCTCCGAGGCATGTCCAATGCTTCAGATGCATATGACCTCCTTGTGTGATTTTGGACAAAAACAAAGGGTTTATGAAAGAAATGTGGAATGAAAACCCGGATTTTTAAATATAATGATAGCTTGCATTTTATTATAAATGAATTGATACATTGTGTCAATAGCGGTGGAACGAAAATATAACATTTAATCCCCTGAGCGGAATTTTCGGAGAAAACAGGGGAGAAAAAGAGGATTGAAAAATGAATGGACAATGTGCAACGGATAATGCACATTGTCCATTCTAAAAAGGATTTCTGATCTCTACGGTCAACTGTTTGTACGGAAAATGCTTTTCCTTATGCGGAGAAGTAGCGCTTTGCGCTGTCGCTATAGGAGAACAGGGCTTGGCAGAGGGAGAGAAGGTCGCCGGTTTTGTTGTTGCCGTAGGTTGCGGGGCTGTAGCACAGGGTTTGGGACAGACGGTTGTCCCCTGCGTAGACGGCAACACGGACTTCCGTGCGAAGCTCTGCGGCAAGGAGGCCGTCGAAGAGGAAGGCATAGCGGTCCTTGGAGGCATCATAGACCTCGTATTCCGTGAGGTAGGCAGTGACAGCTTCACCGTCAAGGTTTACATAATCCACCCTTAGTCTCAGATCCTCGAAGAGAAGGGAGGGGTCGGAAAGCTCGAAGATGAACTTCAGGCTGACCTTGCTTTGCAGATCCAGAGATTTTCCCACCCATGTGACGGAAGTCTTGGGAAGATCCGCAAGGACTTCGTTAAGGGTGCTGAAGCTTACACTCTCCAAGGGGGACAGGTAGGACAGATGAGTCCGGGTCATGGCTTGGTCTACGGGGGCATCTGTGCGGTAGCCCTTGTAGATCTGTGCCTGAGTGCCGTAGCGGAGAAGCTCTGCGCACAGGGCTTTCAGGGCATCGGTAGCATTGCTCTTGTCCAACTGGGAATAGGCGTAACGGGAGATGCTGTAGCGGTCTGTGGTGGAGCAATAGCTGTGGCCCTCCTTTTCCATAAAGAGCTGAGCCACTACCTCATCGCCCATTTCCACGGCAGTCAGACCGCTGAGGGTGAAGTAGTAGTAATTGCCCACAAGCTCCGGCTGTAGCTCTACAGTGCGGTAGTCCTTCAGGCGGGTGCCGTCATAGATCGGCAGGGTACAGGAAAGATAGAAGTTTACATAATTCTTCAACAGATCCTTTTGGACAAGATAATTGATGGAAATATCACTTGCCAGATTCAAGGTGTGCTGAATGAGAATGTGGGGATCTGTCACGGGATCTGTTTGCTCCCAAGCACCGCAGATGCACTGTCCCTGCTCATAGCTGTGGGAGGCACTTTGGCTCTTGCTGCAACGGCTACAGACTCCAAGGTGGCTGTCCCCTTGGTTGGTGTATTTGTAGTCGTGACCCAGACGGGGCAGGGTCTGCTGTGCTACCAGAAGGGTGTTACAGAGGGAGCAGATCTGTCCGTCGGAAAGGCCGGAGCTGAGACAGCTTGCGGGAGTGCCGGGGAGGGTCACGGGGCTGTGGTCTCTTACAGGCAAGGTGACCTGTGCCTCCAGAACGATGCCACAGCTTCCACAGTGGCTTCCGTCGCTGAGACCTTCGGCAGAGCAGGTGGGAGCATAGCCCTTGTCCGTTACGGGATCGTGGTCGATCATGGGCAGTGTGACCTGCGCTTCCAGAATGATGCCACAGCTTCCGCAGTGGCTTCCGTCACTGAGACCCACGGCAGAGCAGGTGGGTGCGTAGCCCTTGTCCGTTACAGGGCTGTGAGCCAGAATGGACAGCTCCTCCGTGTAGCTTCTGCCACAGGAGCAGGTATAGGTCTTACTGCCCTTGGCGGTGCAGGTGGGAGTAGTGGTGACTTTTTCCGTATAGCTGTGGGCGGTAGCGGTGAATTGGGCAGTGACGGTGGTATCTGCGGTGATCTTGCTCAGATCCTTGTCCCAACCCTTGAAGCTGTAATGATAGTTGCTGTCGTAAGCCTTGGTGGGGGTAGCTCCCGTGTAGCTTGCGGCGGCACCTTCCTGTACTGTCTGAGTGGTGAGGACTATGCCGTCGGCGTTGCGGAAGGTAACGGTATAGCTGGTATTCTGTGCATAGGGGGACAGATCCGCAGGTCCGATGTAAATGTAGTCGATGGCATAGGAGCCTGTTCCCGGATCTGTTGCGTAGGTGTTAACGGGGTCTACACGGATGGCGGTGATGATCTGCCCTACTGCATCGGCAGGGAGCTTCATTTGCACCGTCACAAATTCGTCTGCGGGGTATGTGGTACGGGTATCTCTGACGGACTTGCTCTCGGTGTAGCTAGTATGCTCTTGGGTCACATAGAACATCTGTAGGGGGGTATAGGAACCGGAGGTTACAGTGTTCTTGATCCGGATCTCTACAATATCCCCATCGGCAACGGGATAAGCCAAAACTACCTTAGAGGATAGGTAGGGGTCTTTTTCCGAATAGCTACCGGTGAGGAGACCGGTGGTGTTGTTCACTGTGGGGGTGGTACGGGCGCCTGTCCAATCGGAGCTATTGGCAAGGGGATCTCCCTTGTCAAAGTTGGTCAGGAAATACAGATTGCCTACGGTAACGGTGCCGTCGCTTGCCTGACGGAAGGCAACTTCTTTTCCGTTGAGGGTGACCTTCTTCACGGTCTGACCGCTGAGGTTAGAGGTAATGGTGCGGAAACCGATGTTGGGGTCGGAACTCTCAATGATCATAGTCGTGCCGTCCAGACGGATGGAAATATCCGTAACCTTGGCAGAAACCCGGAGCAGTTTATAAGAAGATGTGTACAGAGTAGAGCCGTTGGAAACAGAAACGAAAATGGTCTTGCCGTTGGAGGACTGATTCAGACCCAACATGGCTGTGCTACCGTCGGTGGTATGTCCTCCGAACTCACGGGTAGAGGGAGTGGATTCAAAGGAGTTGTAGTGATACAGCACCTTCAGATTGGGGTTAGCACTGTCCTCAATGGCAATTCTGGAAGCCAGTGCAATATCGTCTGCGGTGCTGACCATGCTGAGCTTCACGGGGGTCACCGTAGCCGTTGCCCCTGCGGGAACGGGGTAGAGGACGGTCTGGTAGGTGGCAACACCGCTCTTGGTCTGCTTGTACTCGAAGTACTTGGTGGTGGTAGAGGGGGCGGAGGAATCGTAGCCCGTTTGCAGGGTGGCGGTGATCTCCGTATTCAGGGCGGTGTTGTGGATGTTGTAGGCCTGTGCAATGATGAGGTTAGAGCCTGAGCCATAGGCCGTCTTGCCTGTATCGTGGACATCGGAGGCAATGGAGGGATTGGAATAGGGAGCGCAGTGCCAATTCTGGCGGTAGGTGTGGGAGGAGGTGTTGGAGGGTACGACCTTGTCTGTGACCACCATGAAAGAGCCGAGTCCCTTGATGTAGGACACATTGCGGTAGTGGGTGAAGTTGGTGGTTGCCTTTGTCCATGCACGGATATTGGTGACACCGGCATTGGAGACCATGTCGATGTTGCCCTTGGAGGCGGCATCGGAGAGATTCTGCGTCCAGGTCTGTGCGGTGCCGTCGATCTCAATGGTGTTGTGGGACTTGGTCTTGGAATTCTGGAAGCTGTAGTGGGCATGGGCGGAATCATAGGAGGTCATGCCTGTGTCTGTCAGCAGGGATCTGCCTCCGTAGTAGAACAGCAGGGCATTGGCATCTCTGTGGGCATGGTTACCGCCACTCTTGGCATTCATGAAGATCATGGAATCCGTGGAATCCCAGCCTGTGCGGTCTGCTACTACCTTGATGTTGTCATATTCTCCGTAGGTATCGGGCTCAGAGCCTGTGGAGTGGTTGACATAATATCGAAGCTCTTGGACGGTTTGATTGTCGTCCATGGAGTTGCCGATGGCCTTGAGCACCAGATTGACGGCGGTTTTGGTGGAAGCAGGGCCACCCTGACCCCAGAAGGGGGCAGTGCCGTTGGGCATGGTGCAGTCCACCAGATATTTGGCGAGGTTTACCAGCTTGGACTTGAAGGTGCTTGCCACGGCAGAGGTATCTCCCGTGGTGCTCATGGCAGTCAGAAGGACGGAGCTCCAGTTAATGACCTCGGAAGGGTAGCCAAAGGTGACCTCATTGTAAGAGCCATCGGAGTAGATCAGGGCATCTACCACCTTGGGCTGGCGGGCGTTGTAATTGCTTCTCCAGGTGCTTGCCTTGGTAAATTCGGGGAAGAAGCCGAAGCTTTGGTAGAAGCCTGCCAAATGCCAGAAGCCGTGGTTGGTATAGGCCAGATCACTGAGGACGGAGTTGGAGGAATTGAACAGGGTAGCACCGCTGTTCATATACACAGCCTCATCATAGACCCAAGCCAGAAGCTTCACATTTTCATCGGCGGTGAGCAGACCGCTTGCCAGCAGATGCTTGTAGATATAGGGGAACTCCATGAGACGGTTGGCAGGCTCGATACTGCGGTTGGCGGGCTTGCCTGCACCGGCATCGTTGATGAAGTCCAGCATGAGGTTCTTTGCAGTGGTCAGGTAGGTCTTGTAGTTAGAAGAGCCTGTGCCTGCGGCAACGGCACTTTGCACCAGAGAGCTGACCTCGTAGAAACGGGTGTTGTAGTTCAGCCACTCATTGGGTGTGCCGGAGGGCTTTGTCCATGTGAAGCCACCGGAAACTCCGTCCCAGGAGAAGTGGGCATGTCCGTTGTTATTGGTCAGCCAGTTCCAGGTCAGACCGCTTTCCGTCCAAGAGGTGCTGTATGCGCCGAAGACTGTCAGGCGAAGCTTGCTTTCCGAACTGCTCATGCCGGAGCATTTTGCGTAGATAGACAGCTTGATGTTCGTCACATTGGAGGGAATGGCGGCGGAGTCGAACTTCAGGTACACACGCTTGCTGTTGGTGCTGTAGGGAGTTGTGCCGGACACATCGTGGTGGGCATACAGGGTGGTGGAGCTACCGTAATTGGAGGAGGCATAGGAGCCTGCACGGATGTAGGTATCTGCTGTAGCCTTCAGGGTCTTGGTAGTGCCATCGGAGAGGGTGAGGATCAGTTGGGGATACATAGAGCTTGCCTCACGGGAGGGGATCAGGATCTCCCCTGTGGTCTTGTTCAGCATGGAAAGTACATAGACCGTGGTCTTGTTTGTGCCCATGTTGAACTGATATTCCTTGTAATCCGTGGAGGTAATGTACTGACTGCCCATGTAATTCTCCGAGAAGGCGAAGGCATTCTGGCTTGCCAGATACACCATAGCACTGCGATTGGCAGAGGCGGGAATGGGCTCGTAGTTTTTGAACTTTTCCGTATAGTAGTTCAGGAGCTCTTGCTTTGCCAAGGTGTAATTTCCCCCATTGACCGCAGACTGCACCTTGGGCATCTTAGACAGGGTGAAAGCCCCGAAGAAGGCAGAATCGGAGCTCAATGTGACGCCTCTCTTCTCTGCACCAAATGCCGGCAAACACAGCCCGCACAACAGGGCTATAACCAACAATAAACTCAAACAACGCTTCATAAAAGCCTCTCCTTCCAATAGGAAAATTATGGTTACATATATCATAATCCATCCTCGCCCTTTTATCAACCCTGTTTTCCCGAAAATTTCGGTTTATCGCTCTGATGATTTGACACTTTGTGTCATGAATTGATGCGGGGCATCATGATTTCTCGCTACGCTCCATGATTTAAATTGCCAAAAAACAATGTGCCGTAAGGCACAAATCATGCCGTAAGGCAAATCATGGCATAGCCAATTCATGCACGGCAGGGCAATTCATTATCGTGCTGAAAGCACGATAAACCGGAATTTATCGCTCTGCCGTAGGCGGTGAGGGGAGTAGGTGCAAAAACGCACCGGTCACGGACTTTGTGAGAAGTCGGTGGCCGGTGCGTTTTTTCTGCTGTATAAAAGTTGTATCTACGGTTTATAGAGTAGACAGGTAGTTTTGGAGGCAGGAGACGGCTTCTTGCTCCGGGGTGCAACAGAGCTTGATCATGGGCACAGCCCCCGCAAGAGCTTCTCCCAGAGAGAAGACCTTTTGGACTTCCTCCGATGCCCAGGAATAGAACTGTGCGCCGGAGCTGAGCGCCAGAAGCTTTTGGGCGTCTCTGAGGTCTTGGATGAGGTTTTTCTCCCCCTGTTCCAAAAGGACAATCGCCCTCAGGGGAAGACTTTTGTTCACAGAAATCCGGGAAGATCCGCAACAGGGATAGCCGTGGGCAAACCACCGGCCCTCACGCTTCCGCAGCAGTACCCGATCTCCGTTCAGGATCTGCCCGTAGCCCTGCTCCTCCCAGAGCCTTGCCTGTGTGGATTTCCCCACTCCCGAAGGGCCTAAAAACAGGATCCCACTCCCCTGCACCTCCAAGTAGGAGGCATGGAGGAGCAGCGCGTCCCCATCCAGAAGCTTGTGATGTAGTCCCAGTACACTGAGGAGATAGCTCACAGACAGGGGCTGAAGTCCCTGCAATTGGGGATGGTAATAGACCGTAGTCAAAGTCCCCAGTTCCTCCGCAAAAAAGCCAAAGGCTCTGCGGAGACTTGCCCAGCGATTCAGGTGGAAGATCCCTCTCTTTCCCTGCAAAAGCTCATAGCCTGTGGCAGAATAAAGCTGTGTATAGTCTGTCAACAGTTCCGCCGGTAGCTCTGCGGTGGTGTAAGAGAGGGTGCTTTCCCCCTTAGGATGGATCAGAAAGCTTTCCGCCATCTCGTCCATCCACAGGGGGATGCCCCGAAAATCACAGGAGATCCAAATATCCCCAAAGGAAAATATCATGGACATGGTCTCTCAAGAGAAGGTAAATACGATACCTCCGCTGAGCATAGGGCCGTGGTAGCAGAGGGTATCATTCCCGTCAAATTCCGGACCGGTCAGATCCATAGAACAGTTGAAGAAGTTGAAAAACTGACCGTTGGCGTAGGTACAATCGTTTTCCCCGTGATGGATGGCGATGGATGTCTGGATTTTTCCGGGAGATTGGTCGCCGGACATACTGCAAGCGGTAGCAAGCTCCGCACTGAGCTGGAAGGACTCAAAGCCTACCGTAGGTTTGAAATATGATTTTTTCATAACATATCACTCCCTATGAATGATTTTTAGGAAAAATACCGACTTGCGGCATCACTGTAGGCGAAGACAGCCTTGCACAGGGTCAGCAAATTGCCGGTCTTTCCGTTTCCGTAGGTATCTGCGCTATAGGTCAGGCTGTTGGACAGTGCTGTTTCCCCTTGGTAGACCCTTGCGGTCAGAACAGTGCGAAGCTCTGCAGCCAGTAAGCCGTCAAAGGTAAAGGCATAGGAGGTGGCAGAAGAGCCGTAGGGAGTTGCTCCCTTGACCTCAGCGGTGATCTCCTCACCTGTAATATCCGTATAGCTAATGCGGAGGCTCAGTTCCTCGGGACTTCCGCTGTAGTCCTTCAGCTCCACCACATAACGGAGGGAAAGCTTGGTGTTCAGATCCAGAGCCTTACCCTTCCACCGAACCTGAGGCTGTGCAAGCTCAGCGCCTTCCCAATTGTGATTGCCGAAGGCTACGGATTCAAGATCTGCCAGAAGGGCTTTCTGTGCCTCGGTGAGATTGCCATCTGCCGGAGCATCTGTGCGGTAGCCCTTGAAGATCTGTGCGGCACTACCGTAACGGAGCAGTTCTGCACACAGTGCCTTGAGCTCTGCGGAAGTATTGTTCCGTCCAAGCTGGGTATAGGCATAGGTAGCAATGGAATAGCTGTCCTCGACGGAAGCATATTCTACACCGTCCTTCTCTCCGTAGAGCCGTGCGGTAAGAAGATCATTCATTTCCACAGCGGTGAGACCTTCCAATGTGAAGTAGTAATAGTTACCTCTTTCCACGGCATCCAGGCGGAAGGTGCTTGTTCCGGTGGGAAGATTGCCCTCATACTGTTCCTTTTCCACCATGACATACAGATCTTCATAGCCTTCTGCAAGCTCCTTGGAGATGGCATAGTTCAGGGAAATGTCGCTTGCCAGATTTAATGTGTGGCTCAGCTTCCAGTTCTCCTGTAGCTTCTGCTCATTGCTCTCCGCCCGTCCGCAGAGGCACAGACCGTTGACATAGCTGTGAGCTTCTTCCGTACTGTAGGAACAAATACTGCAGATCAGTTTATGAACAGCGGGATCTATATCCGTGTAAAGGAAGCTGTGTTCCCCTGCCTCCCCGTTGCCTTCGGTCAGAAGGAGATTTGCAATATGGACAGTGGCGGAGTCGTACAGGAACTGCACGGACTCAGTCGTTCCTGCAAGGGTGGCGGTATATTTCACATCCGTGATAGAGAGGATGCCCTCTCCCCTGTTGCTGATGACCACATAGAGAGACTTACTTCCGTCTGCCTCGGTGATCCACAGTTCGGGATCAATGTTGAAATCATAGAACTGGGCTGTAGCGGAGTTGACGGTATAAGTCAGTCCTGCGGAGGCAGTGGTGGGCTTTGCAGAAGACAGGTAGACACCCAGAACAGGCACTCCGCCGTCTGCACTCTTGACACCCATATCCAAAGATGCGGGGACAGGCTCTTGTACATTCAGCTTGAAGGCAACAGCCTGATTCTTCTTCAGATAGGTTTCATTATTCGGGCCTAAGGCGGCATAGTTACCTACTGTATAGACCTGCTTGCCGTCTACATCCTCATCCCTGCCGTCTGAGCCGTCATCGCTTCTGTCACAGTCCAGATAGACTGCGCCGGACAGTGTGCCACCGGCACTGTAGCTGTCTGCATCAATGAGGAATTGGCGCAGCTCCGTAAAGGTGGGATCTGCCTCACTGTGGCTCTGATAACAGCTATAAGCCTCACGGCTGACAGCACTGCTTGTCAATGCACTCTCGGAGGTGTCAATGGGATCATAGATCCGCACCGCATCCAGATAGAATTCGCCACCTCGATCAAGGCTTCCACCGTAGGGATCTGAGCCACCCATCTGCTCTGCAAAGCAGAAGGGCTCGTTGACGAAGATCTTGACAGTATAGCTGTCGTAAGGAAGCTCCTGCACAGAAACCACAGGAACTTGATACAGCTCCAGCTTGCTGTCGCTCTTGTTCAGAACAGTCTTGGTAGCAACTGCCTCGTTGTCCCGATACACGAGCACACGGATCGCCCCCTGCTGTTCCCCTGTACGGCTGATCAGGTCAAAGCCCGTACCTGTGAAGGAGAAGGAAGCCTCGGTGTAATTCACGGATGCCTCATAGTTGGGCGTCCGATCACTGTTGAACTTGGGAAGACCCACACCCACTACGAAATAGCTACTGCCCATGGACAGTCCCATACCGGTTTCATATTGGGAATCGTAGCCGTAGGTCACATTGCTCTGAGAGGGAACATCTCCCCGATCCTGCAGGACAGAATTCAGATCGGTAGCAGCTATGCCGTCCACAGTCTTCTGCGACCAGCTGTCAGCGCCTGTTCCCTTACCGGTAAAACTGAAGACATCCTGTCCGAAATTGCTTTCATAGTACATGACCGTTGCAGGGAAGATCGCCAGCTCATCATAGAGATAGAAGGAGTCCTGCGCGCCTGTGTATTTCACCACACAGAAGACCCGTTCCACGGAGCTGAGCATCTTGTTGGGAGCGTAGCGAACCTCGTTCCCTTGGATGGTAAACTCACCGTAACTGCCACTGTAGACCACTGTTCCGGTATTGCTTTGGAACAGAGTTCCGTCGGTGTTGGCATCATAAGGAGCGAAGCCCACCAGGGTAGCAGTATATGCGGAATAATCTGCCCCCTGTGCGCTTTGGGTGGGAATGCTGTTGTTGCCCAGCACATCTGTCAGAACCGGCAGACCGTAGTCAATGACTACCTTGTTGGGAGCAAGGGCAGTATCCACCACCGTAACCGGAGTAGCAGAGAGGACACCGAAGGCCACATGGGAGGTCACATAGGTCTTCTCCGTAGCGGAGACCTGCTTGGTGGTCTGTGCGCCGGTCTGTCCCTGCTTCTTGGCATCGGCAGAGGGAGCGGAAATACTCAAATTACCCGTATGGGCATTGCCGGAGCTTGCCTGCACACTGAAGTTGGCGGACTTATCATAGAGGATATAGCCGCCGGGTGCGGAGGCGCTGATCTTGGTGGAGGTGTTCAGAGGATAGCTCTTGGTGGTAGGACCGGAAATGACCACGCGGTTTGCAAAGCTTACCTCCTGCCCGTTTCTGTTCACGGGCTTGCCTGCCTTGTTGACCAGATAGTATTCATACTTGGCAGAGGCGCTTTCCCACTTCAGACTGGGAACGGGGTAATAGAGGGTGGCATATTGGTAGTACTTGTTAATGTATCTGATGGAGGCACTGTTGTTGGTTGCATAGCTTCCTCCCGCACGACCGCCGTTTTCACCCATGGCATTCTTGAGATAAACATAATAGGTGAATACAAATTCCTTGTCACCAATCTCTCCGATCCTCCAGGAGAAGTTCTCCTTTCCTGCGGAGGTTTTGGTATAGGTGAAGTATTTGGCGGAAATGGTGACCGTTCCATTGGAGGTAGTCATAATATTCGTGCTGTTGCCAAGGACATTGGAATAGGCGGCAGTCCCGTCTGTGGAGAAGCTGACCTTTTCCAGAACCGTGGCACTTCCGCTGCGGTTGCCGTTTTTGTCCAGTCGGTAGGTGCTGACCTCAATGGTGGGTGCAAGGCCCAGATTTCCCCGATAGGTGCTTGCGCTTGTACCGGTGGTTTGGCTGGTAAGCAGGGTGTAGTTTGTGCCGATCTCGTCAGTGACCACTGCATCAATGCCGGCATAGCGGATCCGGGTTGCCATAGAGCCGAAGGAGTACAGGAGATCGTTGACCGTTTCCGCAAAGTACACAGGCAGGCGGCCGTTGGAGGCCTTGCTGACCAAACCGCCCAGAAGCTCTGTGGCCTGTGCCTCCGTAGTGCCGAAGTTTGCCTGACCGCCGTGTGCCAGGTCGAAGCCCACGGTGTAGAAGCCACTGCTTGCCAGCTTGTTCAGCTCCACGGCATAGGTATTGGTATTGGAAACCAGATAGTCACCCCAATTGATCCCCGTATCGGCGACCTTGGGATAGGTGGTATCAGTGCCGGGATTCTTATCGGCAACACCACGGGACTCTAAGCAAATATTGTTATAGTGGGAGGGTGCGCCGTCTGTCATGAAGATCACCACGGTCTCTCGTCCCGTTGCGCTGTAGGAGGAAGCCCCCAGCTTGGAAGCCATGGAACTTTGCATGGACTGTGCGGCCTTGGTAGCCTGCCAGAAGGCGTAGTCATAGTTGGTATTGCCTCGGTTGACACCGTAGGAATGGCTGTACAGGTGGGTCTGTCCGTCTGTACCGGCAATCTGGAGATAATATTCCGTGTCGGGAGGATCATTGTATGCAAAGGGGAACTGTCCTGCAGTGGTTTTATAGAAATAAGTATTATCAAAAGATCTCTTTGCATCCTCGTAGCGATCCACTGCGGTAAATACGGTCTGGACAGAGTCCACAATGGGAATGTCTTCTGTGTCCGGATTTGTATTGGGAAGGTCTGTGGTATAATCGTAGATACCGCCGTCGTTGTCCGTATCATGACCTGCAAAGGTCACAAAGCTCAGGGTGTTGTTCCCGGCGGTGTTGCCGGACTGATTGTCCTTAAGGAGGCTGTTTGCAAATTGACTTGCGGCGTCCATAGCAATGTCCAGCTTGTCGTCTCCCGCCTTTTGGGAGACGCTCTCATACCAGCCGGTCTTGGTAGTACCCACTGCACCGGGCAGGCGGTAGCGGTCTGTTTTTCCGCTTGTACCGCCCACAAACCAGTCCATATCCCATGCCATAGAGTTGGAGACGTCTACTACAAGAATGACATCCAGACCCATTTGGACAGCGCTTCCCTTGGCGGTCAGCTCGATCTTTGCGCCACCGGTGTTGGCAAAATCCACACCTGTAGCACCCTTGCTGATGGAAATGCTGTTGTCCGTCTGTGTGGCATTGCCGTCGGTAACGATCACACGGACAGCACCGTAGGAAATGCCGTCATAGCTGATCAAAAGGTCATAAATACCGGGCTTGGAGCTGTCCACAGCGGCAACAGTCAGGCCGTTGGCAGTGGTGAAGGTCTTGGTGCTTCCGTCTGCATAGCTAAGGACCAGCTTCAGCTTGCTGTAATTGGGCGTGCCGTTCTTGGCAATGATGATGGTATCGTTGCCGGACAGCTCTGCATTTTCGCCCATGAGGGCAGACATGGTGGCATTTGCCAGAGTAGAAGCCATGATCAGGGGGGCAGTACCCTTTGCCTCGTTTGCTTCATAGGTGCTGTAGAGGTACTGCTCGTTGGTATCCTGCGCCCAACCGGCCTTGTAGTTGCCGTAGATGCGGTAGTTCCCTTCATAGCCCTTCATGTAGGTCTTGATGGTGCCGTTGAAGGCCTTTAGACCTGCATCGCCGTACTTACTGCCTACCCAGCCGTTGTTATAGGCCATCATCATAGCATAGGCCATCATAGCAGAGCCGGAGGTTTCCAGATCGTTCACGTGGATCTCTGCATTGGTAAAGGTGGTGTTGTCCAGAGTATAGCTACGGTTGAAGTAGCCACCGGAGGTCAAGCTTGTATCAAAGGCAGTCATGTTGTACCACATACCGCTGTCGGAGTCCTGATAGTTGAGCATGCCGTCAAAGAGCTTGGTCAGACGGCTGATCAGATTGTTCCGCTGTGTCCCCGCAGGCATCAAGGCAATGGTGTCCACCATAGTCATAGCCAGCCAGCCTGTGCCTCTGGTCCAGTACTTTCCGTTGCCCTTGGAGGCGGAGGTAGACCAAGCATGGTGATACAGGCCGTTACTGCTGTTGTACAGATTGTCACAGATCCAGATCAGGCGGTTGTACACATCGGTACGGAGGCCGGAGGCGGTTTTTCCGCTAAGGGTCAGATTGCCCTTTTCCATCTCTCTTGCACATTCCATGAGGAAGGGCAGAGCCATATACAGGCCGTCCAGTGCAATGGTCCAGTAGTGCCAGCAATAGCTGGTGGCAGAGGACACGGTTTCCTTGCCGTTTACCAGCCCCTGCTGATGGGTGAAGTTGCCACCGCAGTTTCCGTAGGTGATCTGGTGGTTCAGCTCATTGATAGCATAGGCAATGGTGCTCTTGAATTTGGTTGCATAGCTTGTGTCCAGCAGATCCAGCAGAGGGCGGACAGGCTCGATGGAGTCCACATGGCCATCATTCCATGCAGAAACCGTGCCGTTGGAGGCGATAATATTGTTGTAGAAGTTGGCGCTGTAGCTTTCATAGCCCAACATTTGCAGGGCATCCATCATCATACCGTTGAAATAACGCCAGCGATCCGTCTGCTTCTCGGAGTCCCAGGTAAAGGAGGAGGCATAGTAAGGGTTTTCATTGACCATCTGTTGAGCAAAGCCGGTCATCTTTGCCACATTGGCCGCAGTTTGCAGATCCAAGGGCATGCTGTTCAGCTCTGCATTCAGCTCTCTGGTCTTGTTGTCCAGTGCCGTCTGATTTACCTGAGTGTAGCTTCCGCCGTTGCAGTTCCTGTACAGGGTTATGGCACTTTCCAAACAGGTAAGGAAGCCCTGATACATGGCATCATCGGGAAGCAGTTGGTATTTTACATAGGGCTCGGCGGCCTTAATGGCATTGTAGAGGGGTTCTGTATTCAGCTGATTGGTCAGGATCTTGTATAAATGGAAATCCGTTCTGGCAGTGTAGTGATCCTTCTGCAAATCAAAATAGGGGGTGGTGGTCACACCGGTATTGACACGGAGCATATAGTCACCGTTCAGGCGCAGGTGCATACCGCCGTGGCCGTAGTGGGCATAGAAGGTAATGGCTTGCGCCGCCAAGCCACGGGAGATGCCGTTTCTGGTAGCGGTGAGGTTCAGATAGGTATTGTCCTGAAAGCGCAGGGTGTAAGTAGCGGCGGCAGAGTTTGTGGAATTTGCCCCTGCGGTATAGCTTCCCAGAGTCACTGCCCAGGAAGGATCTGCACCCACAATGCTGTTGCCCACGATTTGAACGGGAGCTGCCCCGATGGTTCCTTGATTGACGGAAGCATAGGGGGCAAGTACATAGCGAGATCCGGAGTATTCACTGTCCGTCACCAACAGATATGTACCGCCGTTGAGGTTGCGGAAATTATTTTGATTGGCATCATAGGTCGGATAGCCCACATACTGATTGTTGGGCTTCAGGGCGGGCATACTTGCAATGGCATTCTTCAGGCTCACGGAGTCTGCGGCATGGACTGCCGGAAGCAGAGCCAGCACCATAGATACCACAAGAAGCATGGCAAGCAAGCGTTTCGTAAGATTTCCTTTCATATTTGACCTCCCAAGCACTAAGAGTTACAGAGAACTGTATATTAAAATTATACAGACAATTCCGTTATAAGTCAAGTCCATACATAGGGAACAAAAAGGCAATTCCCCTTACTATTCAAGGACTCGATGCTTTATACAGTGATAAATAAGTGATGTTGTTCCCACTTGAGTTTCCGCAAAAAGCAGTTGTAGAAGCAGAAGGTTGTCCTATTACGCTTTTTGCGTTGGATGCGACTCATGAACTGGACCTTGAAGAGTGAAAATGACCTCGTTTGGGCATAGCAAAGCTGACCCCACCATGGGT
>JAZMZW010000015.1:0-13198 GCA_045586205.1 Faecousia sp. | reverse complement strand
ACTACGGAAGCCATTAAGAAAAGCTCCCATAAGATCTATTATATTGAAGAATCCGTCTTCGGTGTCAACCATACCATGACTGCCTCCGGTGGGGTAGCTCCCACCTGCACAGAGGAGGGCTTAACGGCTCTGGTTTCCTGCACTGCCTGCAATCAGCCCCTGTCTGTCCAAGAGCCCATTGCTCCCTTGGGACACAGCGTTTACACCGAGGCACAGGTAGAGCCCTCCTGCCTGAGTGATGGCAGAACGGAGCATAGCTACTGCACCGTCTGTGAGGAGGTCTTTATCCAAGGTCAGCCTATCCCTGCTACAGGTCACACACTTGTCTACAGCACTTTGGGAGATCTGAGCCATGAAGTGAGCTGTACCCTTTGCGGTCTGGTCTATGAGGGGGCCCATGCTTTGGAGAACAGTCTTTGCATCTGCGGTGACGGCACAGGGGAGACTGTGGTCAATGGGGATCTGAAGATCTATCACTCCCTGGATCTGGCAAGTGACATTTCCGTGAATTTCACTGTCCTTGTAAGCCAAATGCAGGACTTCGATATGGAGACCGTCAGAATGGAATGCAAGGTCATGGGCGCAGAAGGGGTGGAGGAATTCACTCTGTATCCGGAGCTTCGCGGCTACTATTATTATTTCACCCTGCGGGGATTGACAGCGGTACAGCTCAGTGACCGCATCCATACCACCCTGTACGGCACGAGAGGCATCCGCAGCTACTGCTCCGAGATAGACGATTACAGCATTTCCGACTATGCTTACAGCCGTTTGAACAGCAACTCCACACAGGAAAGTCTGCGTGTGCTTTGTGCGGAGCTTTTGCGCTACGGCACAGCGGCACAGCAGTACAAGGGCTATGCCTTGGACCGTCTTGCAGACGAAGCTATGACCGATGCCCACAGAAGCCTGCTCCAAAGCTTGGACACTGTGGAGGCAGGGAACACCAATCTGGAGCTGCCCTCTCTCCGAGAGCCTGCGGTCAAGTGGTCGGGCAAGGCCTTGATCCTGGACAGCCGTATCACTGTCCGTCTGGGTGTGGAGCTGTCCCAATATCAGGGAAAGGTGGAGGATCTCCGTGTGGTCATCCGCTATCTGGGTATTGACGGGAAGGAATATACCGCAGAGCTGACCCAAGCACAGCCCTACGGGAAGCTCTATGTATTTGACTTTGAGGAACTGCAGGCCTCCGAGCTTCGCACCGTTCTTACAGCAACGGTCTTTGAGGGGGACATTGCCCGCTCTGCTACCTTGCTGTACAGTCCCGATACCTATGCACAGGGAAAAACGGGAAGTCTTGGAATTTTATGCAAGGCACTGCTGACCTACTCCGATGCCGCCGGGAATTTCTTCCAAAATGACTGAGTAACTTACGGACTTCACAGAGAATGCAGGGAGAAAAGTTCTCACTTTATCTTGACAAAGTGTAAGCGCAGAGCTATAATACAAGGAGGATCTTGTATCCAAACTGCATAAGCATACAGGACATACCTGCCGGAAAGAGCGCAGGAGTGCCTTGCGTTTATGCGGAGATCGGAGGAATACAATTATGAATCAAATGGATTACAGCACCTACTTCAAGAATTATCCCGACAATCGGGGATACTTCGGCAAGTACGGTGGAGTATATATCGCGCCTGAGCTGAGCAAGGCTATGGAGGAGATCACCGAGGCTTACTTTACCATTTGCAAGTCCAGTAAGTTTATCAGCGAGCTTCGCCGTATTCGTAAGGAGTTCCAGGGTAGACCTACTCCCATTTCCCATTTGGAGCGTCTGTCTGCCAGCTTGGGTAATGTGCAGATCTATGCCAAGCGTGAGGATCTGAATCACACCGGCGCACACAAGCTGAACCACTGTATGGGTGAGGCGCTCCTTGCCAGCTACATGGGCAAGAAGAAGGTCATTGCAGAAACCGGCGCAGGTCAGCACGGTGTGGCGCTTGCCACTGCCGCCGCTTACTTCGGCCTGGAATGTGATATTTATATGGGTGCGGTGGATATTGCCAAGCAAGCCCCCAATGTTGCCCGTATGAAGATCTTGGGCGCAAATGTTGTGGAGGTCACAGAGGGACTTGCCACTTTGAAGGAAGCTGTGGATGCGGCCTTTACTGCCTACAGTCGGGAATATAAGGACTGCATTTACTGCATCGGTTCTGTTCTCGGCCCTCATCCCTTCCCCATGATGGTTCGTGATTTCCAGAGCGTCATCGGTGTGGAAGCAAGGGAGCAGTTTATTGGCATGACCGGCGAGCTTCCTGATGCTATCGTTGCTTGCGTAGGCGGTGGCTCTAACGCAGCGGGTCTGTTCTCCGGCTTCCTCAAGGATCCCGTGGATATCTACGGCGTAGAGCCTCTGGGCAGAGGTCCTAAGCTGGGGGATCATGCCGCCAGCCTAAGCTTCGGCGAAGAGGGAATCATGCACGGCTTCAACAGTATCATGCTCAAGGATGAACAGGGTGAGCCTGCTCCCGTATATTCCGTTGCCAGCGGTTTGGACTATCCCTCTTCCGGACCGGAACACGCCTTCCTGCGGGATCTGGGCAGAGTCAAGTATGACTACATCGGCGACGAGGCCGCAGTCAATGCCTTCTACACCCTCGCCCGGATGGAAGGAATTATCCCCGCCATTGAAAGCGCCCATGCCTTGGCATATGCCATGGAGCTTGCCAAGAAAATGGGCAGAGGCTCTATTCTGGTCAACCTCTCCGGCAGAGGCGACAAGGATATGGACTACATCATCGAGAAATACGGCATTCCCGAATAAAATATTCCCAAGGTACAAATGGTTTTTCTTGCAAGCCACAATTTGTTCACAAAAGCTTAGAAATTTCTTTAGGTTTTTAGGAAGAAACTGTGCTATTCTTTCCATAGCAAGAAAAAACCATTTGTCCTGTTTTCTCCGTTCTTTGCAAAACTCCCCATGACCTCTTTCTTCCTTTCTTGGGAGGCATGGGGAGTGACGCAGAACTTTGTGCGGAGAAAGTCGGGTGTTCCATAAGGAGAAACGATTATGAACGAGTTTGAATTTGATCCTCAGCAAGTCCCGCAGGAAAGACCTCCTGTTACAGAGCCTATCCCTCGGGTGAATTATATCCCTTACCGCCCTCCCGTTCCTGTGGAACAGGAGCAGAACCCCACACAAGCACCCAGATCCTACGGCATCCCTCCCGTAGCACCTCCTCCCGTACAAGAGCCTGTAGCCCCTGTGGAGGAGCAAGCTCCCTACGGGGCAGAGCCTCCTGTGCCTTACGGCGCAGAGCCCATTGCACAGGAGCAAGCGCCCTATGAGGCAGAGCCTCTCCTGCAGGAACAGCCCTTCTTCGGGGAAGGCTATCCCCATGAGCCCTACCAAGCACAGACCTATGATCCCGGTGTCTATTACGGTTATCCTCCCTCCACCGGTGGCGTGACCCCGGAACAGAACTTCAGAGGACAGGGATATATCCCCGGTGTCCCCGTACAGAAGCCCAAGAAGAAAAAGCCCCAAGCACGCTTCACAGGCAGAGCCTTGCTGATCTTTGCCATTTGCTTCTCTCTCATCGGTAGCTTACTGGGTGCTTGCTTCGTAGTTCTGCTACAGCGACACTACGCACAGAAAGAGGAGCAGGCGGAGGTCAACTACCTGCTGGAAGGCTATCGGGAAAAGGTGGATCTGTCGGAGATCCCTGTGGATACAAGTAAGCTCATGACTCCTGCGGAGGTTTATGCCGCCAATGTCAGCTCCACCGTAGGTATTACCACCACCTCTACCACCACCAATTTCTGGGGCTACCGTACCACCTCTGCGGCCTCCGGCTCCGGCTTCTTTATTTCCGACAATGGGCATATTCTTACCAACTTCCATGTGATCGAAGGTTCTGACAGCATTTCCGTGACCCTGTACAGTGGGGAAAGCTACGAAGCCAAGCTTCTGGGCTATGACGAGAGCAACGACATTGCCGTCTTGCAGATCGAAGGAGTGGCTACTACTCCTGTGATCCTGGGAGATTCGGATGAGATCAATGTAGGTGACAGTGTGGTTGCCATCGGCAATCCTTTGGGGGAACTGACCTTCTCCCTGACCTCCGGCAGTGTCAGTGCCAAGGATCGGGAAGTCACCTTCTCCGGCAGTGTGCCTATGGAGCTGATCCAGACGGACTGTGCCATTAATTCCGGCAACTCCGGTGGCGCCTTGTTCAATCTCTACGGCGAGGTCATCGGTGTGACCAATGCCAAGTACTCCGGCAATTCCGGATCGGCAACCATTGACAATATCGGTTTTGCCATTCCTCTGAACAGCATCCGTGAGATCATCCGCAGTATCATTGAAGACGGCTATATCCTCAAGTCTTATGCAGGTGTTTCCGTTGCGGATCTGGGCTTTGAGGCACAGTGGTACGGACTGCCCTACGGTGCCTATGTTCAGGGCGTAGACCCTGCAGGCCCGGCTGCTCAGCTCCTTACGGAAGGAGACATTATCGTAGGTGTTGACGGTCGCAGTATTTCCTCAAGTGCAGAGCTTCTCCAATTGGTGGAACGAGCACAGCCCGGACAGAGCATGCTCCTGACAGTCTACCGTCAGGGGAAAAATCTCGAGCTGACTCTTACCGTGGGACAGACCCAAAGATCTGCCATCCCCAACAGTCAGGGCGGGAATGCTTATTATTGAATCTGATACACAAAAGAGCATAAAAACGGAAAGCAGTATGAAGTTTGGTCATACTGCTTTCCTGATTTTTTGTATGGGACTTTGGGCATGGATCTCCGGGAAGGTAACAGAGGAGTTCTGTGCTTGTGATGGGAGCTTGAAGCTTGGATCAGACGGTTGCGGGGGTGAAGGTGGCAAGAACCTCTGCACGGGCATCGGTGACGAAGCTTGCAATGGTGATGCAAGCGACACGGTTGCGGAATACCAGGGGGATAACGGTTTCGTACATGGTCATGCCTGCAATGGTCCCTTCAATGAGGATGCAGGGCTGCTCCTCTCCCAGGAATTTTACCGTATCCTTGGCGGCAGTGACATCCGTAATACCGGAGGCTTCCAGAGAGGTCTTCAGGGTAGGCATGGCAATGTCAATATAGCTGTCGGCAGTCAGTAGCATGCCCCAAATACCGGTGTTTTCCAAAACGATGTTCATGTTTGCACCGTCGGAACGCTGTGCATAGAAAACATAGCTGACGGAATTGTTTTCCAGCATGGCATTGATGTCTTCATCTCCGAGGGTGTCCTTCACAACACCGGAAAGACTTGCCAGCTCCGTAGCGTTGTAGATGTACCAGTTTTCGTCCAATGTGATCTGTAGACCCAGAGAGGTATTTTCGTAGGCATAGCCGTTCAGGCTACCTGCGATGCCGTTGACGGACAGCTCGGGGGCATCGCTGGTTTCCTCGGTATTGGTAGTGGACTCCTCGGTGGTGGGCTGTGTTGTAGGTGCTTCGGTAGTGGGCTCCTCGGTGGTGGGAGTTTGTGTTGTAGGTGCTTCAGTGGTTGCTTCGGTGGTTGCTTCGGTGGTAGCTTCGGTAGCTTCGGTGCTGTCGCAGGCACTGAGGCTCAGGATCAGAGCAAGGATCAGGAAGAGGGAAAAAATCTTTTTCATGTATCAAGTTCTCCTTAATTTTGTTTTTCGGTAAGTTGTTTGAGCTTCTCTCGCAGGGAGAGCAGATCACGGAAGGTGTCAGGTCGTTTGGCAGGATCTCGCAACAGGGCAGAGGGGTGATACATGGCGGTATACCATACACCCTCCCGCTGTGTCCATGTTCCGTGCTCCTTGGTAATGCGGAATTCGGGGTGGATCAGCCTTTGGGCGGAAATGCGACCCAGGCAGACGATGATCTTGGGCTTCAAGATCCGCAGCTGTTCTTCCAAATAGGGCATACAGGCATCCTGCTCCTGGGGAAGGGGGTCCCGATTGTTGGGAGGACGGCATTTGACGATATTGGCAATATAGCAATTGTGGCGACCTAAGTCGATGATGTTCAGCATATCGTCAAGAAGCTTCCCAGCAGGGCCTACAAAGGGCTCTCCCATGAGATCCTCCTGCTGTCCCGGGCCTTCTCCCACGAAAACCACGGTGCAGTTCTCCGCACCTACACCGAACACCACGGAACGGCGGGTTCTTGCCAGAGGACAGGCTTGACAGCTCAGACAGCGTTCTTTTAACTCATGCATCATAACGGCGTCTCCTCTGTCTGCGTTGACGGCGGAGCTTTTCACGGCGCTTCCGTTGGACATATGCCAGAATGCAGATGGCAATATAGCCAAGGACAACGATGCCCAGAATGAGGAACACGGGGATGCGGATCCAGCGCCACACAGTGGCAAGGATCTTGGGCTTGCTTTCCTCCTCGGTGGGATCTTCGGAGGGAACCTGAGCTTCGGGATCTTCCTCTTGGATGGAGCTGCTTGCGGTTTCTACAGCGGTCAGGGTCACAAGGTCGGTCTGTGCAAGGGATTGACCCTTATATTCTACCACAACAGAGCCTACCACCTCACCCTGTCTCAGGGGAGCGGACAGCTCATCGGTATAGCGGAGCTTAATGAGGATGTCCTCTGTGCGGTAGTCCACAGGCAGTAGCACGGAGGCATTTTCGGAAGAATGTACCACCACATCCCCACGGCCCTGGGCATTGGCTACCTGAGGCTGGGCAAGCATGGAGGTATCTGTAAGTACCTGCACGAAGGAGAAGGATTCAAAGGCATGGCGGAACATGCGACGGGTCTCGATAAAACGCTTATCGTTTCCGTTCTTTCCGCTTTCACAGCCCATGACGATGCTGAGATACTGGGCATCTCCGTCTGTGGCGGTGGAAATCAGGCAACCGCCTGCGGGGGTGGTGAAGCCGGTCTTAATACCGCTGGCATTGGAGTAATAGTAACGGCTGTCCACATCGGTGCTGGTGAGGTAGTTGGTGGTGTGGAGGGTTCTTGCTTCGGACTTGTTGGTTGCGGGGACTTCGTGAGTGGTGGCGGTGGCGAACTTGCGGAAGGTCTCGTTCTCCCATGCCCACTTGGACAGAGTGATCAGGTCACGGACTGTGGTATAATGCTCCTCATCATGGAGACCGTGGGTATTGGCAAAGAGGGTGTCCTTCATGCCAAGAGCCTGTGCGGTGCGGTTCATGAGGGCAACGAAGCTTGCCACATCCCCGGAGATGTATTCTGCAATGACATTACAGCCTTCGTTGGCAGACCAGAGCATGATGCAGTAGAGCATATTTTCCAGAGACATTTCTTCTCCGGACACCAGACCTGCGGTACTGCCGTAAATGCTCAGACCCTCCAAGGCAGAGGAGGATACGGTCAGGACATCTTCCATATTGCCGTACTGGATGGCCAGCATGCAGGTCATGATCTTGGTCAGGCTGGCAGGGTAACGGCGCATGTCCAGCTCCTTGCTGTGGACGATGGTGTTGCTCTTCAGCTCAACCAGAGCATAGGCCTCGGCCTCCAGAGCCAGATCGTTGGGATAGTCTAACTGCAGGGGAGCGGCAGGGGCTGTGGGAAGCTGTTCCTGCGACTGCTCAAGAGGCAGAGCAAAGACTCCTGAGGACAGGAGCAGGCTGAGCAGAAGAAAAAGTGCGATAAATCTGATTTTTTTCATAAATATCCTCCAAAAACTTCTTGGGCGACCTTGCCCCGAAGCCTTCTTATGTGCTATAATACCTTTATATTATAGCAAAAAAGATTTTTATGTCAACGGACAATTAGAGGAAAAGCCCATGAAAAGCAAAAAAATACCGCAGATCCTGTGGGTTCCTGCGGTCTGCTTCCTGCTGTTTGCCGTATTTGTGTTCTTCAATGTGTTTGGCAGTCGCGTCACCCTGCCCAAAGGGGACGGATCTGTGGAGCGGACAAGGGCATCGGCGGAAGAACTGAAGCTGGAATTGAATGAGGCAAGCGTTGAGGAGCTGATCACTGTACCCGGTATCGGACAGGTGCTTGCACAGCGGATCGTGGACTACCGCCTTGCTTACGGCCCTTTTGGGGGAGTGGATGAGCTGACGGCGGTTTCCGGCATCGGTGAGGAATTGCTCAAAAGCTTACGGGACTATATTTATGTGGAGGATGCATTATGAAGATCTTGGTCGTAGATGATGAAGAACTGTTGGTCAAAGGGATCAAATACAATTTGCAGAACGATGGCTATCAGGTCATTACGGGGAAAAACGGCGCAGAGGCCATTGAGCTTGCCCGTACTCCGGATGTGAATCTCATCCTTCTGGATGTGATGATGCCGGAGATCGACGGACTGGAGGCCTGTCGTAGGATCCGTGAATTTTCCAATGTGCCTATCATTATGCTCACCGCCAGAACAGAGGATATGGACAAGCTCCTGGGCTTTGAGCAGGGGGCAGATGATTATCTCACCAAGCCCTTCAACATTCTTGAATTGAAGGCAAGAATTCGCGCCCTCCTCCGTCGGAGCAAGCAAAGCACCGGTGATAACGATCGGAAAAGCTTTGGTGAGTTGACCATAGACCGCAAGGAACGCAATGTGTATAAAAACGGCAGTCCTGTGGAGCTGACAGCCAGAGAATTCGACATGGTGGAGTTGCTTATGCGTAACCCCAACCGTGTGTATTCCCGTGAAAATCTGCTGGATCTCATCTGGGGCTTTGACGAGTACCGCAGTGATATCCGCACTGTGGATGTACACATCCGCAGGATCCGTGAAAAATTGGAAACGATTCCCGCTGCGCCGGAATATTTCCTGACCAAGTGGGGGGTGGGCTACTATTTCAAAGCATAGAACCGGGCTGTCGTACCTGTTCCACAACACCCAGCTCCGTAATGCACTGGCATATATTTTGCTCACTGCAGTGGCACTGTTTTCTCTGAATCTGTACACCTCCAACACCATACAGGACATTATCTTCCGTGGCAGACAGACCTCTATGGAGGATAAGGCACAGCTGATGACTACAGCCTTGCTACAGTTGGAGGAGCTGAACCCCCTGAAGGCAGAGGAAGCTATCAACGCTATGGAGGAGCTGAACACCACCCGTACGGTGGTAACGGATGCACGGGGGCTGGCGCTGTATGACTCTCTGGGCATCGGCAATGCGGAAGGGAAGTACCTGATCTTCCCGGAGCTTATGACCGCATTGGAGGGACAGGATGTTTTTTACGGCCGTTATGAAAATCATGCCATCGAGTGCCGTATGGCGGTGCCTCTTATGCGAGGCGGCAAAATTTTAGGTGCGGTGTACCTTATGGAGTACAACATGGAGCAGGGCAACCTGATCCACGCCCTGCAACGGAACATTATGCGTATCTCCCTTGTGCTGGAAGGGGGTATTATCCTCTTTGCACTGTTTTTCTCCACGGTGTTCTCCAGCAGACTCCGTCGGATTTTAAGCTCTGTCCGCAATATGCGTAACGGAGATTATTCCCAGAGGATCCGCCTGCGCGGCACGGATGAAATGGTGATCCTTGCGCAGGAATTCAATGAGCTTTCCGACCGTTTGGAGGAATCGGAAAAACGGAGAAGACAGTTCGTTTCCGATGCTTCTCACGAGCTGAAGACTCCTCTGGCTACCATTAAGCTCCTGTCGGACTCCATTTTGCAGAATGAAATGGACCCTGTGACGGAGCGGGAATTTATCGAGGACATCGGACGAGAGGCTGACCGTCTGGGCAGACTGACACGGAAGCTTCTGACCCTGACCAAGATCGACAGCTCCTCCCATGAGGAAGATCGGGAGATCTTAGATCCTGCCACCACCGTACACAAGGTGGCCCGTATGATCCGCCCCTTGGCAAAGCCTCGAAACATCCGTGTGGAATGCCACTGTGAGAAAAACTGTCTGCTCATGATGGTGGAGGATGACCTGTACCAGATCGTCTTCAACCTTGCGGAAAATGCCATTAAGTACAACCACGACGGCGGTTGGATCGATCTGGAACTGTATCGGAACGGGGAGTCTGTGGAATTGCACATTTCCGATTCCGGTGTAGGCATTCCGGAGGATGCGGTGGATCATATTTTTGACCGTTTCTACCGTGTGGATAAGGCCCGTTCCAGAGCCGCAGGCGGTGCGGGTCTGGGTCTGTCCATCGTCCATGCTATGGTTAAGAGAAACTACGGCACCATTGAGGTGGCCGGACGTCCGGAGGGTGGCACTGTGTTTACAGTCCGCTTCCCCCTCTTTGATGTTCAGGAGGAAGAATGAAACGAATTTTACCATGGATATTGCTTCTGGCTCTGCTTCTGGGCGGTTGCGGGAGGCAAACAAGTGAAAATACAGGTCTTCCCTTGGATCTTTACTATCCTGCTCAAGAGCCCCATGGTATGGGGAGTTTTGTGGCGGTGCGCCGTTATTACAGCAACGAGCTACCGGATGCGGTTTCCCTTCTTCGGGAATATCTCCAAAGCCATAGTCCTGAGGAGGGACGCTCTCCCGTTCCCGAGGGCTGGGTCTTTGCCTCTGCCAAGCTGGGAGAGGACGGGACTTTTGAGGTGTCCTTTACGGGAAAGACCGCAGAGGCTATGGAGGAAACTGTAGCGGCGGCCTGCCTCACCAAGACTATGTGTCAGCTTGGGGATGTTCTGCGTTTGCGGCTTTGCCCTCCGGGGGATCGGGAGCCTCTGGTGCTGTCTGCAAATGACTTCCTGACAGAGGATCTGTCTATGGAGCCTCAGAAAACGGAACTTGTGCTGTACTATCCCGATGCAGACCGCCGTTTCCTACGACGGGAGACCCGCATGGTGGAGAGCATGGGGCCCGACCAGACGGCAAAATATGTGGTGGAACAGCTGATCCAAGGCACTGCTATCGGTGAGGAGCATAGCTGTATCCCCGAAGGAACGCAAGTGCTGGATGTGTATGTCCACAACGGCATCTGCACCGTGGATCTGTCTTCTGAATTTGTGCGGAATATGCCCCAAAAGCTCTCCGTAGTCCGTTTGGCGGTCTACAGTCTGGTCAATTCCCTGACGGAGCTGAGCTTCATCCATACTGTGGATCTGCAGGTGGCTTATGCCCCTCTGGAGCGGCTGTATCTCATGGATCTGCGAGAGGGTGTGACCAGAGATGAGACCCTGCTCTACAGAGAGGAGGCAACGGAGCTTAGTATCTATCCTCAAATCACGGAAACGGGTGAGCTGGTGCAGATCCCTCTGTATCTGACCCTGCGGGAGGATCTCAGTGTGGAGGAGCAGGTTTTGCAGGAGCTTCTCAAATATGAGGGAAGCAACGGCATTTCCGGTACGGTTTCCCCGGAAACCACAGTGCTGTCCGTCCGTCTGTCCGACGGCATGTGTGCGGTAGATCTTTCCGCGGCCTTCCTTTCCCCGGGGACAAAGGAGGAGACTGCTGTCAAGAGCATCGTTGCCACCCTGTGCGCCCTGCCTACGGTAGATACTGTGGAGATCCTTGTGGAAGGGCTTGCCCCGGAATATCGGGATCGTTCCTTGCAGGAGATCCACCGTATGGACAAGGATTGGATTTGTGAATAAGCCCTGTTGTTTCGACAGAACAGGCGGAAAATATATTGTATAATAAGAGTGCGTTTCGGCGCACTCTTATTTTTGTTGGAGGAAGGATATGAAACTGACGAGCTTTGTGCAGGACAGACAGCTCAGGGTCATGCTCAAGGGGGAGATCGACCATCACAGTGCAAGGGAGCTTATGTCCACCATTGGGGAAAAGATCGACTGCTATCTCCCTTTGCAATGTATCTTGGATTTTGAGGAGGTACGCTTCATGGACTCCAGCGGGATTGCAGTGGTGCTTCATGCTCTGCGTCGGATGAACAATCTGCAGGGGAAGCTGATCCTGCAGAATATTCCCCCACAGCCCTACAAGGTCTTGCAAACCGCAGGAGTGGAAAAAATCACGACCATTAAGGAGGGCTGTGTCAAATGAAGGATCGGAACTATATGCATCTGGAGATCCCCAGCAGATCCGCAAATGAGGCCTTTGCCCGCAGTGCGGTGGCGGCATTTGCGGCACAGATGGATCCGACTTTGGAGGAACTTGGAGATATTAAGACCGCTGTGTCGGAGGCGGTGACCAATTGCATCGTCCATGCCTATCCGGATCAAATCGGCCCTATTATTATTAAGGCGAAGATCACGGAGGATCATGTGATCGATATTACCGTGAAGGATCGGGGGTGCGGGATCGCAGATGTGGCACAGGCCTGCAAGCCTATGTTCACCACAGGGGGAGAGGAGCGAAGCGGTATGGGCATCACCATTATGGAAAGCTTCATGACGGAATTTCGCATTCATTCCACCTTACACAAGGGGACGAGCGTACATATGAAGCGCCGTATCCTCCCCAGAGGTGGGGCAAAGTGACCCAAACCCAGGAGGAACTGATCCGCTTGTCCAAATCCGGGGACAGAGAAGCCTGTGAAAACCTTGTGATCCAAAACAAGGGACTTATATGGTCGGTGGCAAGGAGGTATTTCGGCAGAGGAACCGATCCCGATGACCTGTATCAGTTGGGCTGTTTGGGTTTTTTGAAGGCGGTGGAGGGCTTTGATCCCAATTACGGGACACAATTTTCCACCTATGCCGTACCCAAGATCGCAGGGGAAATACGGCGCTTTTTACGGGATGACGGTGCGGTGAAGGTCAGCAGAAGCTTGAAGGAACGCTCTGCCATGATCAAGCTTACCAGACAGCGCTTGACCGCAAGTCTTGGCAGAGAGCCGACCTTGGGGGAACTCAGTCGGGAAACGGGACTTGAGCCGGAGGAAATTGCTACGGCGGAGACCGCTACCACCGCCACAGAGTCCATCCACCGTCCCGGTGGGGAGGAGGGCTTCACTCTGGAGGATGTGCTGACAGACGGTGATATGGAGGAGAAGATCCTGGACAGGCTCTCTCTGGAGGGGGCGATTGCCAGACTGCCGGAACGGGACAGACTGGTGATCCAACTGCGCTTTTACCACAGCCTCACACAGGACAAGACCGCCAAGCTTCTGGGGGTCTCACAGGTGCAGGTATCCAGAATCGAGAAAAAAGCCCTGCAAGCCATGAGAAAGTACATTTAAAAGATGGCAATGAAAATACCACTTGACTTTCTGTGGGAAATAAGGTAAAATAATGCCTGCGAATCGCTACTGTGGCTCAGTCGGTAGAGCAGCTGATTCGTAATCAGCAGGTCGCCGGTTCGAGTCCGGCCAGTAGCTCCATGTAAAAAACCTCTTTTGTCTACCTGACAAAAGAGGTTTTTTACAATGATATCCGTTCCTTGCGGAACGGGT
>JAZMZW010000014.1:0-13920 GCA_045586205.1 Faecousia sp. | reverse complement strand
GCAGAACATAGGACATCGGTCATTTGATCACCTCTTTTGCGCATATATGGGAAAGGGCTGTCTCAATATGAGACAGCCCGTAGTTAAAGGCGAAGATTATTCGGCGTGGTCAACAGCGTACATGACCTTGATGAGATCAAGGACCTTGTTGGAGTAGCCGATCTCGTTGTCGTACCAGGAAACGACCTTGACGAAGGTATCGGTCAGAGCGATGCCGGCCTTGGCGTCAAAGATGGAGGTACGGGTGTCGCCCAGGAAGTCGGAGGAAACGACTGCTTCTTCAGTGTAGCCCAGGATGCCCTTGAGCTCGCCTTCGGAAGCTTCCTTCATAGCGGCGCAGATCTCGTCGTAGGAAGCGGGCTTTGCCAGGTTGACGGTCAGGTCAACGACGGAAACGTCCAGAGTGGGAACACGCATGGACATGCCGGTCAGCTTGCCATTCAGCTCGGGGATAACCTTGCCAACAGCCTTTGCAGCGCCGGTGGAAGAGGGGATGATGTTGCCGGAAGCAGCGCGGCCGCCTCTCCAGTCCTTAGCAGAGGGACCGTCAACGGTCTTCTGGGTAGCGGTCTGGGAGTGAACAGTGGTCATCAGGCCATCGGTGATGCCGAACTTGTCGTTCAGAACCTTAGCGATGGGAGCCAGGCAGTTAGTGGTGCAGGATGCGTTGGAAACGAAGTTCATTTCCTTGGTGTACTTGTCGGTGTTGACGCCAACAACGAACATGGGGGTAGCGTCCTTGGAAGGAGCGGACATAACGACCTTCTTTGCGCCTGCATCGATGTGAGCCTGTGCCTTCTCCTGAGTCAGGAACAGACCGGTGGACTCGACAACATACTCTGCGCCGATCTCACCCCAGGGAATGTCAGCGGGGTTACGCTGTGCATAGATGGGGATCTCCTTGCCGTTGACGATGATGGAGTTCTCGGTGGACTCGATGGTGCCTGCGAACTGACCATGCATGGTGTCGTACTTGAGCATGTAAGCCAGGTACTTAGCCTCGCACAGGTCGTTGATGCCGACGATCTCGATCTCGGGGAAGTTCACGCTGGCGCGGAACACCATACGGCCGATACGGCCAAAGCCATTGATACCAACTTTGATAGACATATTTTTATCCTCCAATTTTATGGGAATTTTTTCCCACATAAATTTTGCGCTTATATTATATACGATTTTACCCTTCTTGGCAACTGGTAAAATAGAATATTTTTGTAAATATTAAGGAAAATTTTTGGAATTTTTGCAGAATTTTACAGGATACCCAGTTTTTTCAGGGAATTCAGGAACTCCGTCACATCGGCACGAAGGACGGCTTCTTCCACCTCGTATTCCTCCAGAAGCTGTGCAATCAGCTCTTCTTCATCTGCCACTTGGGGCAGGCGCTTCCAAATATCTCCACCCATTTCGTTGAGGGTCAGCATGCCGTTGAGATCCAGGGCGGCCTTGCCTGCGGGGACAAGGAGCAGATCTCCTGCAATGTCACGGAGAATAAAATCCAGTTTAATATCCATAGTCAGCCTCCTGTAAGAGCCTCGTCCTCCCGCTTGGGGCAGTGGGGGAAGAGTTCTGATTGATATTCTGATTATATCACAGAAATATGTCGGGAACAAGTCATATTTTCACCAATTTCCACGGATTTCTGCTTGAAATTCCCTTCGGTATATGATATTATAAAATAAGGTATGTATGTATTACTTTCGGAATCTGCGGAAAGGAGGCTCCCATCCTATGATTGACCTGCACTGTCATATTCTACCATGGGTAGATGACGGAGCGGAAAATGCTCGCATTGCCTGTCAAATGGCAGAGCAATCCCTGCGCAACGGTGTACATACGGTGGTGGCCACCCCCCACTGCAATCTCCAAGGCGCCCGTCCCAACTTTCGGGACAGAACCTATACCGAATGCATTTCCATGTTCCGCGCCCTTCTGCGACAGCATGACATTCCCCTGAGAGTCCTGTCGGGAGCGGAGGTCTTCGCCCACGGCTCCAACCTGCGGCAACTGTTGATGGAAAGACGGGTGGTGACCCTGAACCATTCCCGTTACCTTCTGGTGGAGTTCAATTTCCGTGCCGGACCGGAGAGTCTGAACCAGATGCTCCACATGGTTACCCGTTTCGGCTACATTCCCGTTATCGCCCATCCGGAGCGCTATGCCGCTGTGCAGGACTCTCCCGGACTTGCCCTCATGTGGCATGAAAAGGGCTATGTGATCCAGCTGAACAAGGGTAGTCTCCTGGGACGTCTCGGTCCTGCCGCCTGTGAGACGGGGCAGTATCTCCTGTCCTCACGGGTCGCCCATGTGATTGCCAGCGATGCTCACGACATGCGCAGCAGAGCCCCGGGCTTCCGCTCTCTGATCCCTCTGCTTAAAAATTACTGTTCACCCAGCTACATACAGGATCTGCTTCAGGGCAACCCCTTCCGCATCCTGACAGACCGTGACCTGTAGCTCTTCCACAATTTTCAGACAGATCGAGGTTAAAAAATGAGAAGTATCAAAACTATCGTAATCGTACTCTTTGTGATCATCGCTTTGGCATTCTGTGTGTCCTTCTGCTATGATCGCCTGATGGTGGACGATGTTCCCCCTACCATCATCTGTGACGGAGCCCGTTTGGAGGTCAGCGTCAATGCCAGCGATGCCGACCTGTGCAAAGGCCTCCGTGCTACGGACAACATTGACGGAGACATTACCGACCGTATCATCGTCCGTAAGGTTTCCCGACTCACCGGCTCCAACAGCGCAACGGTGAATTATGCAGTGTTCGACTCCTCTCCCAGATCCAATTTCTGCACCTTCAGCCGTGAGGTGTACTACACGGACTACTGCCAGCCCCGTTACTCCCTGTCCCAGCCCATGATCTTCAATGTCAACAGCGTGGTCACTCTGGTTGACCGTATGACCGCTTACGACGTGATCGACGGGGACATTACCAACCGTATCCGCGTTTCCGCCCAGAATATCTCCACCTCTGTTGAGGGTGACTATCCCCTCATGGTGCAGGTCACCAACTCCACCGGTGATACATCCTCTCTGGGACTGACGGTACAGATCCGCAACTACACCTCCCGCCACCCGGTGATCCATCTGTCTGAGTATCTGACATATGTGGAGCAGGGCAGTGAGGTAGACCTTGAGCAATTCAGAAGCTTGATCGTCAGTGCCAAGGATACCGTAGACGGCAAGCGTGTGGATCCCAAGGACGTCATCATCAGCGGAAATCTGGATACCTCCCGTGTGGGAAGCTACGATGTCCAGTTTTCCTATATCAATTCCGAGAATTTAGGCTACAATGTGATCCTTACCGTTGTAGTACAGTAAAGGAGGGACTTCCGTGAAAGACGATAAGAAGTTTGAATTATCCGACTATGATCCCTTATGTCTGATAAAATTCGTACTGAGACATTTCTGGATGGTGGTGCTTTTTGCACTGACCTGCATCATGGGCGTGTATCTGGCACAGACCTTGGCAAACAAGCCTGTGTACACCAGCTCCGTTACCTTTGCCGTCACCTCCCGTAGTTCTTCCAGCACGGCGGTGAGCAACATTGCCGCCACCAACACCGTTGCCGGTCAGTTCGGCGGTCTGCTGGAAAGCCCTATGGTTCGTGATGCTTCCGCAAAGAAAATGGGTCTGAGCAGTTTCCCCGCTACCGTCAGCATCTTTGTGCCGGACAACACCAACATTCTGTCCATGGATGTGGTGGCAGACAGCCCCGAGATCGCCTACAAGAGTGCTTTGGCAGTCATTGACTGTCACAAGGCCTATGCGGCCATTGTCTTTGAGTCCGCTGTTCTGGATATTATCAACGGACCCACCATTCCCAGCCAGCCCAGCAATCAGGCATCCCGTGCCACCCTCATGAAGATGTCCGGCCCTGTGGGAGCTTTGGCAATGATCGCCCTGCTCCTGTTCCTTGCCATTCGCAATGACACGGTGCAGACCGTTTCCGGCGCAAAGCATCAGGTTGACGGCAAGCTCCTTGCTACCATCTACCATGAGGCTAGCCGTCTGAGCTGGAAGGATCGCCTGAAGAAGGTCAAGAAGTCCATCCTCATCTGCGATCCCACCTGTAGCTTCTACTACACCGAGACGATCCACCAGGTTCGTGTACAGCTGGAGCGTGCCCATGATACCAAACAGCATCAGGTCTTCCTTGTGGCAAGCTGCAGCGAGAACGAGGGTAAATCCACCGTCGCCGCCAATCTGGCGCTGTCCCTTGCCCAGAAGCATCGCAAGGTCCTTCTTCTGGACGCCGATACCCGTAAGCCCGCACAGAACCTGATCTTCGAAACTCAGGTCAACAAGGGCAAGGACTTCGGCTCCATCCTGACCCACCGCTTCTCCAAGGAAACCCTCATGGAGTCTATCCGCTACAACGAGCATACCAGACTTCACACCCTCTACACCACCGCTATCCGCCGGAAGCAGGCAGAGGCCATTTCCAAGGACACTCTCCTGCCCATCATTCAGGCCCTCCGTGAGGAGTTCAGCTTCATCATCATAGATACACCCCCTATCGGCTTCTTCGCCGATGCGGAGGTTCTGGCAGATACAGCCGATGCTTCCATCCTGGTCATCCGTCAGGATATGGCACCTTCCATGATCATCAACGATGCCATTGACAATCTCTTTGATACCAACAGTGAGTTCATAGGCTTTATTTTCAACAATGTCCGCAGCTTCAAGGCCTTCAGCTTCCGTACCGGCGGCTACGAGTACGGCTATGGCTACGGATACGGCTACGGCTACGGCAACAATACCGGCAAGAAGGTCGCGGCGGATAAGAACCAGCGTTCCGGAAAGGAGGGTAAGAAGCGTGGATGATCCCAGAAACGGCTTGTTTACAAGCTTTAATCCCAGAGTTGTAATGCACAACTTCTACAGTGCCTGTAAGAGACTTTTGTGGATCGTTGTGCTTGTGTCCCTGCTCTTCGGTGCCTACACCTACTACAGAGCAGACCAGAACTACACCCCCTACTATATTTCCTCTGCGGAATTTGCCGTTCGTGCCAGCTACTCTGCCACTACGGACATTCTCAGCACCTCTTCTTTCATGAATACCACTGCGGCACAGACCCTGTCTGCCACCTTCCCCTACATTATCCGCAGTGAAAACACCCAACGCCTCCTGCGTCAGGAACTGAACATGAGCTACATCCCCGGTACCATTCAGGCTACCTCAACGGCAGATGCGGCTCTGTTCACCATGACCGTTACCGGTAACAATGCCCAGCATGTCTACGATCTGCTGAAGGCTACCATTGCCGTCTATCCTCAGGCCGCACGTAGCATTCTGGGCGATACTGCCATTGAGGTCATCAATATGCCCGTTGGGCCCAGCGTGACCCCCCAGAACCCCAACAACGCTGTGGAACAGGGTGTGCGCGCCATTTTCCCCGTGTTCTTTGTGGGACTTCTGGTGATTTTCCTCATGGCTCTGTCCCGTAAGACCGTCCACTCCGCAGACGACCTGCGGAAGCTGGTGAACATCAAGTGTCTGTCCTATGTTCCCGGCATCAAGCTGAAAAAGCGTTCCCAGTCCACCAACCTGACCATTACCATTACCAACAACCGTGTGGGCTCTATCTTCAGCGAATCCATCCGTAACCTCCGTGTGAAGGTGCAAAAGGCAATGGATCACCGCAAGGCACATATTCTGCTTATCAGCAGTACCATTCCCAATGAAGGCAAGACCACCGTTGCCACCAATCTGGCACTGTCCTTTGCCGCAGAGGGAAGCCGAGTGGTTCTCATTGACGGCGACCTGCGTAAGCAGTCTCTGAAGGGCGCTTTGGGCATCAAGGAGCCTTCCGAAGGTCTGGTAGAATTCCTCTCCGACAATGCAAAGTCCGTCAGCCTCCTGAGTGTTCCCCGATCCACGATGTACCTCATGTCCGGCGACAAGACCACAGACAGTCCTCAGCCCCTGCTGGACACGCCCCGTATGAAGAAGCTCTTTGATTCTCTGCGGGAGCACGTGGATTACATCATCATCGATACTCCCCCCGCAGGCATCCTTTCCGATGCCGCCACCATTGCCAAGTATGCCGACTGCGCCCTGTATGTGGTGCGACAGGATCTGGCAAGCACCACTCAGATCTTCAATGCCATCCAGTCCCTCAGTGCGGTGGATATTCCCATTCTGGGCTGTGTGCTGAACCATACTCAGGCAGGTACTACCCGTTACGGCTACGGCTCCAGGTATGCCGGTGCCTATGGCTACAGCTATGGTTACAAGTATTCCGACAGCTACCGCCGTTACGGCTATGGCTACGGTTACGGCTACAGTCGCTATTCCCGCAAGAGGGAAGAAGAGGAAGAAAAGAAGGATGCCACCAATACCGTCGCCCAGCAGTCTGCTCTTGAGCAGGCCGCCAAGGAACAGAAAAAGAAGACCGACAAGCTCAACCGTGAGCTTCGTAGGGATCTGGTCTTCGAACAGAAAAACTAAGGAAGAGAAAGGCAGGTGCCTACAGTGAAAAAACTTCAAAAATATTTTCAAAACGGCACCTTGAAGGATGTCATACGGGAAACCGGCTGGATCTATTCCCATATGCGTGCCTTCCGTAAGGCCATCTTTGCTTATGTGATTCTGGGACTGATCGCCACAGCCATGAGCATGCTGGCGGCCCTGGTTTCCAAGGAGCTGTTTAACTCCATCGTGCAGATTGGACAGTTCGACGGTTACGGTGGCAGACGGATCATGGCCTACGGTGCGGCAGTGGTGCTTCTGGCTCTGCTGAATATTCTGCTCAGCGCCTTCATTTCCCACTACGGCACACGGGTCAACCTCCGTACCTCCAACGCTCTGCGGGCAGAGGTACTGGAGCTGTTCCTGAACACCCACTGGGAGTCCCTCCATGACTACCACTCCGGTGATCTTCTCAGCCGTATCAATACGGATGTAACCACCGTGGCAAACAGCGTTCTGGGTTGGGTGCCCACCCTGCTGATCCAGTCCGCCCGTTTCATTGGCTCTTTGGCCATTATTCTGTTTTACGATCCCACTATGGCTGTGATCTCCCTGCTGACCGCTCCTGTTTCCATTCTGGCGGCAAAGCCCTTCCTTGGGAAAATGCGCAAGCTCAGCAATGATATGCGAGAAGTCAGTGCGGAAATGATGGCCTTCCATGAAGAAACCCTGCAAAATGCCCAGAGCATCAAGGCCTTTAATTTGGTACAGACCTTTGTGTCCCGTTTGTACAAGGTGCAGGGGAAATTCTATGATAAATCCATGGAATTTTCACGCTTGTCCTTGCAGAACACCTCCTTCCTGTCTGTGTGCAGTACCTTGATCAGCTACTCCTGTCTGGGCTGGGGTGCTTACCGTCTGTGGGCCAGGCAGATCGACTTCGGCACTATGGTGCTGTTCATCCAGTTGGCAGGCTATCTGGCATCTGCCCTGTCCGCCCTGATCAAATTAGTCCCCGGTGCTATGGAATGCACCATTTCTGCCCGAAGGATCATGACCATTCTGGATCTCCCCCGTGAGAATCTGGAGGATGTTCCCAAGGTCGAGGAAATGCTGGAAAAGAAAGCCCCCATCGAGCTGGAGCTTCGGGATCTGCAGTTCTCCTACCAGTCTAGAGACCTGGTGCTGGACTCCCTCCAGCTTACCATTGCCCCCAATGAGCTGGTTGCCATCGTCGGTCCTTCCGGCAGTGGCAAAACCACCTTGTTCCGTATTCTTCTGGGACTGCTGTCTCCCAAATCCGGTACGGCGGTAGTCCACAGCGGCGGACAGAGCATCAATCTGTCCCCTTCTACCAGAGCCCTGTTTTCCTATGTACCTCAGGACAATGTGATCTTTTCCGGCACCCTTGCCGATACCATGCGTCTGGTGAAGCCCGATGCAACGGAGGAGGAGATCTACGAGGCTCTGCATATCGCCTGTGCAGAGGACTTTGTCCGCAAGCTCCCCGGTGGCATCTATTGTCCCCTGAAGGAGCGAGGGGGTTCTCTCTCCGTGGGTCAGAATCAGCGCCTTGCCATTGCCAGAGCCATTCTGGCCGATGCCCCCATCCTGCTGCTGGATGAGGTTACCTCCGCACTGGATCTGGATACGGAGGAAAAGGTGCTGGCAAACATCGCTGCTCTGAAGCACAAGACCTGCATCCTCTCCACCCACCGCCCCAGCGTCCTGCGCCTGTGTACCCACATCTACCGCATCCACGAAACCCATCTGGAAGAAGTGCAAGTGGAAAGCGGAACGGGTTCAAATTGACAATTGAAAATTATTTTCATGGATAGAAAAAGCAACCTCCGACCTTATTCGTCGAAGGTTGCTTTTTGCTGTTATATATGCCACACAGAAACTGCAAATTCCTGTTTATCGCTCTGTTGAGCGATTTGGAATTTGAATGAATAATGAATATTGAATATTGAATAATGAATAATTGTGGTATCCCTTCGGGATGGATTTAAAATAATGGCTTTGCCATGGGAATTACACCCATTTTTTAAATCTTCGGCGTAGCCGACACCGAAATTATTCATTATTCATCCTTCATCATTCATTCTTCATTATTCCGATTTGTGCGACGGTCGGGAGCGACAAATCGGAAATTTAGGACACTTTCCACCGCCAACTGTCAACTTGCATTTCTTCCTATCACTCATTCAGCCATCGTGCGAGGTTCTGTACGGCTTGGATGGCCTCTTGGTCTTCCCATGAGGGGATGGTATCGGTTTGGAGAGAGGTGGCAGTGTGGTCTTCATAGCCTTGGGCGTTGACCATGCGGAAGAAGGCGCGCAGGTGGTGCTGTGCCATAGATACATTGCCCTTGCCACCGCCGGTGAGGATGGCGGCGGCCTTCTTGGGACGTAGCTCCAAGGGCTTGTTCAGGAAATAGCTTGCCGCATGCCAGGGCTGAAGACGGCTCATCACACTGAGAAGCTCTCCCGGAAATGTGCCGAAGTAAATAGGACTTGCCAACACAATGTGGTCAAAGGCATCCTCATAGATCAGATCCATAGCATCATGCACCACGCATTTTGCCGTTGTCCAACAGCCTCTGCAATCCACACAGGGGGCGATGTTGTCACGGAAGGCAGACAGCTCTATGACCTGCCCCTGCAAGTTCTGTTTCAGTTGTTCTATGAGATAGGCGGTGTTCCCCTCCGGACGGGGAGAGCCGTTGAGGATCAGAGTGGTTTTCATCGGTCTTCCTCCATATTCCAAGCTTGCCTTACATGCTCCAGCAAGGCGGGGAACAAGCTGTCACGGTTTTCTGCATCCACATAATAGCACATCCCCTTTGGATGCTCCCGTACCCTGCGGAGGAAGGGAGTGTCCTTGTCCTTGACTACCGCCAGCACGGGGATATCTCCCTCCAGATGCCGTAAAATGCCCTGACAAAAGGCAGGGGAGGCACTTTCCAGAAAGCCGATCTCATCCATGAGGATCAGATGACCTTCGGGGGCATCCCTGTCCAGCAGGGGAGCAAAGGCGTCCAAGGCTTCGGGGATCACCACAGGCCTCCGATCCTTGCACCATGCCATAAGGCGGTGGGGCTCTTGACTTCGGGGCTTTCCGGCTTCGTAGAGATAAATGGGACTGCCTAAGTCCTCACGGGCAAGGGCGGTTTCTTTTTTACTGCAAAAGCCCCATACAGGCTTGTTCAGGTGGGCGGTCAGGGCTTCTGCGAGGGTGCTTTTCCCCACACCGGGTGCGCCCACCAGAAAAATGTGCTTCCTCATGCCGGGGGGAAGGCCTTTGCCATGATTTCTTCGTAAAGCTCATGGGAGATCTCGCAATCATAGAACAGCTCCAAGAGGTCGCAGATCTCCGTTTCTGCCTCGTAGTTGCAGTATTCCGGATACAGCAGGGCGGGAAGCCAGATCAGCCCCAGGTACTGCTGTACGGAGGGGGGCATGCTCATCCAGTTGTAGGGGATCTCGGGGACTTCCGCATAGTTTCCGGAGGAAACCGCCTGAAGCTCTGCCCATGTGCTGTTCTGTGCCACTTGGTCGTAAATGCTGTCAGGTCCGAAAATGATGAACTCAGGATCCCACAGGGCGATCTGCTCCATGGTGACTTCGTTGCCCGTACCCTTGCTCATGGGATTGTCCACCACTGCAAGGTTGTTGGTCATCAGATCCAACAGTTCTGCGTGGTAAGAGTCGGCGGCGATCACATTCAGCCCCTCCTGTCCCGTAATATACAGGCAGTCGAGTTTGTTTTCTCCCACCTGCTCCAGAATGTACAGGGCGCGGGAGTAAAGGCGGTCACAGCGCTGTGCAAGGATCTCTGCCCGTTCCTCCTTGCCCAAAAGAGCGCCGAGGGTGCGGTAGGTCTGTCCCATGCTTTCCAAGGACAGGGAAACAAACACCGTAGGAATGGAGGTCTGGGTCTGGAGCTTATCCAAGTCCTCCTTGGTGGAGTTCTTTACCTCTCCCATGTCGATGATGAGATCCGGCTCGGTGGCTGCCAGAGCCTCCAAGTTCAGTTCCCCACCGGCATAGAGACTTCCTAAGAAGGGAAGCTCAAAGGCACTGTCCGGAAGGATGCCCCGTGCATCCTCCTCCACCTCGTCTGCCAGTCCCACCAGCAGCTCCGGGGCAAGGGTCAGGAGGATGATCTGTGCCAGAGGTGCGGAGGGAACGACCCGTTGGATCTTTTTCGGGAGCTGTACCGCTCTGCCGGCATTGTCCGTGTAGCTACCGTCGTTGTGGCCCGGTGTGTCGGGCGCTCCGCAGGCACAGAGGCTCAGCAGGAGGGCGAAGCATAAAAGCATTGCGATTATTTTTTTCATAAAAATACTCCTTTCGGGATGCACACTCTGTGGGCATCGTCTTTGATATTGCAGATCTCCACCTCTACACCGTAAAGTTGGGAGATCAGAGCTTCTTGGAAAATCTCCTTGGGACTGCCTTGGGCAAGGATTTTGCCCTCCTTCATGGCAAGGATGCCGTGGGAATACAAATAAGCCTGCTCCGGATCGTGAGTGGTCTGGATGATGCAGTAGCCCTCACGGCTCAGCTCACGGACAGTCTCCATGACACGGATGCGGTTGCCGAAGTCCAAACTGGCAGAGGGCTCATCCATCAGCAAGATCCCTGCCTCCTGCACTAAGGCTCTGGCAATGAGAACCAGTTGCCGTTCCCCTCCGCTGAGGGTACTGTAGTCCCGTTCTGCCAGAGCGCCTATGTCCAGACGCTCCAAGGCTTCCCATACCTTTTTCTCCTCCCCCTTACCGGGGCTACGGAAGCTACCCTGCTTGGCGGTAGTTCCCATAAGCACCATATCGAAGACACTGTAGCGGAACACGGGACTGTGGGACTGGGGAATGTAAGCCAGCTTACGGGCAAGTCGGGCAGGACTCATGGAGGCGATGTTCTCCCCGTCTATGAGGATCTGCCCTGTTTTGGGACGGAGCAAGCCAAGCATACAGCGGAAGAAGGTGCTTTTTCCCGCACCGTTTGCCCCCAGCACAGACCAGAATTCCCCGGAGCTTGCACAGAAGGACAGATCCTGCAGGATAGGCTCTTTGCCGTAGGAGAAGGAAAGCTGTTCTACCCGGATCTGCAAGACCGATCACCGTCCTTTGTAATGAGATATAAGAATAAAGGCGCACCCAGAAAGCCTGTGAGAATGCCGATGGGGATCTCTGTCATGAAGAGGTTGCGGGCAAGATCGTCTACCAACAGCAGGAAGCTTCCGCCGAAAAGCAGGGAGCAGGGGAGAAGCCTTTTGTAATTGTCTCCCACCATGCGCCGTACCAGATGGGGCACAACCAGTCCCACCCAGCCAATGACACCGCTGACTGCCACACTTGCGGCAATGATCAGACCGGTGCAGAGGATCACCAGCATCCGCAGACGGCGGGGGTGGATGCCCAGACTGTGGGCTTCCTCGTCCCCCAAGGTCAGCAGATTGATCCGCCACCGCAGGAGCAGGAGGGGCACAAGCCCCAAGGTCATAGGCACAAGGGCAGTCAGCACATCCTTGGGACTGCTGCCGTTGAAGCTTCCCATGAGCCAGTAGGTAATGGCGGGAAGCTGATCCTCCGGATCTGCCACCAGCTTCAGGAAGGAGGTGGCGGAGGACAGGAGGGAGCTGACCATAATGCCTCCAAGGATCAGACCCATGACACCCTTGCCACGGGCCTTTTGTCCAATGAGCATGACCAGCAGAATGGAGGCTAAGCTACAGCTGAAGGCAAGGCACAGGATCATGCTCTGTCCCAGACCCAGCACAATGGCGAGAGCCGCACCGAAGGCCGCACCGCCGGAAGCGCCCAGTAGATCCGGCGCCGCCATAGGATTGCGGAAAATTCCCTGATAGCCGGCCCCTGCCCCGGACAGGCAAGCACCCACCATCACCGCCAACAGCACCCGTGGCAGACGGTGTTCCCAAAACAGTGCCTCCTGCACCGGTGACCAAAAGGCCTCTACAGGATAAAATTTCCCGATCACCATGCCCCCCAGCTCCCTGAGGCTCATGGGATAGCGACCCAAACACAGGGACACAAGCACCGCTCCAAAGAGCAGAACCACAAGTCCCCAAAGGGTCAGTGTATATGATTTCTTTTTGATTTTCATCCCAAACCCCCAAAAGTGTAATGGACAATGGACAATGAAGTCAGAGTTGACAGCTGACAGCGGAAAGCTACCGGAATTGACAATTGAAAATTGCCCAAATCCAACCGCACAACAAGCAAGGCACCGGCCGCTTGTCTCTTACTTTGGGAGAGGCAAGAGGTCTGTGCGAAACGCAAACAGACCGGTAAAGCGGAATTGGCTGTGGTTTGCAAATTTATCATTTCAAATCCATCACCGTAGGTGATACCTTCATAAGCGAAGGGGTATCATTTTCACAGGAAATATCACGGTGAAGCCACATCACTTCCTACAAAATGGGAACAAAAAAGGCCTCCTGCGAAAAAATCGGGCAGGAGGGCAAAACCACCGAGGACAGAGGGCAGACTTTTCCCCTTGTCCTGTTTCATCTCCTTTTCGCACCGGAAGGCCGCCCCGTTTCCAAGACGACCCCGACCGCTCCGCCATAGGCTCAGCACCCTTAGGTCGGACGGTTCGAAGATCGTTATTCTGTTATAGGAATTACGCTACCCATAGTATATCCCCTCCGCCCCTCTTTGTCAAGACAAAAGCCTTCGGAATCACAGAAATCCAATCCCTTTTCCACAAGCCCCCCTCAAGACAGTTAATTTCAGCTTGCCGGTGTAGGCAGTGCGTGCTTTTGAAACGGCTTCTTGGCTTGCTGTTTCTTAATTGGTTTTCTGCGTTGATATACGGTTACCTTGTTGGCTCTGAAATGCTTTGCTTCCTGCCGGAGGCCTTACTTTCTTGTGTCGACAAGAAAGTAAGCAGGGATTAGAAGTAATGATATACCTGCGGTATGATATATCTTCGATATGATATACCTACGGTATGATATAGCTACGCTATGAATGTATCACCTGCGGTGATGGATTGGAATTATGGCTTCCGGGACGATTGCAAATTTCAGTTTATCTAACTGGCGCGGGAGCGCCCAAGGCTCCCTTGTGTAAAGGGTTAGCGAAGCGGTGTCGCGGGAGTGAATGACAGTCCGGTGGACTGTCAGAGCCGCGACCGGAATCGCCGCAGCGATTTGTCCCGAAGGGACTGAGGGATTGTTACCGCAGTACGATTTCGCCGAAACCGTACTAGAGATGCAAGAACCTACCGCACAATCCCTCCGTCACGGCTTCGCCGTGCCACCTCCCTTTACACAAGGGAGGCTTTGGTGCGGTGCAACAATTAGACAAATTTCAGTTTATCGCTCTGATGATTTGACACTTTGTGTCATGAATTGATGCGGGGCATCATGATTTCTCGCTACGCTCCATGATTTGAATTGCCAAAATACAATGTGCCGTAAGGCACAAATCATGCCGTAAGGCAAATCATGGCATAGCCAATTC
>JAZMZW010000013.1:0-19274 GCA_045586205.1 Faecousia sp. | reverse complement strand
ACAGGGTCGTCTGCCCCTACAGATACAATACTGTAAACAGAGAGATAAACTATAATTCGACGCGGATAATGAAAGTGCCTGCAGGCGGAACGGCACAAGACCGTTCCCTACGAATAAACTTGATGGTTTGTGCATTTGTCGAAATGCATACGGGTGATGAAGGTGCAAATTGCTCCATAAATCGGAATTTGCAAATTTCAGAGAGCAAAGACAACGATTAGATAATTTTCAATTTTCAATTTTCAATTGTCAATTTGAAATTCATTGTCCATTGTCCATTATTCCTGTGCGAACAGGCCGACAAACTGAAATTTACCATCGCCCAACAACAAATCCCCCTTGCGGAGTGACTTTTTCCGTAGGGGGATTTCATCTGTTTATTCGTAATTGCCGTAAACCCAGGCGTTGGGGAGGGAACGGGATTTGATGTTGGTGTTGGAGCATTTGGTGACATACTCACCGTCATACCACATGATGGCAGAAGTACCGCCATCCAAATTCATGGCAACATATCCGTCGTGACGCATGAGGATCTTGGCACAGGTTTCTACATCCGTGCCGATGGATCTGCCGATGAGACGGCCTTCAATGACCAGCATCATGATCTCGCCACGGGCGCTCTGTCCGATACAGGCACGGGGGTTGATGCCGTTGTAATCGTTGTAGCCGTCAACGGTCAAAGCACCGTCAACAATCAGTGCGGGGGCGAATTCCACCGCATCCGTCACATCCTGCGCTACCTTGGACTGAGCATTGGCAATATAGAAGGTGTTGTCCTTGGTCAGCTCGATACGCTTGTAACCGCGCATTCCATAGTGCTGACCGTAGCTCTTGCCCTCGCACATGGTGTAGCCTGCTACCAGACCGCCGTTACCTACACCGTTGGGATCTACAAAGCCACTGCCGGTAATACCCAGCACACCGCCGGCATTGCTGACCAGAGTGGCAAGAGGCTGACCGTAAGAGCCGATGCCGGGAGAAGCCTCACAACGGAGCTGTGAAGGATCCTTGGCAATGGCAAGGATGCCCAGATAACCGCTACCCTGTACACGGATCAGCAGGATCTTGTTCTTGGCATCAATGGCAAGGACTTGCTCACCCATAGTGGTGTAAACAGAAGTACCTTTGTCATTGAGACCGGCCTCGTTAATATACACATTTTCCCAGCCCTCTTCCAGAACCTCGGGATGCTCCTCCACATACTGTTCAAAGGTACTGCGGTTCAGCTCCCAGAACAGCTCATAGAAAGCGGTCTCTTCGGGATCTTCTCCGGGAACGGTGACTCTGGTGGTTTCCGTAGCTTCGGTGCTTTGGGGATCGGTGTTTGCGGGGTCTGTGGGCTGTGTCACGGGACGCTGGCTCACATCTCCTTCCTGATCCGTCAGGGCCTGTTCCTTGCGGTTACGGATGTCGTCGACCATGTATTTGGGCAGGAAGTAATCTGCCAACCACTGGTGATCCATGGTGGAAAGGGCGGTGGAGATAAACTGCTCTCTCCAATACTTGATTACGGGCATATCGGTGAATACCAGGAAACAATAGAGCAATTCAAAAAATAAGACAATGCTCAGCAGGATAGCGGCAATGCGCATGCCTCTGAAGCCCTTGTCGGCTTTCTTTTTAGATCGTTTTTTCATAGGGCTTATGGTTAAACGCCTCCTTCATTCTGTCTTCCTAAAAAAGGATCGCATTTCAAATCAGCATGTATTATATCATAGTTTCTCCTACTTGTAAATATTATTCCTGTAAATTTTCTGTGGACAAAAGCACTGCTTGCCATTTGTAATGGAATGTGATATAATACCAATTCCCGAAAGGAGAGAATGCTTATGCACCGATCCAAGTGTTCATGGTCTGCGGACCGATTCTTTACAAGAACCTTGTCCGGCTCGGTTTTTACATGGCGGGAGATCTTCCGTCTTATGATCCCCGGGATCCTGGATAATTTGTCAATTACATTTATCAGTATGCTTACCACCGCCCTGATCAGTAAGAACGGGGAGACCTCCATGGCCGCTGTTTCTCTGGTTGGCCCGGTTACAGGATTGATGGTCTGCTTCTTTACAGGCATCTCTGCAGGTGCTTCCGTCATCGTGGCTCAGGCATGGGGCAGTAAGGATGAGGGGAAGCTCAACAGGGCTGTGTCCACAGGCTTCTTCCTGACGGTCATCGTGGGTGTGGCTGTGAGCCTGCCTCTGCTCCTGTTCCCGGAGTGGATCTTGAAGCTCCTCTATGCCGATGCGGAAGCAGAGGTGCTGGAAAAAGCTGTGATCTACCTCTCCGGCAGTGTGTGGTCTATTCTGATCTTCACGGTCTATACCGCCGGTTTTGCCATTCTCAGAGGTCTGGGAGAATCCAAACGCTGTCTGACTCTGAGCATCGTCATCAATTTGGCATACTTCCTCTTTAGCGTGCTGTTTCTCAATGTCTTGGATATGGATATCCGTGGCAGTGTGTGGGCCTTGCTCCTTGCCCGTTTGGTAGGTACCCTCCTGACCCTTGTGCTGCTGCTGTATTGGAGAGCCCCTGTGAAGCTGTCTTTTTGGAAGCTCTTTACCTTTGACAGAGATTTGCTGAAAAAGACCCTGCGCATCAGCTTACCCTTCGGCTTAGAGCAGATCTGTATTTCCTTCGGCAATCTGACCTCCAAGATGTACATGGTGCCTCTGGGCACTTCCGCCATCAGCACCCATACCATTGCCAATTCTGTCCTGAATGTTATGACCACAGCCTCCCTGTCTGCAGGAAATCTGGCTGTGACGGTAGTTGGCAAATGTGTGGGGGCAGGGAAGAAGGATGAGGCCTATACCTACGGCAAACGCTGTAATCAGCTTGCTACTATCCTGATCATCCTGTCGTGCATGGTCTTCGTGCCTCTGCTTCCGTTCCTGCTCAACCGCTTCCATCCAACAGCAGAGGCCTTTGCTATGGCTAGACAGCTCCTGCTTTGGAGCGTCCCTGCCCTGATCCTCCTGTCGCCTATGTCCAATACACTGCCCTTCACCCTCCGAGCTATGGGGGACTCCACCTATCCCTCTGCGGTGTCTTTGGGTGTCCTGTGGGCTGTGAGCATCGGTCTGGGCTATGTTCTGGCCATCCCACTGTCTCTTGGTCTTTGGGGCATCTGGTTCGCCACATGGACCTCCTGGGGCATTCGAAGCCTCCTGTTCTATGTAAGATTCCGCAAGAAACAGTAGGGAAATGGATAATGGACAATGAAATCCGAATTGACAATTAAAAAAACCTGCACTGTCATTTTTTGCGATTTTTCAATTACACCGACGAAGTCGATACATCAATGCACCGTCATGACAGCATGCTGTCAAATTTAAAAGCCTTCTCCCGTTGTTTGGGGAGAAGGCTTTTGTGTTATCCTTTGAAGAAATCTCTAGCCGCGTCGGAGTAGGCGAAGAGGGCTTGACAGACTTTGCGGAGCTGGCCGGTTTTGTTGTTGCCATAGGTGTCTGCACTGTAGAGGATGTGGTTGGAAAGCTGTTCCTCATTTTCGTTATAGACTCCAAGCTCCAGAGCCGTCCTAAGTTCTGCCGCAGTCAGGGCATCCAGACAGAAGGACAGGTAGCTTCCGCCATAGGGACTGCTGTCTTCCAGATACAGCAGCTGCTCTTGTCCCTCACTGTCGGTGTAGCGCACACGGACACGGAGGTCTTCCGCAGCATAGTCACCGGGATCTACGATGAACAGCAGGGATACACGGGAATCCAGACTCAGAGCCTTGCCAAGAATATTCACGGAAGGATCTGTGAGATCGGAAAGTGTGCTGTTCAGACTGCCGAATTCCACAGTCTCCAAGTCTGCGAGATAGGCTCTCTGGGCTTCTGTCAGCAGGCTGTCTGCAAGGATATCTGTGCGATGCTCCTTGTAAAGCTGTGCCTCTGCACCGTAGCGCAGAAGCTGAGCGCAGAGCTTCTTCAGCGCATCGGAGCTTCCGCTCTTTCCAAGCTGAGCATAGGCATAATCCCCAATGCTGTACTCGTCTTCCTCCGTCACATAGTGGACGCCGTCACGGAGATAGTGTAGACGGGCATACAGCAGGTCGTTCATATCCACCGCCGTCAAACCTTGGAGGGTGTAGTAATAAATTCCGTCCCGATATACGGGAGAGATCCGCCGTTCCTCTGTGGAAACAAGGGTATTGCCCTCATACACAGGGAGAGTAACGGTCAGATAGCTGTCCTGTACTTCTCCCAGACGACTTTCGGGGATCATATAGTTCAGGGCAATATCACTTGCTAAATTCAGGGAGTGGTTCAAGGTCATGCCCTCATCAGCCACGGGGGTTTCACTAAAGCCGGCGAAGCATTTGGTAGCATCGATGATCATTCTGGTATTGACCTTGGGGACAGAGCCTCCCACGACCTTCACATTGATCAGGGACATGATACCTTCACCTGCGTTGCGGATATAAATATTGCCCCCGTTGGACTTGGCATAGCTTGTCACATCGTAGTACTGCTCCGTACGCTCTGTAGGATAGGCTACGGTGAGGCTTTCCCAGGTCTTGTTTGTGCCGTTGTAAAGCTGGGGAGCGATGCTTCCGCCATTGGCACTGCGGAGGCTGATATGCACCGCCGTGACACTGCTTGCAGAGTCCGTTGCGTTGAAGGCCACACCGCCGTCTTTCGCAAGATAGACCTCAAATTCCGGGCCGATGGCTTCGTAGCGGTTGTCGTAGAAGGCAATCTCGTTGCCCACCTCTTGCATAAGCTCCTGATAGCTCAGCACTGTCCAGGGATTGCTTTCCATGTAGAACTTGTTGTTCTTGGAATAACGGAAAATATAATACTTTCCGCTTCTGTCGGTGATCCTTGTGCCGTCTTCCTTCAGGAGATAGTACTTGGTATGGATCTCACCTGTAGAGCCTTCCTTGTACTCCTTGGCTTCGGTGTAGATCTGACCGCTCATGCCGATGGTGATACCTACGAAGGTCTCGTCCTCACCGACCTCTTCCTGCTTTCCTGCGATGTAAAGCATACCCTCGGCATCCGTCGTGCCAAGCTCCTTGAACCAGGAGTCCTTGGTCACATCCACCAGATAGTTCCGCACATTGAAGTACTTGGGGTTGCTTTCCTTGTCCTTGGTGTAAATGGCATGGGCGGCATAGCCTTCCGCATTTTCCGTTGTGGCAAAGGTATCTCCGCTGTTGTAGCTGAGAGTGCCCATGGTGTTGTAAATGCGGATGCCGTCAATGTATACATCGTAATCTCCGCTCTTTGCCCCACGGCTGGGCAGGGGATAGGCACTGTCGGACAGGGTCACGGTGGAGGGAACATCCTCATCCCAGCCCAAAAGCTCCCGAACCTTTTCCTCTGTCATGACACTGCGAGTGCCGGATTTGTACAGAGCATGGTCAAAGGCCGCATGGTAATAGGCACGGAATTCCACCCGATAGGTGTCATAGGCAGGTGCTGTCCACTGTACGGCAGGGGCTTGATGGAAGGTTTCATCGTTCAGATAGGTGTCGATAAAGATGTTCTGCATCTGCTTTCCGTCACTGACTCTGTAGACCTGTACCACCAGAACCCCTGTGGAGGGATCGGAACGGGTCAGAATGTCAAAGCCCGTTCCCGTAAAGGTGAATTGACCTCCCTCGTTGCGGTTTTCCAGACTTGCATCGTCCACATTGGTGTAAACAGAGCCGCCGTTGAAGTCCAGATGGTTGCCCTGCTGTTCGGCAGTGTTGCTTTCCTTCCAATAGCTGTCCAGGGTATACTTGTCTGCACCGTAGAGGGGATAGTTGAAATACTGTTGCCAGACCAAGGAAACATAGCTGTTGGTCTCCTTGGACATGAGCCATTGATCTTCCCGATCAAAGCTCAGGTAATGCTGGTCATAGGCAATGTTGGTTGCGGGGAGAATGTAGTAATATCTCTGCACGATATCCTTGTTTTCCATGGTCGTCCCGGCCACAAAACGCTTGGGAGTGTTGATAGCTTGGACAGTATAGCCCACCTTGCGGATGCCATTCAGGATTTGGGGATCTTTCTGTCTGTAGGAATAAGCGCTGTCGTTGAAGGAATAGAGCAGATAGGTCTGATTCCCGTTGGAGGGGCTGTAAGCACCGCTTGCCTCTGTGGAAAGAATGCGTACGGTGGGAACGCTCCGTGTGCCGTACATGATGCTGGGAGCGGCAGTGAATTTGGTGCTGCTGTAGCCCTTGGCCTCGGTCTGCATTTTGACGGAAATATTATTGCCTGTATCCGCAACGGCGATTCTGGGAGCGAAGTAATAGGCCTTTGCGCTTGCTGTCCATACCGTGTCCTTGGAGGAACGACCGAAGCTATCCGTGTGACCCGTATCTACGGGAGTGACGGTACAGCTGACGGTGACGGAATGGTCTGTGAGGAAGTCCACCACCACCTCCGGATGCTCATTGGTAATGGAGAAGCCTACATCATAGGCTTCGCACTTTGTTTCATAGACCACCTTGTTCAGGCTGTCGTGCTTGACGGAATACGCAATGGTGACCTTCTCGTTACGGATACCGTTCACATCGGTGTTAGGCAGTCCCAGCTTGTTGTAGCTGTTCACATTGGCCTGTGTTCTGGCATAGACAGGGGTATTGCCGTGGCTGTAAAGATTGCCGTAGACCTTTCGGTTGTTATCCCCGTGTTTTCCGTTGGCCTGATCCCGTAGGATGGTCACCAAGCCGGGGAGGATAACATCACCCTTTGCCATTACGCCGTTTTCGATGGTTTGTGTGACTTTTACATCATACAGATCCATGTAGTAATCATGGAGGCAGAAGTCATAGAGGATCTCAATGTTGGCATTGGGCCATTCCAGACCCTTGGCTTCATAGAGCTTGTACAGGGGATAGGCGGTCTTTGCGGAGCTTGTGCTGAGGCTTGTGAAATAATTCAACTGAGCATGCTGGGTCTTGTGGCTGAGGGGAACATTGTTACCGCCGATGGTGCCGTCACGGTCCAGCTCGAACTCCACGATAATGACATACTTATAGCCTCTACGGACATTGGGATTGTTTCCGGCTACCTCACGGCAGTAGAAGCTCTCTCGGTAATCCGTTGCCTTCTGGTTGGCGGCATTGGTATAAATTGAGCCGTCGGAGAAATGGAAGGTAAAATATCTGTGATCCGGCTCGGTGATTTCTGCATGGTTTTGCGCAGCCCATGCTACGGTGGCAGATCCGCTCTTTGTGGTTTCAAAGACAAAGCCGTTTGTACCGCCGGCGGTGAGTCTGCCGTCCCAAGTGCCGTTGTTGTCGTTGGCGATCTTCTGTTCCAGAGTTGCCTCGTCTTCGAATTTTCCGTTGCCCAAATAGCGCAGGGCATAAACACTCAGATCCTTGGTGACCTTGAAGAAGTCAGCCTTCAGGTTATCCACAAGAGTAAAGTAGCCCTTCATAGCACCGGCAACCTCTCCCTGGGTCAGGACACCGCCGTAGTGGTATATGTCCAGACGGAGGCGGTACTTATGCTCGGCATCGGTGGTGCCGGGCTTCAAGGTTACAGAACGCTCCACAACCAAATTGTTGGTATCTTTACCCACGAAGGCATTGCTCAGGAAGCGGGCATGGTAATAGGTGGCCTCAGTGATGGCCACTGCACCGGGATTTTCGCATTCCGCACTTGCAGAGGGAGTGGCGGTGCTGTTGGTTCTGACCCAGCCTACATGACTGTAGCCGGATTTGGTGGGATCGGAGGCGGTGTATTTGGTGTTGCTCTTACCCTTGATGATCCAATCCTCCTGTAACTGGGTGCTTCCGTTCAGGTAGCGGACAGGATACTGGGTGTCATAACCAAACCAGAAATTGGTGGGCTTTGTGATTTTAAGCGTCAAAGTATCACGGGGTGCATAGGATACTTCGTCTACTACGATGACGGACAGGCGGTAGCGTTCCGTTTTCTCGGTATTCGTTCTGGTGAGGCTGTTTGTCAGCTCCTCCAGTAGCACAGGAGTACCGCCGGAGGCGATCCACTCGCTTCTGTCCGCAGGGCCGGAGGTGAAGCTGGCTCGGTAGTTTCTGTAAAAGACCTTATACTCTGTGGTATAGTCTGCATGAAAGGTGGTGTCTTGATTGATAGCGGTGTTCTTCACCTGTGCGGGGGTTTTGCCACCCCAAGTTCCCTTGAAGCTGTAGCGGGTGGTGGCAGTGTCGCCGGAGATGGCAATGTCTTCCGGGGTGGGAACAGATACAGGCTTACCGCCCTTTGCTACCCATTCGGTGGAGGTGAGAGATCCGTTGCTTGCGGACTTGTACTGATAGGTGACCTTCATGTTGGGGGCGGAAGCAGCCGGACCGATATAAATATAGTCGATCATCCAGCCTGCGTTGTCGGAAATATCAAATGCAGTGCTTCCACCGCTGATGCCGTCAAAGCGGATGTAATCCAAGACCTTGCCCACCATGTCAGAGTCAATGGCCATAGAGTGGATCTGGTAGTTTTCGTGGGAGTAGTCTGTAGTAAAGCTGTTGGAATATTTTTCTTGATAGGCTACATTTCCGGAGGAATTGGTGGTTTCGGGGCCTGCATAGAAGACCTGCGCCCCCGTAGGTCTGGCAGAGGTGTCATAGGCCATATCTCTGTAGCGGAAATTGATCTGAAGAATGTCTCCGGAGTTGACCTTGTAGCCCAGCTTATAGCTGCCGTCGATCTTCATGCCTACAAAGGGATCTTGGGCAAGTCCGTCGCTGCCGGCCTTGATAATAGCACGGAAACGACCACTGGCGTCAAAGTTACCGTTGCTTAAAGTCCGTACATCTCCCAGAGCAGCCCAGAAATCAGGATTGCATTCTTCGTTACCTTCGGTGAAATCCAAAAGAATGTAGGTAGAGGCCATGGTCAAGGCCTGCACTCCCAATGCACCCAGCACCAAGGTACAGCACAGCACCAACAGCAGAATGCTCAGTCCGTAGGGGAGAGCTCGTTTGTGTTTCATAGGTATGACTCCTTTCTGAATTTAGGATGCGGAAAATACATGGGACTCTACGGTGTAGATACAGAACTGGTCAGGCATAAAGGGCAGATCCGTAAACATACAGTTCTCCCAATTCTCCGCAAAGAGGGAAAAGCCCAGTCCGTCGGGATCAAAGGCACAGTGGCTTTCCTCATTGAATGCAGGGTTGTGGTAGTCGCAAGCACAGAGAAACTGCTCCTGACTAAGCTCTTCACAAAGCAACTGTGGCTTGCGGTACTCTTTCTTCATAAAAACTCACCTCGATCAAATACTTCATTGAAAAATAGTTGCATAATAAACAGAAAATACATTATTTAAAATAATTCTTTTCCATCATGGAAGGCATGACCTACGGCCTCGCCGATGACATGGTAGAGGTGGTTGAAGGAGTCGTAGCAAATGGGCTTCAGCTTTGCCAAATCTACCTTGCCATCAGTCAGAACACTTTCCTCAACACTGATGTTCACGATCCGTCCCACCAGACGGCAGGTCTCGGCATCGTAGGAGATCAGCTCACATTCCACCGCCATGGGAAGCTGCTCAATAATGGGAGCGTTGACAAAGTCGCTCTTGACAGTAGTAAATCCGCAGACTTCCGGCTTGTTGGGCACCTTGTTTCCGCTTGCCAGACCCAGATAGTCACATTCCTTTACATAGTCTGCCGTTGCCATGCTGACAGTGAAGGCCTTGCTTTCCAGAATGTTGGCTGTAGTCTTGTGATCCTCACTGAGGCAAATGGAGATCTCCTTCTCCTCCGAGATCCCACCCCAAGCCGCATTCATGGCATTGGCACGTCCCTGAGCATCATAAGCCCCCACAATAAACACCGGCATGGGATAAACCGCCGTCTTCGCTCCAAAATTCTTTCTCATAAAATTCCTCCAAAATTGTGATTTTCTAATAAAATACAGAGAAGGGAAATGCCCCCTCCGAAGAAATGCAACAGCAAATACAGAACAAGAAGGCCACCTCCAAAGAAAGCCCCCAAGATTGCCCAAGGCCTCAATTAATTCCTCATATACTTCGCACCTTTCTACGATCGAAAACCTTAAACGAAAGCAAAAACGCCTCCCTATCTTTATTATATCCCCCAATATCTCCAAAGTCAATGCCCATATGAAATCTATCGCCCCAATCAAACCTGCAAATTTCAGTTTATCGCTCTGTTTACCGATGCGGTAGGCACTAAAGCCTCCCTTGTGTAAAGGGAGGTGGCACGGCGTAGCCGTGACGGAGGGATTGTGCGGTAAGCACTATAACATAAAATAAAATCAATGCGAAACCGAACAATTTTCTATAAAATTTCTACGAATTTGCCTCATTCTGTGCGCAAATCAACCCCTACTGCGTCAATCCCTCACCGCCTTCGGCGGAGCTCCCTTTACACAAGGGAGCCTTTGGTCTGTGCGAACTTCAAACTGAGCGACAAACTGAAATTTGCAAGTTTAAGAGAGAAAAGCCAACGATAATTTTCAATTGTCAATTGTCAATTTGAACTCATTGTCCATTATTTCTGTGCGAACAGCACGATAAATCGGAATTGGTTGTCAACTATCCACTTGTATGATCCTGAAATTTTTCTGCAAATTACACTTTATGACACAGTTTATTCACATTTCTTGGGTATAATATTTGGAAAACATTGAAAAGAGGTTTGTCTATGTTTAAGCTGTTACGCAGTCTGGGCAGACGGGAATGGGGGCTGGTGGGCCTCAGTGTGGGCTTCATTGTCCTGCAGGTTTGGCTGGAATTGACCATGCCGGACTACATGACGGAGATCACCCTGCTGATCCAGACCCCCGGTACCGAAATGTCCCAAATTCTGGCGCAGGGTGGCATGATGCTCCTGTGCGCCTTAGGCAGTCTCCTTGCTTCCGTGGCGGTGTCCGTCATTGTGGCAGGGGTGGCTACGAGCTTCGGCTCCCGTCTTCGGGCGCGGCTGTTCTCCCGTGTGCAGGAATTTTCTCCGGGGGAAATGGGGCGCTTCTCTACCCCTTCCCTCATTACCCGCTCCACCAACGACATTACACAGGTGCAGATCCTCATTGTCATGGGCTTGCAGGTCATGGTGAAAGCACCTATTACCGCCGCCTGGGCTATCGGAAAAATTTCCGCAAAAAACTGGCAGTGGACGCTTGCCACCGGCGTGTCCGTGGGACTGCTCCTCATCCTCATTGCCGTTGCCATGGTCATTGTCATGCCCAGATTCAAGCGCATGCAACAGCTCACGGACGATCTCAACCGAGTCACCCGTGAGAACCTCAACGGCATCCGTGTTGTCCGCGCCTACAATGCAGAGGACTATCAGGAAAAGAAATTCTCCCAAGCCAACAGCAATCTCACGGAAAACATGCTCTACACCCAGAGAGTCATGGCTACCATGATGCCCAACATCCAGTTTATTATGAGCGGTCTGAGCCTGTCCATTTACTGGATCGGCGCTTACCTGATCCATAGAGCGGGACTTATGGAGCGTGGGATCCTCTTTGCCAACATGGTCACCTATTTATCCTATGCCATGCAGGTGGTCATGTCCTTCATGATGCTGGTGATCATCTTCATCATGGTCCCCCGTGCCTCTGTTTCCGCCAAGCGTATCAACGAGGTTCTGGACACCGAGCCCGTGATCCGTGACGGCAGTGAGACCCAAGGCCTTTCCGAAGGTCAGGTGGAATTCCGCAACGTCACCTTCTCCTACGGAGACGGGGAAGATCCTGCCATCCGCAATATTTCTTTTAAGGTAGAAAAGGGACAGACCCTTGCCCTTATCGGTGCTACCGGCAGCGGCAAGTCCACGGTCATTAACCTGATCCCCCGTTTCTATGATGCCACGGAGGGCGAGGTTCTGGTAGACGGACGGAATGTACGGGACTACCGACAGGAAGCCCTGCGGAACAAGATCGGCTATGTGTCCCAGAAGGCTGTGCTTTTCAGCGGATCTATCGCCTCCAATGTGGCTTACGGCAGTAACGGACAGTCTGCGCCCACTCAAGAGGACATTATCCAAGCGGTGACCGTTGCCCAAGGTGCGGACTTCGTGGAGGAAAAGCCCGAAGCCTACGAAAGCCATGTGGCACAGGGTGGCACAAACTTCTCCGGCGGACAGAAGCAACGCCTGTCCATTGCCCGTGCCATTGCCAGAAAGCCGGAGATCTTCATTTTTGACGATTCCTTCTCCGCTCTGGACTACCGCACAGACCGTATTCTCCGCAATGCCCTGAAGACCCACTGCGCCGAGGCGACCAAGATCATCGTAGCTCAGCGCATCGGCACCATTCGGGATGCAGACCGTATTCTGGTTCTGGACGAGGGCGAGCTTGTGGGTAGCGGTACTCATAAGGAGCTTATGTCCTCCTGCGAGGTCTACCGCCAGATCGCCTATTCTCAGCTGTCAAAGGAGGAATTGGAATGAGTCACGGACCTATGAAACCCCAACAGGCCAAGGACTTCTCCGGCACTTGGAAGAAGCTTCTGGACTATTGCAAGGCCTACCGTCCCCACCTGATCTTCGCCCTCCTGTGTGCCTTTGGCGGGACGATTTTCATTCTCTTAGGCCCGGGAAAAATCTCGGATCTGACGGATGTGATCTCCGAGGGCTTGTTCACCGGCATTGATCTGGACAAAGTCGAACAGATCGCACAGACCCTTGTTTGCTTCTATATTGCCGGTCTCCTTCTGTCTATCTGTCAGGGGCGGATCATGGCAACAGTGACCCAACGGATCTCCCAGAGACTCCGTGGGGATATTTCCGAAAAAATCAACCGCCTGCCCATGTGGTTCTACAACCGCACCACCACAGGCGACATTCTTTCCCGTGTGACCAATGACGTAGACACCATCGGTCAGTCCCTGAACCAGAGTCTCAGCACCTTGGTCAGCTCCGTGACCCAGATGGTAGGCGCTCTGATCCTCATGCTCTGCCACAGCGGGCTTATGACTCTGACCGCCATTGTGTCCAGTCTTTTGGGCTTTGTGCTGATGTTCGCCATTATGGGCAGGAGCCAGAAGTATTTCGTGGCACAGCAGATGAACTTGGGACGGATCAACGGCCACATTGAGGAAATGTATTCCGGCCACAATGTGGTCAAGGCCTATAACGGCGAAAAGGCCACCCTGAAGACCTTCCATGAAATGAACGGCGCTCTCCGCCGGGCGGGCTTCCGTGCCGCCGCCATGTCCGGTCTCATGCACCCCATTATGGGCTTCATCGGTAATTTTGGCTATGTGGCAGTGTGCGTGGTAGGTGCCATGCTGGTGTTCAAGGGACGTACGGGCTTCGGCACTATTGTTGCTTTTATTATGTATGTTCGCCAGTTCACCACCCCCATGAACCAGATTGCCCAGTCCATGCAGTCCATGCAAAGTGCCGCCGCCGCAGGAGAACGGGTTTTCGAGTTCTTGGAAACAGAGGAAATGTCCGACGAAAGCAAAAAAACCTCCAAGCTTACAGAGGTCAAGGGCAAGGTAGAATTTGACCATGTGCGCTTCGGCTACGAGGATTCCGACCGCATTGTCATCAAGGACTTTTCCGCTGTGGCACAGCCGGGGCAGAAAATCGCCATTGTGGGGCCCACAGGGGCAGGCAAGACCACCATGGTCAATCTGCTTATGCGCTTCCACGAGCTGAAGGGTGGAGAGATCCGCATTGACGGCGTTCCCATCCAAACCATGAGCCGTAAGGAAGTCCACGACCTGTTCTGTATGGTGTTGCAGGACACTTGGCTCTTTGAGGGTACTTTGCGAGAAAATCTCCTGTACAACAATGAGTCCGTGTCCGAGGAAAAAATGAAGGCCGCCTGCAAGGCTGTTGGTCTCCACCACTTTGTCCGCACCCTGCCCAAGGGCTATGACACGGTACTCAACGAGCAGGTCAGCCTGTCACAGGGTGAGAAACAGCAGTTGACCATTGCCCGCGCCATGATCGCAGATAAGCCCATGCTGATTTTGGACGAGGCTACCTCTTCCGTGGACACCCGAACGGAACTGCGGATTCAAGAAGCCATGGATCAGCTTATGGCAACCCGCACCAGCTTCGTCATCGCCCACCGCCTGTCCACCATTAAGAACGCCGACCTGATCTTAGTCATGCGCGACGGCGACATCGTAGAAAGCGGAAAGCACGAAGAGCTCCTTGCCCAAAAGGGCTTCTACGCAGAGCTGTACAACAGCCAGTTCGAGAACAACAGTTTTTCTAATTGACAATTGAAACTGAAGCGCAAGCAAGCTCTGACTCGATTGGGGTCAGAGCTTGCTTGCGCTTCAGTTTCAATTGTCAATTCGGCAACTGTTCACCGGCGGTTTTTCTTCTTACTTGCCGATCTCGAAGAACTCCACCGGAGCGGTGCCGTTGAGGCCGTCATATTGGAGGATCCAGCCGTTACCTCTGCCGTCGGGGAGGACGATCTCAATGTAATAGGTAGGGAAGCCCTCCGGTCTGGGCAGGACGGAATAGATCACACAGCCGTCCCCTACCTCCGTGGAGTAGACAGGCTCATCCTCCAAGGTGTAGCTGCTGAAGTCCTCGCTCCATACAAGGTTATAGAGGTTTACATAACTTCCCACATATCTGGGAATGATATACCCGCATTCGTACTCCCCTTCCATCCAGAGGGTGGTATATTGGGGGGGATTTTCCACCGGCTCATTGAGGATGATGCCCAGCTTATCCCCGTAATCCCGGTAGGCATTCCATGCGGAATTTTCCTCGGGAACAGCCTGAATGGCAGGGGGAAGAGACTCTGTAGCGGCGGTGGTGGCCTGCGTTTCCTTCGGGGGCAGCGTTTGGATCAGTTCATCGTCCGCAGGCTCCCGGCTCTGTGTGGGTGTCACATTGGCACTGCAGGCCGTCAGCAGCAGACAGAAAATCAGCAAAAGATACAGTTTTTTCATAGTTTTATGCTCCTTTTCAAATGTTCTTTCTTGCACTTTATGCTTTCCTATGATATAATAGCATAAATTCTGTCATTTGTGGGGAATATTTTATGAAAAATCCAAAATTTCGTTTCTGGCTGATGTGCACTGCCCTGTGGTTGGTATTTATTTTCTTCCAGTCCTCCGTACCTGCATCTATCAGCAATGCACAAAGCACCGGTCTCCTGGCAATCCTCAATCACTTCTGGCCCGAGCTTACCCATGACCTTCTGCGCCAAATCGCACACTTTACGGAATACTTCCTTCTGGGCGGCTGTGCTGTGGGTATGTTCTTCCACACAAGTAGCTTCAAGTTCTCCAAGCCCATGCTCTTCAACCTCATGGTTGCGGTAGCGGACGAGACTCTGCAGACCTTTGTGGAAGGCCGTAGCGGTGAATTTTTTGATGTCTGGTTGGATTTCGGCGGCGCCATCGTCGGCGGTCTAATTTTCTGGGGCATCCTCCATATGCGCAAAAAATAAGGAAAGAAGGTTACTCTCACATGTGTGATACCTGCAAGAAATTCTACATCACCACTCCCATCTATTACCCCTCCGATAAGCTTCATATCGGTCATACCTATTGCACCGTAGCTACGGATGCCATGGCTCGCTATAAGCGCCTGCGTGGCTATGATGTGCTTTTCCTCACCGGCACCGACGAGCACGGTCAGAAGATCGAGACCCGTGCCAAGGACACCGGTGTGACCCCCCAGCAGTTTGTTGACAACATCGTTCTGGGTGAAAAGGGTGTTCTGGATCTGTGGAAGCTCATGAACATTTCCTACGATCGCTTCATCCGTACCACCGACGATTACCATGTTGCCGCCATTCAGAAGATCTTCAAGAAGATGTATGAAAAGGGCGACATTTACAAGGGCAAGTATCAGGGCATGTACTGCACACCCTGCGAGTCCTTCTGGACCGAGAGCCAGCTGAAGGACGGCAAATGCCCCGACTGTGGCAGAGATTGCCAGCCCGCAGAGGAGGAAGCCTACTTCTTCCGTCTTTCCAAGTATGCACAGCCCGTCCGTGATCTGCTGACCAACACGGACTTCCTGGAGCCCCGTAGCCGTGTCAATGAGATGGTCAACAACTTCATTGATGCCGGTCTGGAAGATCTCTGTGTCTCCCGTACCAGCTTCACCTGGGGTGTTCCCGTAGATTTCGATCCCGGTCACGTGGTCTATGTTTGGGTTGATGCCCTGTTCAACTACACCACCGCTCTGGGTCTGTTCAACGACAAGTACGACGATTACGAAAAATACTGGCCCGCAGATGTCCACTTCGTAGGCAAGGAAATCGTCCGCTTCCACTCCATCATCTGGCCCGCCATGCTCATGAGTATGGAAATGCCCATGCCCAAGAAGGTCTACGGCCACGGCTGGCTTCTGCTGGACGGTGGCAAGATGTCCAAGTCCAAGGGCAACGTGGTTGATCCTCAGGTTCTGGCCGCCCGCTACGGCGTGGATGCCCTGCGTTTCTTCCTCCTGCGTTCCTTCCCCTTCGGCTCCGACGGCAACTTCTCCAACGAACTGCTGATCAACTGCATCAACACCGACCTTGCCAACGACATCGGCAATCTGGTGTCCCGTACCGTTGCCATGGTACAGAAGTATTTCGGCGGCACCCTCCCCGCAGAGCAATGTGAAAATGCGGAAATGGATGCAGAGCTCCTGACTATGGCAGGCTCCCTGTCCGAACGTTACGAAAAGCACATGGAAGCCTTCGCTTTCCAGAGCGCTCTGGCAGAGATCTTCTCCGTGATCTCCCGTGCCAACAAGTATATCGATGAAAACGCTCCTTGGGTTCTTGCCAAGGACGAAGCCAATAAGCCCCGTCTGGCAAAGGTCATGTACAACCTGCTGGAGACCGTCCGCATTTGTGCAGGTCTGCTTCAGCCCTTCATGCCCGAGACAAGTGCAGAGATCCTCCGCCGTATCGGTGCAGAGTCCGCTCCCTGGGAGAGTCTGTGCGCCTTCGGTGGCCTGAATGCCGAAACCACGGTAGTTGCAGGTCCTGCCCTCTTCCCCCGTATTGATGCCCAGAAGGAGCTGGCAGAGCTAGAAGAGCTGAATGCCAAGCCCCAAGAGCCGGTCGCTCCTGCGGAAGATCCCCTGCCCGAACCCCTGCCCCCCATTACCTTCGACGATTTCTGCAAGGTAGAAATGACTGTTGTGAAGGTTCTGGAATGCGAGAATGTGAAGAAGTCCGACAAGCTCCTGAAGTTCACCCTGAACGACGGTACCGATACCCCCAGACAGATCCTCTCCGGCATTGCAAAGTTCTACAAGCCCGAAGATCTCATCGGCAAGACTTTGGTGGCCGTGACCAATCTGCCTCCCCGTAAGATGATGGGCAGAGAGTCCTGCGGTATGATCCTGTCCGCCGAGCGCGGAGACAAGCTTCAGGTCGTCATGCTGGATGATTCCGTCCCCGCAGGCGCCCGTCTGGTATAAGTCGGAGTCCCAGGTGACAGCTTCCCTGTAAACACCGGGTCTGTTGCGGCGCGCTATGCCTGCAACAGACCCTTTTTTCTCAATCTTTTTTCCAAAAGAGGTGATGTGCCGTGTGGAATCGGGCACAGACAAACATCCAAGGACTGTGGCAGAGGCTCTGTGGCTTCCTCACAGCTCCCCAAAGCAAGACTGCCTTCCTGACCACGGGCGTGTGCAGTGTCCTTGCCTATTTGTATTACTTAGGTAACCTCATCAGTAACAATGACATGATCTCCGTGACCCCCTACGGAGGCGGAGCAAGCATTACCTCCGGCCGCTGGGGCTTGCTCCTGCTGACTCAGGCGGTGGATCGGCTGTGGGGCGGGCATTACAATGTCCCTGCCTTTAACATCCTCCTTGCCCTGTGTCTGGTGGCCCTCTGCTCCGCCCTGCTGGTCCGTGTGCTGGAATTGAGGAAGCCCTCCCTTTGCATTGCCCTCAGTGCCATTACCGCCACTGCCCCCGCACTGGGTTCTACCATGTTCTTTGCCTACAGTGTGCAGTATTACACTCTGGCCATCCTCCTCACGGTTGTGGCGGTGTACTGCCTGAAGAAGAAAGGCTTTCTGCCCTTCTGCACAGCTGTCCTGTGCGGCTGTTTCTCTCTGGGGATCTATCAGGCTTATTTACCCTTCTTTGCTGTTCTGCTCCTGCTGGATCTGATCCGCAGAAGCCTGCAGTCCGAAAATACAGCAAAAGCCCTCCTTCTCCAAGGCTGTAAATACCTACTTGCCCTTGTCCTATCCTATGTAGCCTACAGTCTGGTGCTGAAGCTCCTGCTGGCGCTTATGGGTCAGGAGCTGTCCGGCTATCAGGGGATCAATACCATGGGGACTGTCCACCTGTCCGGCATCCTGAGAGCAGTGAAGGATGTGCTTCTCCTGCCTGTGCGAAAGGGCTATTACGGCTTCAACAGCACCCCCGTGATCTGCTTCGGCATCGGGGTCTGCTACCTGTGCAGTATGGGCATGATCGTAAGCGGTAAAAAGCTCCCCCTGTGGAATGCCCTTCTTTTGGGGATCTTCCTGATCCTGTTGGGAGTCGCCATCAATTCCACCCATATTCTTGCAGGGGACAGTGTCCTGTATACCCGTATGACCCTGGGGCTTATCGGGATCTTCTATCTGCCCCTTGTTCTTGCAGAACATCCGGATTTCCGCAGAGAAGGACTGAGAAGGCTCTTCGCACCTGTCCTTGTGGCGGTGCTTCTCCTATGTTCTGCCAATTATGCATGGCAGAGCAACGGCAACTACATGTCCGTGGAATATTCCAACCGCAAGGCGGAAAATTACTTCGCCTCTATGTTCACCCGTATCCGCAGTGTCGAGGGCTACAAGGACGAGCTTCCCATTGTCTACGTGGGACAGAACATCCAGGACAGCGCCTATGTGGATAATTGGCTGGATACCCCCTTTACCTACACCGGTCGCATGGGGGCAAAGGCACAGCTGAACCAGTACAGTCGGGATAACTTCATCCGCAACTATCTGGGCTTCGAGTGGCGAAGGATCACCCCCGAAGAAGAAGCCACCTACACCGACCTTATCAGCCAAATGCCCGCCTACCCCGACACCGGCTCCATCACCGTCACCCCCACCATGATCCTCGTCCGCTTGGAGTAATAAAGAGAAAAGAGAGAATCCCCACACCCAACTGTGGAGATTCTCTCGGTATGATATAGCTACGCTATGAATGTATCACCTGCGGTGATGGATTGAAATTATGGCTTCCGGGACGATTGCAAATTTCAGTTTATCTAACTGGCGCGGGAGCGCCCAAGGCTCCCTTGTGTAAAGGGAGCTGTCAAAAATCTTTTGATTTTTGACTGAGGGATTGTTACCGCAGTACGATTTCGCCGAAACCGTACTAGAGATGCAAGACCCTACCGCACAATCCCTCCGTCACGGCTTCGCCGTGCCACCTCCCTTTA
>JAZMZW010000012.1:0-5353 GCA_045586205.1 Faecousia sp. | reverse complement strand
TTCAATCTTCGGCGTAGCCGACACTGAAATTATTCATTATTCATCCTTCATCATTCATTCTTCATTATTCCGATTTGTGCGACGGTCGGGAGCGACAAATCGGAAATTTACATGTTGCTCGGCTTCGGGTAAAAAATACCGACACCGACTTGTTGAGGGTCGGTGCCGGTGTTTGGGGGTTTCAGTTAAATCTCATTGTCCATTGTCAATTGTCCATTGTCCATTTGACTGTCCGTTGTCAATTTCCAAAGTATGCCTTTGCTGCGTCGCTGTAGGTAAAGAGGGCTTTGCACAAGGTGCCGAGAGTGCCGGTCTTATTGTTGCCGTAGGTGTCCATGCTGTATTCCAAGGTATTAGACAATTGCACACCATGTGCATAAATCGCCGCTTTCAGAACGCAACGCAGTTCCGCTGCCGTAAGTTCTTTGAAATCGAAGCTATAGCGTCCTGCTGTCGTTCCGTAAGGCTGTGCTGCTGTAAGCTCTATCGTTCTCTCTTCGCCTTCTTGATCCACATAGCTAACACGCAACGATAAGTCCTCTACCTTTCCACTATATCCTGTTGTATCCACAATATAGCGTAGCACAACCTTACTGTCTAACAGCAGAGCCTTACCGACCCATGAAACCGAGGAGGACTCCGCATCCTTCAGTTCTCTATTATGATTGTTAAAGACCACTGTGTCCAAATTCGTAAGATATGCCTTATGCTCCTCTGTCATAGCGTCATCTGCCAAGGTATCCGTACGATAACTCTTAAAGGACTGCGCCAGCCCACCATAACGGAGAAGATCTGCACATAAACGCTTCAGTTCCTTCGTTGCAGAATCTTTCTCTAACTGAGAATAGGCATATGCGGCAATACTGTAAGTTTCCTTTTCCAGAACACATAATTCTTCCCCATCCCATCCGTATAGCGTGACCTCAATGGGATCATTCATATTGGTTGCATCCAGGGAATTCAATGTATAATAGTCATATGCCCCCTTTTCCACCGGTATCAAGTCAATTTCCCTTGTTCCCGTCTGAATATTCCCTTCATAAACAGGAACTTCACACACCATCATAGAAATATAATATAGCGGGCTTATTTCATTACGAGATACAACAAAATTCACAGAGATGTCGCTGGCCAGATCCAGGGTGTGCATAATGAGCTTCTTCTTGCCACAGGCGCAGAGTCTGTCTGTATAGCTATGTTCTTCCGTGTTTCTATATCCACAGGTACACACGATATCGTGACTTTCTCCTTGATCCGTATATGTCGCAGATATATGAGCGCAGCGGTTACTCCTGTTCCCTGCATAGTCCACTGCTGTTACAGTGAATTCCTCTGCGGTATAAGCGCTGAGGTCAAAGGTTGCTCGGCATACCTCTCCCGGCGCTTCCTCATGGAACAGCTGTTGCGTCAAAACAGAGGCTCCACCCTCTGCCTGCAAGCAGATTCCCGCCAGGCAATTCTCATCCCTTGCGGTAACTGTCAGGATTTTTGCAATCTTGTCATAGGATACGCTTTCTATCACCGGACTTGTGTAATCTACAACGGTGTCAAAGCACCATACATTTTTCACCCAGGATTCCGCTTCCCCTCCGTAAGCAGATTGGGCATCAATGTTCACATGAACAACCGTTCCGGAGGGAACTAAGCTTTTGCCGTCTGCCGCACTGCCATTCCAACCAAAGTTAAATCTCGTCTTCTTATCTTGAGAATCGACTCTAAAAGTGACTTTGTTATTTTCCTCTGCCTGCCAGATGATTTCCCCGGTATTCTTGTCTGAAACAGTCATGACAAGGCTTTTGGCATAGCGTCTAAGAGGCAGATAAAGCTTCATGCCAACGAAGCTTCCTGTTATGTCCGAACGAACCGGCGCAAAGGCATTGTGTTCCGGACGGTAGCTCCCCCAGCCGGGACTCAGCGGGTTTTCTCCCATATAGATGCTGTTCTCTTTCCGATCTAAAACCACTGCTTCCTTGAACCATGTATAGATCTTACCGTTCTTCCGTTCCATCAAATCCCAGGGAGTATAACCGCACTGGGCATAGGTTTTCCCATCCTCGCAAATGTTGTTGTTACACTCATAAGTTGCCTGTAAGTAGTCAAAGGAATCACTGTTTTCCATATAGGGAACTGCGATCCAATCCCCATAGAAGGTAAGGAAGCTTGCATGGGTCTGTACATCCTCTTTTTCGGACGAAGCAAAGCATACATAGCCGTCTATACAAGCACCGTTGGCATACTGTGTGTTTAATTTTTCTTTTGCAGCATCGGTCAGGGTAATGCTTACTTGCACAAGCTTTGTTTCTCCGGCATTTAGAGTAAGCTCGGAAACCTCCTTGTTCCGTCCGGTTTTGCTATCTTTTATGAAATAGCGTACAATCGCTTCCCCGTCCTTTCCCTGTTCCAGTTCCCGGCTTCGGAGCAGATTCTGATACGCTCCGTCAAGCTCCTGTACCTCGTCAATCAGAATGTGGGTCTGTAATTGGTCATAGGACACAGTCTGTCCGCTTGTATTTACAAGCTCCAGCTCCATGATGTAGTAACCGGTTTTCTTGCTGTCATGCCCCAGCTCCTGCAACGGCTGTGTGATATATGCCCCCTGCGTGAAGGTAGCATAGGCATTTCCGGCGTGAGCCAAACCTGCCCCCTGCCTGCGGACACTGTATATTCTACCTTCCTTGTCCTCAAGAATCTTTGCAGATCCTCTCATCAAGGTAACTGCCAGCTGTCGATAGTCTGCTTTGCTATAAGATGAACCATCCTCATTCTTCAATTCCAAGGCTCTCAGTGCCTGCAGGAGGCAAGCAAAGGTTCCTGCCACATTGGGACTGGAAAAGGAAGTTCCATCCTTATAGCTGAAAGCCTCCACCCCGTTATAATGACTTTGGTCGTCTCCAAAAGCCGGGATCGCTGTATAAATACGACTGCCCACACCTGTAAGATCGGGGGAAATGGTCAAGCTCGGTGATGGGCCCTGTGTGCTGGCAGTTGACATTGTGTAACCATCATCGGATTCCATAAATACCTTTTCGTCACTGATAGAGATCGTCGATCCCCGGGGTGCATCCAGAAAATACTGCGTATATTTTTCAGACACCAAGATACCGGGGATCGGAAGCGAAAATGTTGAGCTGAAGGATTCTCCCACATCACAAACGATGATCCCCACCGCACCTGCAGCCGCCGCACTATCAGGAAGTTTTGTGATGGGTAGATCCGATGTCTTCTTTACCACCACAATTTTCCCCTCTACATCCTGACCTTCATAATCTTTCTCATATCCGGACGCAAAATCCGTTCCGTCGGAATTTTTCAGCACAACAACCTCTGCAGGCTTACATTGGTTCAAGAAAGGTGCAAAGCGCATAGAAACATTTTTGGCCATATCTCTGTACTCCATCTTATGACCATCATATTCCAACTGATAATCAAAGAAGTATGCATTTCTGGCAGCAGCAACGGAAATATTTATATCAAAGATTGTGTATCCCACGCTCGTGCCATAATCAGGCTGATCTGATTCCAAATACCCGTTCCGGTAATTATCCGCCAGACGATCGTTTCCGGCAGAAATGCAAACAATAATACCGGCATCCTCCAGTCTTTTGAATATCAAATCCGGGTCAAAATCAGGGTCATAGTCATAGGCCGTCCCGGACGCCCCGGAATAATTGATCACATCAACATCCAACTTCAGAGCATCCTCATAGGCTTTATATTGGACACCCGAAGCAAACCCCTTTGCTCCATCATATGCACACTTCATAAAAACAAGCTGCGCAGCCGGCGCACTGCCTCGCATAATTACGGCGCCCTGATCTTCTGCATAACCTACCGCCACTGCGGAAGTCATAGTCCCATGATCATTTGACCCTGCAACTACCTTTCCGGCGGAATCACGCAGATCTACCGTAGCGTCGGGATTTAAACCTCCGGTCTGAGTCTTTGTACCTGCATAATCCCATACAAAGGGGATCTTCTTGCTGATACGCTCACCGTAGGGATTACCGGAGCTTTGGAATTCTGCCAAGCGTTCCTCTGTCAATACATCTGCAACAGGCATTGAATCATATAGCTGAAATGCCGCATGATCCACATCCAATCCCATATCCAGAACCGCTATCACCAGACCTTCTCCCGTAAAACCACTGTCATGGAGGGAAAGCGCACCTGTCATTTGCGCTCCGCCGCTGTTCCCCTTTTTGGCAGGTTCCACCTCGGAGACTTCAATAAATTGATCCAAATGTATGGAAGCCACTCCGGGAATTTGTGCCACTCGTTCCAGATCCCCATAGGCGATCTCACAAGAGAAGCCATTGAGCAGGGTATCATACTCATACATCAGCTCATAGTCCAAAGCAGACATGGCAGCAAAAACCGCTTTATGCTCTTTTTCAATCGCACGGGTATGTGCAGATTTTTTCTTCGGAACATCTTCGATCTCCGCAAGTGGGGGTTCAGATAGGAGTACAATTACGCGAACGCACTCCCGGTCTTGGAACTCATAACCATAGGACTCTCTAAATTCAGGATTAAAAATTCCCTTATTCAGCGCCGATGATTCATTGCTTGCCACCTGTTCCTCGTCGGAAACGCCTTCCATCCCTGAGGCAAATGTACCCGTAAAGATAGACAAGAGTAATCCAACTACCAGAAACAAACTCACGGATCTTTTGAACGCTTTCATACATTTCTCTCCTTTTTACTTTATAGTCTAAGAGCAGTCGTTAACTCCTGCTCAGAGATTACTGCTGATATTCCGCACGGGAGCTTTTCTTCTATATGAAATAATGACACAGATGTAATAATTCTCGTAAAAAATTACGCTCAGTTGCACATTCGTTTTGTTTATTTGTCTATGTTAACATACCATGATTTATGTTATTTGTCAATATCGTAAGTCAGAATCTCTATTAATAGGGTAGATTTGTATTTTTTTACAGCCTAATGAATTATCAACAGCTACACAAGCTGTGAGTCATGGCCGTTACCGAGAGGTACAGATATTTCCCAAAATCACTTCCCTTTTTCTCTGCTCTGTGGTATACTAAGTAAAATCATTTTCTGTCAATTCCAGACCGGGAAAAGAGGTGTGATCTACGGATCATTTTGAATTAGTTGCCCCTATGCTCCCACAGGGGATCAGCCGCAGGCCATCGAGACCTTATGTAAAGGCTCGGAGCAGGGCATGCAGGAGCTTATTACTATGGGGCCTCTGACCAATGTTGCCATTGCGTTGGAAACCTATCCCGATCTGCCCAAGCTGATCCACCGCATCCTCATGATGGGTGGCAGTGTGACCCGTGGCAACCGCACCCCCTGTGCAGAGTACAACATCTTTGCAGACCCCGATGCC
>JAZMZW010000011.1:0-10926 GCA_045586205.1 Faecousia sp. | reverse complement strand
CATTGAGCGTAACAATGATGATTATGATCGTAGGGGCGAACTGTGTTCGCCCGCTAACTATCGACAATGAAAATGTTGCTATTTATCCGAAAAATATTTAAAATTGGAACACTTTCGGGCGAACACAGTTCGCCCCTACGGTGTGGTACGATGATCTTTGCAAAAGAAGAAATTGCTACAAGCGACGATACTGCCACGGGCGATGACACGGCATCGCCCCTATGGGATGTTGCGTAATTCGACAATTTGTTGGTTTGCAAACAGCTCGATAAATCGGAATTGGCACTTCCAATCCTCTCTTTATCTACAAGGCTTTTTTCCGTCATCCGTGGATTATTTGCATGTTTCCGTTGCCCAAAAACTATACTGTTGTATGGGAGGGGAAGGAGCATGGAGAGGAAGAATTCCATATTGGGTGGGGCTTTGCTTTTGACGGGAACGAATTTGTTCCTGCGCTTGGTTTCCATTGGATTCAATGTATTTCTTGCGGAAGAAATCGGAGCGGCGGGCTTGGGGCTCTTACAGCTCATCTCTACAGTGAGTATTTTCGCCCTGATGGTGGGATCCTCAGGGGTAAGAGTGGCGGCCATGTTCCTCAGTGCGGAGGAGTTCGGGCATCGCCGTTTAAGTGGCGTCCGCTCTGCCATGTCTTCCTGTTTGGTCTATGGCATTGTGGTCAGCAGTTTGGTTGGCATCGGCACTTTTTTTCTGGGAGAATTCATTGCCGAGCATTGGCTTGGTGACAGCAGGGCAAGTATGTCCATCCGCTGTGTAGGTTTGTTCCTCCCCTTTTCCTGCCTGTGCGGGATCATGACGGGATACTTCACCGCCTGTTCCAAGATCCGACAGCTGGTGACCATTGAGATCGCAGAACGACTGCTGTCCCTGCTTCTCACAACCTTCCTCCTGCTCACATGGGCAAGGGGCGATCTGAGCCGTTCCTGCTGTGCCATTATATTGGGAAGCTCCCTTGGGGCTGTGGCAGACTTCTTCCTCCTTTACGGCATTTACCGCAAAAACATGGGGAAAACCAAGAGGGACAAAGATCTGCACATGAGATCTCGCCTGTTCCGTCTGTGTGTGCCACTGGCTCTGAACGACTACCTCCGTTCCGGCCTGAATACAGTGGAACAGCTTCTGATCCCCTACGGCCTTGCCAAGTATGCCGGATCTACGGAGCAGGCTATGGCGGACTACGGCACCATCCATGCCATGGTCTTCCCCATTCTCATGTTCCCTGCGGCGGTCTTATATGCTCTGGCAGATCTCCTTGTGCCGGAGCTGTCCCGTGCCAAGGCCATGGAGCGAAGACTGCGGATCGTGGATCTGACGGACAAATGTCTGAGACTGTGTTTCCTCTTTGCCTGTGCCGTCGGAGGCTTCCTCTTTGTCTGCGGAGAAGCCTTGGGGCAAAGCATTTACCACAGTGCGGATGCCGGACGCTACTTAAAAATCTTTGCACCTATGGTTCTTATGCTGTATTTGGATGCCATTGTAGACGGCATGCTAAAAGGTCTGGCAGAGCAGGTAAGCTGTGTGAGATACAACACCCTAACCAATGCCATGGATGTGGTCTTTCTCTTTTTGCTCCTGCCCAAGTACGGCATCGGAGGGTATATCCTCACCTTCCTTGTGACTCACGCTGTGAATCTGTTCCTGAGTCTGCGCCGACTGTTGAAGGTCAGCAGATATCGGCTTTTGTGGATGGATTTGTGGAGAAGTCTCAGCGGTCTGCCTGTGGCTGTATGCCTCAGTCATTGGATCCCCGAGGGCTATGTCCGTGGCTGTGGCTTCCTTCTGTTCTTAGGCTGTTGGTCCATCCTATGGGATGTCATCCGGGGAAAAGACCGGGCATGGATCAAGGGACTGATCTCTTAAACAGGAAAAGAGCCTACTGCGTATTTGCAGTAGGCTCTCTTGTTATAAGCTTTGATTCAGAACCGAGGATCAGAAGGGCAGAGTTGCATATCTGTTGTACACAGACACGGTGGTGCTGGTCTTGTAGCCCAGATAGTTGTAATCACTGACCAAGTCGGCGGTGTACCACTGATTTCCGCAGTGGACCTCGGACCAAACATGTCCGCATTCCAGACCGCTCTGGAATCTGCAGTATGCATGGACATATCTGCCGGGAACGCCCAGAGCACGGGCACAAGCGTTCATCAGGTGGGCGCTGTCACAGCAGTTACCGATCTTGTTATTCCAAGTCTTAAGTGCGCCGTAGAGGGTGTCATAGTAATAATCGTATGCAACCTTTACGTTCAGGTAATTCATGAGGTTCTTCATTGCGGTATAGGTGCTGGTGGCAGTAGAGCCGTAATTCATACCTGTCTTTGCAACGCTGATAATGGTGGCATTGTTAGACTGGCAGTTGTTGGTAGGAACCAGATACTGACCATAGGCAGAGAAGTCATTGCCGAAGGTAGCGTCGCCCTCTTTAATGCCCAGATAGGTATACCAAGGCTTTACAGCCATGGAGTCGGGCAACTTGCCGTTGCTCGCATAGTAGTCCAAAATGCAAGCGGCCATGTAGATGGCGCCTTCGTGCTGGATCTGACCCAGAGAGGTGCTTGCATAGTTGGGAGCCTGTCCGTTATTTTCCATAAAGGTCTTGATTCTGGTCAGGATGTCCAGATATTCAGTCTTCTGGAAGGTACCTGCGGTCAGGGTGGAGCTGGGAGAGCTGGGCTCGGAGTAGCTGGGAACACTGAGAGAACCGCTGGTCTGACCGCCATTGAGGCCGATAACAACCTGACAGGCAAGATACAGATACTGTGCAGGCTTGCAAGAAGTAGTGCCAACGGTAATGGTAGCAGGCATTGCTTCCTTGGAAGCTACATAGTTCTTCACATTGGTAGCGGCAATGATCACATTGGCATACCAGTCATCGGTCATGGGCTTGGAGGTGGAAGGTGCGGTAGAAGCGCTGGTGGGAGCGGTGGTAGGTGCAGTAGTAGGAGCGGTAGTAGGAGCGGTGGTGGGAGCAGTGGTAGCTGTGGTGACGCTCTGCACAGTACCGGACCAGCCCTTAATGGTAACATAGTTAGGAGTGAAGCCGTTGTCCTTATAGTAAGCAACAACTCTGGAATAGGCATCGATCAGATCACGGTAGTTGACGGGACCGCCCAGACCGTTGCTGGTTGCGTAGTTGGGAGCCTGCTTGTTGTTCTCAATATAAGTGGCGATACGGTTTGCCATGTCTACATAGTCATCTTCATAGCTCTGACCGGTGGTGCTGCCCTGAGGATTCTCAGGCTCTGCGGCAACGGGAACAGTCAGGGTGCCGGAGGTAGTGCCTGCACTGAGGGCAACAGTAACCTTACAAGCCAGATACAGATACTGGGCAGGAGTCACAGTGAGGGGGCCAACTGCAATGGAGCCGGGAAGGATGTTGTTTGCCATGCTGGCCTTGACTGTTGCAGAAGCTTCCATAACGGCCTTGAACCAATCCGTAGGAGCGGGAGGAGTGGTGGTAGCTTCGGTAACGCTAACATTGCCCAAGTGCGTGGGCAGGAAGCTCATGCTGTCGGGAAGATTCTTATTCGTATGATAGGAAGCCAGAACCTGTGCAAAGAGATGTGCAATGGAATAAAGGGTCATACGGCCTTCATACACATTGACACCGTCGGTGGGACGGTTAAAGCTCGTGGGCAGGGAGCCCATGGTGCCGCCATACTTGGAAACACGCTCAGCCAGTTCCACATACTGAGCCTTATTGAGGCTGGTACCGATGCCGTTGTAGGTAGCCTTTTCTGTGACCTTCACAGCCTTATAGCTGACGGAAGTATCGGCAGGCAGACCTTCGCCCAGAGCGTAAATAGCCTTAGCCGCCATGAGAACATACTCTGCATAGGTCAGCTGATAGCTACCCAGATCCAGGCCGGAAAGGGTGACCTTGAAGTAGATGCCGTCTACATCCTTGCTGCCCTTTTCAATGGCAGTCTTGATGGCAGAAGCCACATCATCGGAAATGTCTGCGATCTGTGCGACGGTCAAAGCTTCGGGAGCCGCGGCGGAAACGCTGAGGACACTGAACATAGAGATCAGCATGGCAAGTGCCAATACAGTTGAAATAATTCTACGCCGAATGTTCATGGGGAAACCTCCTGTTTATCAGATGATAGCACATATCCAATACTATCGCGGGAGCAATAGCATTGGATATGAAGGGATAGGAATCAAATCTTCAAATCAAAAGATCAGAAGGGCAGGGTTGCATGAGGACCACTGAGTCTGTACTCGTTGGTGTGGTTCTGATAGCCCAGATAGTTGGGAGTGTTGACGGGGTCAGCATGGAGCCAACCGGGCTTGTTGTAGCTGTTGGTGCCGGGAGCATCGGGGCAGTAAACATCGGACCAAACATGGCCGGTGTTAGAAACTGCGAACTGGCAGTTCCAGTGGTCATAACGGCCGGGAACACCCAGCGCACGGGCGCAAGCGTTCATCAGGTGAGCCATGTCACAGCAGTTACCGGCTTTTGCATTCCAAGTGCCCAGAGCGCCACGCTCGGAGTTGTAGTAGTAGTCATAGGAGATCTTGGCAACCATGAACTCCATGAGGTTGAACATAGCCTGATAAGTAGTAGTGGGCTTCTTGAAGCCACCATGAGAGCCGGAGCTGAAAGCCATACCCTGCTTTGCAACAGAGATGATGGTGGCATTGGTGGACTGGCAGTTGGTGGTGGGAACAAGATACTGTCTGTAAGCGGAGAAGTCGTTACCGAAGGTAGCGTCGCCTACTGCAATGCCGAGATACTCGTACCAGGGCTTAACAGCGATGGAATCGGGCAGCTTGCCGTTGGTTGCATAGTAGTCCAGGATGCAAGCGGCCATGTAGATGGCGCCTTCGTGCTGGATCTGACCCAAGGAGGTGCTTGCATAGTTGGGGGCCTGTCCGGTGTTTTCCATGAAGGTCTTGATTCTGTTCAGAATGTCCAGATACTCGGTCTTCTGGAAAGTACCCTTGGAGAGGGTGGAGTTGGGGCCACTGGGCTCGGAGTAGCTGGGAACGCTCAGGGAGCCGGTGGTCTGACCGCCATTGATGCCGATGACGACCTGGCAAGCCAGATACAGGTACTGAGCGGGCCGGCAAGCGGTAGTGCCGACGGTAATGGTAGCGGGCATCTCTTCCTTGGAAGCGACATAGTTCTTCAGATTGGTAGCGGCAATGATCACATTGGTGTACCAGTCATCGGTCATGGGCTTGGAGGTAGAGGGAGCGGTAGAAGCACTGGTGGGTGCAGTGGTGGGCTTGGTGGTGGGAGCAGTGGTAGCGGTGGTTACATCCTGCACAGTGCCGGACCAGCCCTTAATGGTAACATAGTTGGGGGTGAAGCCGTTGTCCTTGTAGTAGGCAACAACTCTGGAGAAAGCGTCGATCAGATCGTAGTAATGGACAGGGCCGCCCAGCCCGGAGCTGGTAGCATAGTTGGGAGCCTGCTTGTTGTTCTCGATGTAGGTGGCAATACGGTTTGCCATGTCAACATAGTCATCTTCATAGCTCTGACCGGAGGCAGTACCCTGAGGATTCTCGGGCTCTGCGGCTTCGGGAACAGTCAGAGTGCCGGAGGTAGTGCCGGCGCTGAGAGCCACGGTGACCTTACACGCCAGATACAGATACTGAGCGGGAGTCACGGTCAGAGGGCCAACTGCGATAGAGCCGGGGAGGATGTTGTTCGCCATGCTTGCCTTCACAGTGGCGGATGCTTCCATAACTGCCTTGAACCAATCCTCGGGAGCGGAAGGAGCAGTGGGAGCTTCGGTCACATTGACATCACCGTAGTGAACAGGGAGGAACTCCATGCTTGCAGGCAGAGCCTTGGTGGTGTGGTAGGAAGCCAGAACCTCTGCGAACAGATGACCGATGGAGAACAGGGTCATACGGCCTTCGTAAACATTGACACCGTCGGTGGGACGGTTGAAGCTGGTGGGCAGAGAGCCCAGAGTATTGCCGTAACGGGCAACACGGTCAGCCAGTTCCACATACTGAGCCTTGTTGAGGCTGGTGCCCTTGCCGTTGAGAGCGGCCTGAGAGCCTTCACGGACGGCCTTGTAGCTGATGGCGGTGCTTGCGTCCTTACCTTCGCTGATAGCCACAATGGCATTTGCGGCCATGAGTACGAATTCGGTATAGGTCAGCTGATAGTCGGTCAGGTTGAGAGAAGGATAGGTCACCTTGAAGTAGATGCCGTCAACATCCTTGCTTCCCTTTGCAATAGCACTCTCGAAAGCGAGAGCGACATCATCGGCCACATCGGCGATCTGAGCGATCTCCAGAGTGGTGGGGGCTGCTGCGGATACGCTAAGCACACTGAACATGGTGAACAGCATTGCAATAGCCAGCAGCATAGAAATGAGTCTGCGCTTAGTGTTCATACTGAAACCTCCTATTCTGGAACGTACGGTTATTACTTTTCCACCATACATTTTCATTATAATTCTATCATAATTTCTAAATTTTGCAAGCATTGTTTTATGGTGATTTTGCCAGAAAATTCTAGTTGGATTTTGTTCCTTTTGCCAGTAGCCCCCCCATTTCTGTCCTGTATCACTGTTTTTTCCAAACTTTTACTCAAAAACCATGAAAAATCCCTCCCCTGCACAACCGCAGAGGAGGAATTTTGTTGGAAAATTTTAGTCAGGACTTATTCTTCCGTTCCTTGGCGATCCGTTCCCGACGGTCGTATTCCTGAGGATCGACACTCTCCCAGTAATCGTCAAGATCGTTAAACAGCTCCCAGAATTTCCATTCGCCGGGTGCATAATAATACAGAGCATTGAGCTTTGCAAAGATCCAGAAGCAAGCGGCAAAGATCCAGAATACCACAAACAGGCACACCAGCATAGCAAAAATGCCCAAGGCCAGCTGAAGAACCGCCGGAGCTCCGCCCTCCAGGAAGCTGAGACAGACTGTCAGGATGGGCCAAACGGTCAGAGCGGTGAGGACGGTAGTTTCAGGGAAGATGGACCATTCGGGAGTCTTGCCACGGAGCTGATAATCCAGCTCTGCCTCGTGAGCCAGAGCCTTGGCACACTGGGCTTCCGTACCCTTAAGGTCCTCGATGGGCTTCTTATTTTTTGCCTCAATGATCAGAACGACGGCAAAAACCAGACCGCTGATGAGCAGAGGGATCAGGAAAGCAAACCAGGAGGTAAACACCAGTGCATCCTTCACACTCTCACGGGGGAAGGTCTTGACCATAGCCGGCAGAAGGGGGATCTTATCCAAGGCCTCGGTAACGGAGGCATAGGGGATCAGATACAGCAGGTTCATGGTACACAGGAGCATATTCAGGGTGAAGATCATTGCCCCCAGAGGCTGGATGATCCTGCAAAGAAGCACGTTGCGCTTCAATCTTCTTTCCCAGGTGACAAGGTATTTCCACAGGGAATTGGCCTTGGTGGGAGTTATTTTTTCTTTCACAGGCTTAAACATGGTGTTAGTCCTCTCTTTCTTTCAGCAGGCAGACGGCGTGACAGGAAATGCCCTCTCCCCTGCCGGTAAATCCAAGGTGTTCCTCCGTGGTAGCCTTCACATTGACACAGTTAAGGTCTATCTCCAGAGTCCTTGCAATATTTTCTGTCATTTGGGGAATATGATCCTTCATTCTGGGTTTTTGGGCAATGAGGGTCACATCCACATTCCCCACGGCATAGCCCTTGGCACAGATGGCCTTGTAGACCTCCTGCAGCAGGAGCATGCTGGAAATACCCTTGTACCGGGGATCGCTGTCGGGGAACAGATTGCCGATGTCCCGCAGAGCCGCCGCTCCCAGAAGGGCATCCATAAGGGCATGGAGGAGAACATCCGCATCGGAATGCCCCAAAAGCCCCAGTTCGTAAGGGATCTCTACTCCACCTAGGATCAATTTTCTGTCGGGTACTAAGCGGTGGACATCATAGCCGTGTCCGATCCTCATGCTTCGCTCCTCCTTTTCAGGATCGCCTCCCCAAGGATGAGATCCACGGGAGTGGTGATCTTAATATTTTCTTCCAAGCCCTCGGTGAGGACTACGGTCATGCCCATGGCCTCTGCGGCAGAGCAGTCATCTGTCAGGGGGATCCCCCTTTCCGTAGCCTCTGTCAGGGCATGTAAAATTTCCTTGCGAAAAAAGACCTGCGGGGTCTGCACCCCAAAAAGGGTGGATCTGTCGGGAGTGCTTTGTACCCTTGTCCCTTGGACGATCTTAATGGTGTCCTTCACGGGAAGTCCCGGTGCGGCACCGCCGAATTCCTCTGCGGTGGCAACGGTTCTGTCGATCAGCTCCGCTGTTACAAAGGGTCTTGCGCCGTCATGGATGGCAACCAGCTCCCCCTTAGCCTCCCGAAGTCCCTTGCAGACGGACTCACTGCGACTGCTACCGCCTACAATCATGCCGGACAGCTTGGAAATATGGGCGCACAGTCTGCTGACTTCCGGGATCAGATCCTCCCGTGTAACCACGAGAATATCCGTGATCCGCTCTGCTCTTGCAAGAGCCTCCACCGTACGTAGGAGCAGAGGGACTCCCCCGATGGGTGCAAGAGCTTTGTCAATGCCTTTCATACGGGAGGCAGTCCCTGCCGCAACCACTACGGCGGTACAAGTCAGATGTTTCAAAGCTCCATCACCGTCTTTTTGAATTCTTTCCCTCGAACCATAAAGTTCTTGAAGCGGTCAAAGGCCGGGCCTGCGGGGGACAGAAGCACCACATCCCCTTCCTCTGCCACCTGTGCGGCAGTGTGTACCGCATCGTAGAAATCCGGCACCATGAGGATACGGGGCTGACCCTCCTCATAGCCTTGGGCGGAGCGTACAGCCTGTGCAATGGCAGGGCCTGTGGCACCGGTGCAAACCAGAGTCTTGACCTTGGGCAGGATCTCCTTGCCCAATTCTTCAAAGGGCAGCTTCTTATCATAGCCACCTGCAATGAGGATGACCTTTTGATCAAAGCTACGGAGACCCGCAATGGTGCGATTGGGAGAGGAGGCAATGGAGTCATTGTAATAACGGACACCGTCCTTCACCCGTACCAGCTCAATACGATGCTCCACACCGCCGAAGCTCCGTGCTACCTGCACAATATGCTCCGGCTTAACCAGATCCCCCACTGCCAAAATGGCGGCCATGTAGTTCTCTACATTGTGGATGCCGGGGAGGAGAATATCCTGCCTTGTAAGGATAGCCTCCCCCTTGGCATAGACAGTCTCGTTTTCATAATATACATCGGTCTTTTCCCGACGGGAGAAGAACTTCCGCTCTCCCTGAGAGGAGAAGCCGGCAGTAATGTCATTATCCGCATTGAGGATCAGTTTATCCCCTGCCTTCTGGTAAGAGAAAATGTGGGTCTTGGCTTCCACATACTCCTCCATGTCCCGATGGACATCCAGATGGTTGGGGGTAATATTGGTCACAAGAGCAACAGCAGGGCTGTAGTGCAGATCCATCAGCTGGAAGGAGCTAAGCTCCAATACCACCTTATCCGTGGCTTCCATCTCCTCTGCCTTGTCCAACAGAGGTGTGCCGATATTGCCACCCAGCCATACACGATAACCGGCGACCTTGAGCATTTCGGAGATCAGGGTCGTGGTGGTGGTCTTGCCGTCGGAGCCGGTCACTGCAATGATGGGGCAGGGACAGACCTCAAAGAAGGCCTCCATCTCGCTGGTAATGCGACAGCCACTGTCCCGTAATGCACACAGCTCCGGCTTCAGCGGATGGAGACCGGGAGTGCGGAAGCACCAATCCCCTTCCAAATCCTTCAGATAATCAGGGCCCAGCTTCAGCTCCAGCCCCTGCTGTTCCAGCTCCAGAACTTCCTCTTCCAATTTCTCTCTGGGGGTCATATCACAGCCCGTCACAGCCAAACCCTGGGCAAGAAGCAGTCGCACCAGAGGGCGATTGCTGACACCCAGGCCGAGAACAAGGATCTTCTTTCCCCGGAGTTGTTCAAAATATTCCTTCAGTTTCAAGCGTCATGCCTCATTTCCACTCCCCACACAGGGCAGGGAGAAAAATTATATGGATATTTATATTATAACCTATAATGAAATGTTTGACAAGATGGAAAAAATAAAGTACAATAGAAAAAGTGACCGGGACGGACAGCTGCGTGCCTGCATCGAAAGGTCAGGTATGAGGAAAGTCCGGGCTCCGCAGGGCAAGAATAACGGGTAACGCCCGCCGAAGGCGACTTCAGGAAAAGTGCAACAGAGATATACCGCCTCGTAAGCTCGGGTCTCATGAAAATGAAGCTTGAACTCACGAGGTAAGGGTGGAAAGGCGAGGTAAGAGCTCACCCATCACATGGGAACATCGTGATGCTGTAAACTCTATTCGGAGCAACACCGTGGAGGAGAACATACAGTTTGCCCGACTGTCTCCGAGGAGGTGGCTAGAGCATATCGGCAACGGTATGTCGAGATAGATGGCTGTCGATCACAGAACCCGGCTTATAGTCCCGATCATGACAAGACTCCCTTCGATGCTACGCATTGGAGGGAGTCTTGTCAATGAAATCCACCCTTCGGGTGGAATAAATCATCTTCGATGATGAAATCCCCTTCGGGGATGAAATCTGCCTCGACGGCAGGTGGGTTGATTTCATTTCATCGGTGTAGCCGATTTCATCCGAACAAAGTGAGGATTTCATCCCCCTTGCGGGATTTCATTAAAACCATAAACTTCCCAAGCACTTCCAATCAGCACGGAATGATATACCCTAGAAAATGTAGCAACCATCAGTGATCGGCGAAGATGGCACTTGAGATACTCAACAAACTATGTAAGCTGTACTCGCCTGTCGTAGGGCAAGCTGGTCTCGCTGCGGCTCGGTCAGGACACGGCTCTGACAGTCCACCGGACTGTCATTCACTCCCGTGTCCGACCCTTCGCTACCTCAGCTTGCCGGTGCAGGCAGTGCGTACTTTTGAAACGGCTTCTTGGCTT
>JAZMZW010000010.1:0-16528 GCA_045586205.1 Faecousia sp. | reverse complement strand
CAAAGAACACTGTCTATCTCCGTCCCGAGACTGCACAGGGCATCTTTGTCAACTTCAACAATGTTCAGCGTACCACCCGTCGCAAGCTGCCCTTCGGCATCGGCCAGATCGGCAAGTCCTTCCGTAACGAGATCACTCCGGGCAACTTCATTTTCCGTGTCCGTGAGTTCGAACAGATGGAGCTGGAATTCTTCTGCAAGCCCGGCACCGATCTGGAGTGGTTCGCATACTGGAGAGGCTTCTGTCAGCAGTGGCTCCTGAGCCTGGGCATGAAGGAAGAGAACCTCCGTCTCCGCGACCATGATCCCGATGAGCTGTGCTTCTACTCCAAGGCTACCACCGACTTCGAGTTCCTGTTCCCCTTCGGTTGGGGCGAGCTGTGGGGCGTTGCAGACCGTACGGACTACGACCTGTCCCAGCACCAGAATACCTCCAACAAGGACATGACCTACTACGATCAGGAGCAGAACGAGCACTATATCCCCTATGTCATCGAGCCCTCTCTGGGTGTTGAGCGTTCCTTCCTGGCATTCCTGGTAGACGCATATGATGAAGAAGTTGTCGGTCAGGATAAGAAGGGCAACGACGATGTCCGTACCGTCCTGCGCTTCCACCCCGCACTGGCTCCCTTCAAGGCAGCTGTCCTGCCTCTGTCCAAGAAGCTCAGCCCTGCCGCTGAGGAGATCTACCGTGACCTGCAGAAGGAATTCATGGTAGACTTTGACGATGCCGGCTCTATCGGCAAGCGTTATCGCCGTGAGGACGAGATCGGCACTCCCTTCTGCATCACTGTGGACTTCGAGACCGTAGGCGACGAGAACACTCCCGCCGACAACTGCGTCACTGTCCGTGAGCGTGATACCATGGAGCAGGTCCGTATTCCCATTGCCGAGCTGAAGGACTATCTCCGTGCAAAGCTGGCATTTTGATCTTAAAAGATCTTATCGGAAGGAGGACTTATGAGCGGTAATCTTTGGAAACGGTTGAAAAAAGCCCCTTCTTTCTCGAAAAAAACAGAAACGATCTTAACGGTATTGGGACTGGTAGGCTCTTCCGTGGCTCTTGCGATCCTGATCCTGTGGATCGGCACTTTGAATTGCAGTATATCCAGATTGCTGTACTACCGCAAGGATTTGCGAATTCCCCTGTTCAATTACCTCCCTGTGGCAGGGCTCATGGGACTGTTTTACCTGATATTCAATCGGGCATGGCTGTCCTTCCTGCTGACGGCGGTGCCAACCTTCCTCCTTGCCTTTGTGAATTATTTCAAGGTCATTATGCGTTCCGAGCCTCTGGTTGCGGCGGATCTGGGACTGATCGCAGAGGCGGCAGGGATCACGGGAAATTACACCTATGTATTCCCGAAGCTGTTCTGGCTGGGGATCTTCATGATCCTGAGTCTGACGGTCCTGCTGGGGATCTTCGCACGGGGGAAAATCAAGCGCAAGCTCTGGTGGACACGGATCCTTGGGATCTTGCTGATCCTGGGGCTGACCCAGCTCCTTTGGGCGCAGATCTACAGCGATATTTACTATCACAACGATATCCTCAAGACAGACGACTCGGTCTATGACGACTGGAGAGAGGCGGAACGACTTGCTAAGCGAGGCTTCCTGTACTCCTTCATCGTGAGCATCAACGATATCCTTGTTGCAGAGCCTCCGGGCTATGACGAGGAGCAGGTGGAACAGATCCTTTTTGCTTATACGGAGGAGGCGATCCCCGAGGATAAGAAGGTCAATGTGGTATTCCACATGCTGGAAAGCTTCTCCGATCTGTCTGCCCTGGGTATCGACTTTGACATCGACCCCTATACCCTCTGGCACAGTCTGGAGGAGGAAAGCTACCACGGCACACTGATTTCCGACATTCTGGGCGGAGGCACCAATAATTCCGAACGTTCGGTTATGACGGGCTTCACCTTTCCCCATCCCGGATATCAAGTCCCCACCAATTCTCATATTCACTACTTCCGTGCAAACGGCTATACGACGCAGGCTATGCATCCGGGAGACGAGTGGTTCTATGACCGCGCATCCATTGACCGCCGACTGGGCTTTGATGAGGTTCTGCTGAATCAGAATTACTTCTCTCAGTATCCCGACGGCAGTTTCGGACCGGACTCTCTGGTCTTCTCCCTGTTCCGTCAGGAATATGTGGAAAACACCAAGGACGGACAGCCCTACTTCGGCTTCCATGTGACCTATCAGAACCACAGCCCCTACGAGAGTGCAGAGCTTTTGGGCAAGGAATATCTTTCTCAAGATAAGCTCACCGGGGAGAATTACTATATCACCAACAACTATCTCAAGGGGATAGAGGACACCTGCAAGCAGGTCTATGACTATGTGGAGCAGTACCGTCGGGACGAAAGTCCTGTTGTTCTGGTTTTCTTCGGAGACCACAAGGCCTTCCTTGGTGGCTACGGCGAAGCTTACACGGAGCTGGGTGTCCCCATTGAACAGACCGATCCCGAAGGGATCTACAATCTCTACTCCACCCCCTATGTGATCTGGGCGAACGATGCCGCCAAGGAAATTCTGGATCAAGACTTCCAAGGAGAGGGCACAGTGATCTCCCAGTGCTATCTCATGAATGAGCTTTTCGACCTCTGCGGTTGGAAGGGCAATGCATGGATGCAGTATCAGAATGATATCCGCAAGGAGATCCCTGTGGTACATCGGAAGAAGTTCCTTCTGGTGGACGGGGTCATCACCCAGGATATTTCGGAAGAACTCAACGAACGCCGACTGGAACGAGTCCGTGTGGAGTTCTACTGGCGATACAATATGCAAGAATATGAATCATAAACATTCAAAGGAAAGGAAACACGTTTCTATGGAAAAACTGTTTGGAAAGCAGCTTGCCATTACTGCCGCTAAGGCAAGACTTCTGGCTCTGGATGCAGTACACACTGCAGCTTCCGGCCACATCGGAGGTAGCCTGTCTATCATCGATACCCTGACTACCCTGTATTTCAATGTTATGAATGTGGATCCCGCAGATCCTCAGAATCCCGACCGTGATCGCTTTGTTCTGTCCAAGGGTCACACTACCCCCGCACTGTATCCCGTCCTGTCCCTCCGTGGTTTCTTCCCTCAGGAAGATCTGAAGCTTTTCCGCTCCATTAAGGGTCACTACTCCGGCCACGCAGAGATGCGTCATGTCCGCGGTGTTGACATGTCCACCGGCTCTTTGGGTCAGGGTCTGTCCGCTGCTGTAGGTATGGCACTGGCAGGCAAGGTTGGCAAGAAGGACTACCGTGTTTATGCCGCTATGGGTGACGGCGAGATCGCTGAAGGCCAGATCTGGGAAGCTGCTATGTCCGCCGCCAAGTACGGTTTGGATAACCTCTGCGCCATGGTTGACGTCAACGGTCTGCAGATCGACGGCGCAACCAAGGATGTTATGCCCTCCGAGCCTCTGGACGAGAAGTTCCGTGCCTTCAACTGGCATGTGATCGTAGTGGACGGTCATGACTATGATGCTCTGGTCGCCGCTTTCGAGGAAGCAAAGACCGTCAAGGGCAAGCCCACCATGCTGATCCTCAAGACCACCAAGGGCAAGGGCGTTTCCTTCATGGAGAACAACTATGGCTGGCACGGAAAGGCTCCCAACGACGAGCAGTACGAGCAGGCCAAGGCAGAAGTAGAAGCCTATCTGGCAGAATTGGAGGCAAACTAATATGGCAGGAAAGATCGCAACCCGTGCCGCTTACGGCGAAGCTCTTGTAGAGCTGGCAGAGAAGTACCCCGAGCTGGTAGTGTTTGATGCAGACCTTGCCAATGCTACCATGACCAAGGGCTTTGCAGGCAAGTACCCCGAGCGTTTCTTCGATATGGGCATTGCCGAGTGCAAAATGACCGGTGTTGCCGCCGGTATGGCTACCTGTGGCTACAAGCCCTTTACCAATACCTTTGCAATTTTCGCTTCCGGCAGAGCTTGGGAGCAGGTTCGTAACTCCATCGCATATCCTCAGCTTAACGTCAAGGTCGTTGGCTCCCACGGCGGTCTGTCCGTCGGTGAGGACGGCGCTACCCATCAGGGCAACGAAGATTTCGCCCTCATGCGTGCCATCCCCAATATGAAGGTGGTCTGCCCCTGCGACGGTCACGAGATGAAGCTGGCTGTGGAAGCCCTGCTGAACTATGACGGTCCCGCATATCTCCGTCTGGGTCGTGCCGCAGTGGAAACCGTCACCGACGAGATCGAAGGCTATGAGTTTAAGCTGGACAAGGCCGCTACTCTGGCTGACGGCAAGGATGTGACCGTGATCGCTACCGGCATGTGCGTACAGCTTGCTCTGAAGGCAAGAGCCATGATGGAAGCCGAAGGCGTTTCCGTCCGTGTTCTGGACATGCACACCATTAAGCCCCTGGACGGCGAAGCCGTGAAGAAGGCCGCTTTGGAAACCGGTTGCATCGTCACCAGCGAGGAACACAACATCATCGGCGGTCTGGGCGGCGCAGTGGCAGAGTATCTGTCCGAGAATTGCCCCACTCCCATGGTTCGCCACGGTGTCAATGACGAGTTCGGCAGAAGCGGTACCGCCGCCGCCGTTCTGGAGCATTACGGCATCACCGCAGAAGTCCTCTGCGAAAAGATCCGCGAAGCTCTTGCAAAGAAGAAATAAGAAAAATCCACAGGGCGGCAGAAATGCCGCCCTTAACTAAGGCTTTTGTGAATTAGAACAGAAGAAAAGGAATCTCGTATATGTTTGGAATTGATCTCAGTGTGATATTAGGCAATTTTTGCAGTCTTGTGGCTATGGGTACGGATACCCTTGCCTCCTCCCGTAAGAGCGGCAAGGCCATGCTCCTCATGCAGTGCCTCAGTCAGCTGGCTCTGGGCATCGGGGCAGTGATCCTGAAGGGCTACAGCGCCGCTGTGCAGAATGCCGTCAGCATGCTCCGCAACCTGAGAGCCGCAAGTAACAAGGGTGGCAAGTGGTTGGAGTGGATCTTCCTGGCTTTGGCTATCGGTCTGGGCATTTACTTCAACAATTTGGGCTTCATCGGCCTTTTGCCCGTGATTGCCAATGTGGGCTACTCCCTGACCATCTACTTCTTTGCGGAGGATGAGAAGAAGCTCAAGCTGGCATATCTGGTCACCAATGTACTGTTCGCCACCTTCAATGCAGTGATCCTGAACTTTATCGGTACGGCATCCAACATCTTTGTTGCGGTGGCAACGGGGATCTTCCTCATTCGGGATCGCAGGAAGACAAAGACCACCTGATCCCCTGCTTGCAGAAAGGAACTTTGTTACATGATTTATTTAGATAATGCCGCCACTACCAAGCCCTGCGGCGCTTGCGTAGAGGCTATGACCCAAGCTCTCACAGAGCAGTGGGGCAATCCCAGCGCCCAGTATCATTTCGGTGTGGAGACTGCCAGACTTTTGCGCAAATGCCGTGGAGATGTGGCACAGGCACTGGGTGGAGAGACGGATCGTGTCTTCTTCACTGCCGGTGGTACGGAGGCGGACAACTGGGCGATTTTCGCCACAGTGGAGCGTCTGGGCAAACGGGGCAAGCACATCGTCACCACCGCCGTGGAGCATTCTGCTGTCCTCAAGCCCATGAAAAAGCTGGAGGAGCAGGGCTTCGAGGTAGACTACCTTCAGCCGGATCCACAGGGACGGATCACTGTGGAGGACTTGCAGAAGGTTCTGCGGAAGGACACCATTCTGGTCAGCATCATGATGGTCAACAATGAGTCCGGTGCCGTCATGCCCGTCGAGCGTATGGCAAAGCTGACCCACAGACTTTGTCCCAATGCCCTTTTCCACACGGATGCGGTACAGGGATTCTTTAAGATCCCCTTCCGTGCCTCTGCCTTGGGAGCGGATATGATCTCCGTTTCCGCTCACAAGATCCACGGCTGTAAGGGGGCGGGGGCTCTCTATCTCCGTCCGGGTCTGAAATTGCCTCCTCTGCTCCTGGGCGGAGGACAGGAAGCCGGTCTCCGTAGCGGAACAGAAGGTCTTCCTCAAATTGCAGGCTTCGCCGCCGCCTGTCGGGAGAATCTGCCCCACCGCATGGAGCATATTGCCCACCAGAACAAGCTGAAGACTATGCTACAGGAAGGTCTGAAGAACATCCCCGGTGTGGAGCTTTTGGGCGCACAGGAAGCTCCCCATATTGTCAATTTGGCAGTGTCCGGCATCCGCTCTCAGGGCTTGCTGAACAAATTACAGGATCAGGGCATCTGTGTCTCCGCCGGCTCTGCCTGCAGCAAGGGACACCGCAGTCATGTCATGGAGGCCATGGGCGTTGCCCCCGACCTCATCGACGGCTCCATCCGTGTCTCTCTCTCCCACGAAACCACCGAGGAAGAAGTCCAAACCTTCCTCAACCTCCTTCCTCAGATCATTGAAGAACTGAAAGGCAAATAAACCAAAACCCGGATCTCCCATCCACCGACTCAGGAGATCCGGGTGTTTTTTAATGGACAATGAGGTCAAGTTGACAGTGGATAGTTGCCGAAATTAAAACTTAACAGGTCGGCAAATTCCGGTTTATCGTGCTGAAAGCACGATAAACCGGAATTGGCTGTCGTTTATGAACTCATAATTTGAAATCCGTCACCGCAGGTGATACATTCACAAGCGAAGCGACATCACTTCCGAAGGAAACATCACTTAAAAAAGGGGTAGGATCAAGCAAAATACTCGATCCTACCCTTTGGAGTTTTATTCGCTTTCGGTGGAGTCCTTTGCGGCGGACTTTTGGGTGTCCAGAAGGGACTCACGGGTTTCGGGGATGGGCTCGCCCTTCATGCAGGCTTCGAACTGCTTACGGCTCATGTAGTCGTTGGCAAGGAGGAAGGCGGAAACCTCGTGGAGCTTGTCATAATGCTCCTTGAGGATCTCTTCGCAACGGGCATAGGCCTGTTCCAGAATGATCTTCATTTCCTTGTCGATCTGAGAGGCGGTGTCCTCGGAGTAGGACTTGGTACGCTCGTAATCTCTGCCTACAAAGATCTCATCGTCATTCTCATAGCACACAGGGCCTACGGCATCGTTCATGCCGAAGCGGGCGATCATATTTCGTGCAATGGCACTGGCACGCTTCAGGTCGTTGGAAGCGCCGGTGGTAATATCCTTGAATTCCAGAGCCTCTGCCACTCTGCCACCCAGCAGGGCAATGAGCTCTTCCTTCATCTCATTACGGGAATAGTGGTCACTGTCCTCCTGAGGAAGGCTGACGGTCATACCCAAGGCTCTGCCACGCTGGATGATGGTAATGGTGTGGACAGGATCCTGGGTGGGCAGGCAATACATGGCAATGGCATGGCCTGCTTCGTGATAGGCGGTGATCCGACGGTCACGCTCTAAGCTGACACGACTGCGCTTTTCCGGGCCTGCAATGACCTTGAGGATGGCATCCTCAATGGTTTCCATGGTGATCACGGGGCAATTCTTACGGGCAGACAGCAGGGCGGCTTCGTTCAGCAGATTAGAAAGATCCGCGCCGGTGAAGCCTGCGGTTGCCTGAGAAATGACCTTCAGATCTACATCCTCTGCCAGCTTCTTGTCCTTTGCATGGACCTTGAGGATGGCCTCTCTGCCCTTGCGGTCGGGACGGCTGACATAGATCTGCCGATCGAAACGACCGGGACGGAGGAGAGCAGGATCAAGAATATCCTGACGGTTGGTAGCGGCAAGAACAATGACACCCTCGTTGGCGGCAAAGCCGTCCATTTCTACCAGAAGCTGGTTCAGGGTCTGTTCTCTTTCGTCATGACCGCCACCCATGCCGGCACCGCGACGGCGACCTACGGCATCGATCTCGTCAATGAATACGATCACGGGAGCAAGCTTCTTTGCCTGATCGAAGAGATCACGGACACGGCTTGCACCGACGCCTTCATACAGCTCCACGAAATCGGAGCCGGAAATGGACAGGAATTGTACCTGAGCTTCTCCTGCCACAGCCTTGGCAAGGAGGGTCTTACCTGTACCCGGAGGGCCTACAAGGAGGACACCCTTGGGGATTTTCGCACCCAGAGTGCGATACTTTGCGGGATCACGGAGGAAGTCCACGATCTCTGCAAGCTCGGCCTTTTCTTCATCTGCACCTGCCACATCGGCAAAGGTGACCTTGTTTGCTCCCGGACCTTGACGGGTAGCCGCACGGCTGAACTTGGCAGCCTGTGCACCACCGCCGCCACCGCTGAGCTTTCCGAAGAGGAAGTACATGATGAACAGCAGAACCAGCATGACCAGGAAGTAGGGGAGAATGGTTGCCCAAATAGGGGTGGGATCTACGGGATTAAAATTGTATTCCGTAATGATCCCGGCAGCAAGCTGAGCCTCGTATACCTCGTGAAGCTCTTCTGCAAACATTCCGGCATCTGCCAGTCTGTGGCAAACCTTGCTTGCGCCGTCAAGCTTATCGCTGATTCCCGACAGAGGCTTGTGAAGCTCCAGAATCAGCACACCGTCCTCCCAAAGGAAGGACTTTACATTCTCGGCAGTGAATTGCTGATGAACCTGAGAATAGCTCAGCTCCGGCAGAGCAGGATCTTTCAGAGTGCTGGAGATCAGCAGGATCAAGCTAAATGCTACAAGAATGTAGACAATGACATGAAAGCGTTTTGTTGGATGGTTCAATGGGGATCTCCTTTGTGAGAAAATTTATTTGGAATAGACTTCGGGCTTCAGGATGCCGATGCAGGGGATGTTGCGATACAGCTCATTGAAGTCCAGTCCGTAACCGACGACAAATTCGTTTTCGATGGTGAAGCCTGTGTAGTCATAGGTAATATCCTCCGTACGGCGGGAGGGCTTGTCCAGCAGGACGCAAAGCTTCAGGGAGGCGGGATTCTTTGCAAGGAGATGCTCCTTGACAAACCGTAGAGTATGTCCGGTGTCCAGAATATCGTCTACGATAATCACATGACGGCCTTCCAGAGAAAGGGAAACATCTTTGGTCAGCTTAACCGTGCCGGAGGAGACAGTGGCAGATCCATAGGAGGAGGCCGCCAGGAAGTCGTACTCGCAGGGGATGGTGATGTTCTTGGTCAGATCGGCAAAGAAGTGGACAGCGCCCTTCAGGGTGCAGATAAAAACAGGATTCTTGCCTACATAGTCCTCGGACAGGGTCTTTCCCATCTCAGCGATACGGCTTTGGAGTTCCTCTTCGGTGAGCATGATTCTGGAAAAAATTTGATCCATGATGATTTCTCCTTATAGTTTTTGTATATAAATAAGGAGGGCCGGTTCGCCCTCTTGGGGACGGAAATCAGGGTCGCAACCTAAGTCCGCCACTGCCACGATCCGATCCCCCGTAAGGAACACGGGCAAACGCTCCCGTTGCTCCAGAGGGATCTTTTTATCGATCATGAGCTTTTTCAGACTTTTGCTGTGACCGTTGGGGAGCTTCAGCCGATCTCCCTCCCGACGGGAACGGAGGCTGAGCTTGCCCTGAGGTATCATATCATATTTTAGAGCGAAATGAAAAGGGGTATTTGTCTGTTGTGTAAAATTTTCTTGAATTTCACAGCGGATCTTCAGAGCTGCTTCCTCAAGCTCCGTGGTACCGGGGATTTGGAGGCTGTGGCTTTGTAAGGGGCTGTTTTGCTCCCGACAGAAACGCAGTCTGTCATAGCTCCGGCGAGCCTGTAGACCTGTGGGCAGATCTACAGAGGCAGAGGGACAGCTTGCGGTCAATAGCTTCTGCAAGGCGCAGATATGCACCAGCGACAGATCCTGCGGGAGGTACTGTCCCACCATAAGACGCAGGGCGCGCTTTTGCAGGGGATCGGGGGCATTTAGCAGGGGAGCAATGGCATAGCTCCCGTCGGAATGAGGGTGCAGATAGCCCTGTGCCATGCGATCCAGCAGAGCATCCTCCCCTTGGAGGAGGGCACTTTGCTTCAGAAGCTGTTGGGTCAGACCGGGCTGTTCCTCCCGTAGGAGGGGGAGGATCCTGTGTCGCAGACGGTTGCGGGTATAGGACAGGTCTTGGTTGGAGCTATCCTCCCGATGGGAGAGTCCCCGGGAAGACAGATAGTCCAGAACTTCCTGCCGGGTCACGCAGAGCATAGGTCTGCAAAGTCTGCCGGACAGGGGGGAGATCCCGCACAGACCTCTCAGGCCACTGCCACGGAGCAGGTGCATGAGGACGGTCTCCGCATTGTCATCGGCGGTGTGGGCCGTGGCAAGCTTTCCCCCCAAGGTGGAGAAAAAGCGGTAACGGCAGTGTCGTGCGGCTTCTTCCATACCCAGCTTTTCTTCCTTAGCATAGGTGGCTACATCTCCACAGCCAAGGTGGAGAGGGATGCCGTATTCCTTACAGAAGTTGATTACAAATACCTGATCTCCCTGAGATTCTTCTCCACGGAGCAGGTGGTTAAAATGTGCCGCTTCCACACGGATGTCCAGTTCCTCTTGCAGTCCGTACAGGCAGTGGAGCATGGCCATAGAGTCTGCCCCGCCGGAAACACCGCAGATCACGGTTTCTCCCGGAAGGAAAAGGCCCTGCTCCCTGCAGTAGGACAGGAGCTTAGCTCTCATGGTGCTTCCACTCTCTGTCTGCGAAGGTGGTGAACTGAGGCAGCCACTGAAGCTTGACCGTACCCACTTCGCCGTGACGGTTTTTCGCTACGATCACTTCTGCGACATTTTGTTCCTCGGAGTTTTTGTTATAATAGTCATCGCGATAGATAAAGAGGACTTCGTCGGCGTCCTGCTCGATGGCGCCGGATTCACGGAGGTCGGACAGCATGGGGCGCTTATCCTGACGGCTCTCGTTGGCACGGGACAGCTGGGACAGGCAGAGAATGGGAACATTCAGCTCCTTTGCCATGATTTTCAGGGAACGGGAAATGTCCGACACGATCTGCTGACGGTTCTCATTGGCGGCGGTCTTTGTGCCGGCGGAGGTCATCAGCTGTAAGTAGTCGATGACCACCAGACCCAGATCATCGATGCGGCGGCATTTTGCATTCATTTCCGCAACGGACAGGGAGGGGTTATCATCTACACGGATATCGGTCTGAGCCAGTGCGGAGGAGGCGATACCGATCTTGGTCCATTCCTCCGTGGTCAGCTGACCTGTGGTGAGCTTCTTGTTGTCAACGAAGCTTTCGTTGGCAAGAAGTCTGGTGACCAGCTGTTCCTTGGACATTTCCAAGGAGAAGAAGGCTACGGTCTTCTTGGGGTACTTCTTGGCAACATTCAGGGCGATGTTCAGAGCCAGAGAGGTCTTGCCCATGGCGGGACGGGCGGCCAGAAGCATCAGGTCGGACTTGTTCAAGCCGTTGATAAACTTATCCAGATCATTCAAGCCCGTGGACAGACCGGAAATGTCGCTGTCGGACTCACTGAGCTCCGTCAGGCGGTCAAAGACCTTGAGAATAATGGTACCGATATGCTCCAGAGACTCATTGGTATTGCCACGGCGGATGGCATAGATCTTCTTCTCCGCCGCTTCCAGAATATCCTGTGCTGTACCAACACCGTCACGGACGATGTTTATGATCTCGTCGGCGGCGGTGGAAAGGCTACGCAACAGAGCCTGATCACGGACGATCTGGGCATAGCGTACCACATTGGCGGCAGTGGGAGTGATTTCCATGAGCTCCATGAGATACTTGGAGGTGGTTTTCTCCTCATATACTCCGCGCTCACGCATTTTGTCCAGCACCGTCACAGGGTCGATGATCTGGGAGAAGCTGAACATTTCATAAATGGTTTCGTAAATGTCCCGATTCAGCTCCAGAAAAAAGTCACCGGGACGCAAGATTCCCACTACCTCATTGACACAGCGACTGTCAATGAGCATAGAGCCCAGAACGGCTTGCTCCGCCTCCGGGGAATGGGGCACTTGACGGGAAAGCAGGTCCTCCATAGGACACCTCCGTATTGTTGGAATGGATCGGGGATCAGAGTTCTTCGATCTTGACCTTCAGGTCGCCGGTGATCTCATAGCCCAGCTTGCACTTGACGGTATACAGACCTACGGTCTTGATGGTCTCGTTCAGGACGATCTTACGCTTATCCACGGTGATGCCGTGATTCTTCTGCAGAGCATCAGCGATTTCCTGTGTGGTGATAGAGCCGAAGAGTCTGCCTGCTCCGCCACCCTTGGCCTTGACCACTACGGTCAGGTTCTTGAGCTTGTTGGAAATGGCAAAGGCCTCCTCACGCTCTCTCTGGCGCTTTTCCTGATTGGCCTTGTCGGTCATACGCATGGTGTTGATGCTGTCGGCGGTGGCCTCTACAGCCAGCTTGCGGGGGAGCATGTAGTTACGGGCATAGCCGTCGGAAACCTCAAGCATCTGACCCTTCTTGCCCTTACCCTTGACATCTTGTAATAAAATAACCTTCATGGAAGTATCCTCCTATGGTTCAAAATATTTTTCAATGGATTTTGTCAGCTCCTCTAAGGTGGAAGCGACGGTTTTGTTTTTGACTTGAGCCCCTGCGGTGGCGGCATTTCCTCCTCCGCCCAGAGCTTCCAGGATCACCTGCACATTGGCAGTGCCGATGGAACGGGCGGAAATGATGGTTTGGCTCTCCTGGGGATAGAGGACAAAGGAGGTTTCTATACCGGAGATGTTCAGAAGCTCATCTGCGGCCTGTGCAGCCAGAGTACGGGTCACGGTGTGCTCCAGAGCGGCAATGGCAATGTGATGATCGTAGAGCTTGGCTTTCTGGATGATCTTGTAGCGGGCAACGGTATCTGCCAGATCGTTCTGGAACAGCTTCTTGACCTCTACGGGATCTGCACCCAGTCTGCGCAGGAAGGCGGCGGCTTCAAAGGTGTAGCTGTTGGCACGGATGCTGAAATGCTTGGTATCCAGTGCGATGCCTGCAAGGAGTGCAATGGCTTCCTCTTGGAGGATGTCGTCGGGATCTACGGTGTATTGCAGGATCTCCGCCACCAGCTCCGAGGCAGAGGAGGCTCTGGGCTCGTGCATGTTGGGGGAAGCATTGTCGATATAATCCGCCGCTCTGCGGTGATGGTCGATGATGGCAACACGGCGGATGGATTCCAGCAGGGGCTTACATTCCACTTGATCCGGGCGGTTGGTGTCAACCACTACCAGATAGCTCTTGGGATCGGCAAGGATCAGGGCATCCTGACCGCTGATGAAACAGCCTTCGTATTCCTCCAGCCCCTTCAGACGGGACAGGAGGGATTGGGCGGCATTGGCATTGAGATCCAACACGATGTTTGCCCGTTTGCCCAGCTTGCGACACAGGCAGTAAACACCCGCAGCCGCACCCAGTGCATCCAGATCTGCCATTTTGTGTCCCATAATGAACACACGGCTGGAGTCTGCAATGAGGTTGGCAAGGTTCTTTGCTCCCGTACGGGAACGAACCTTGGTATGGCGGTCGGCATGGCTCACACGGCCACCGTAGAAGGAGAAATCGTTGCGATCCTTCAATACCGCCTGATCACCGCCACGGGACAGTGCCATATCAATGGCGAGGGCGGCGAATTTGTAATTCTCACGGAAATCGCTTCCGTCCTTACCGATGCCGATGGACACCGTGGGGCTCAGGCCTGTGGAGGTCTGGATACTGCGGATCTTGTCCAGCAGGTGGAACTTGTTCTCTGCCATAGCTGCAAGATCTCTGGCTTCAAAGAGGAGGAAGAAGCGGTTACGTTCCATTTTTCGCAGAAGACCGTTGTTTTCCTCTGTCCATTCGTTGATACAGGTGTTGATCTGGGCATTGAGACCTGCCATTTCCGCATCCGGCAGGGTGTCTGCCAGCTCGTCATAGTTGTCTACCAGAACGATGGAGACCATGGGACGGGAGCGGATGTATTCATCCCGTACCTGCAACAGCTCCGTTTGATCCTGGAAGTACAGCATTCCCAGAAGCAGACCGCCCTTGGCATCCACATCCGGGAGGATAGAGCCCGTAAGACGGAAACGGCGGTTGCGGAACTGCAACTCCGTGGGAGCTTCCCCCACACCGTCGCGGAGCCATTCCAGATCCAGAGAGGGGATCAAATCCTTAAGCTGGTAGGGGTCAAGTCTCTTGCCGATCTCCGCCAGAGCTTCAAAGGCTTTGTTATACCACAGCATCTCATAGGTCTGCAAATGCACCAGAACCACAGGGAAGGGAACTTCGTTGCTGCGGAGCTTTTCCAGCATGGGCGTGTGGGAACGGATATAATCTGTCAGCTGCTTCTTACGGCGGATGTTCCGTACCTGCAGGAGAGCAAAGAGCGCAAGGGTGAAAACCAGCATCCCCGCTCCCAGAATATATTGCTTCAGCCCAAAGGCCGCAAGAGCGAACAGGCATAGCACAGGGAAGAAGTAGACGATGTTCGGCTGTGTAATACGGCGTAGCTTCCGTTTCATGTGCAGAAGCCTCCTTCCGATGGATATACACCTTTATTATACCAGACTTTCCTCACTTTTTCTAGCCGAAATTTTCTGTATTTCAAAAAAAGGTATACTTTTCAGAGAAATTATGGTATACTATACCATGGACAAGGATGCCGCAGGAGGGATGCGGTGGGAAATTTCCCTCGTTGATATGAGAAATGAAACTTTGTGAATTGTAAGAACATCTGTAAAGGAGATGAGTTTTTTGGCAGATAAATTAAGAATTATTCCCCTTGGGGGATTGAATGAGATCGGGAAGAATATGACCGTTCTGGAATACGGCAAGGATATGATCGTCATTGACTGCGGTCTGGGTTTCCCTGAAGATGATATGTACGGCGTGGATCTGGTGATCCCGGATGTCAGCTATTTGGTCAAGAACAAGAATAAGCTCAAGGGCTTTTTCATTACCCACGGACACGAGGATCATATCGGTGGTCTGCCCTATGTATTGCAGGCTGTGAATGCTCCCGTACATGCTACCCCTCTGACCTTGGGACTGATCAAGCTGAAGCTGGAGGAACACGACCTGGTTCGTAAGACCAAGCTGGTGACCCACGGCGCAGGAGATGTGGTCAAGGCAGGTTGCTTCACTGTGGAGTTCATCCATGTGAACCATTCCATCGCAGATGCCGTAGCTTTCTGCGTGGGAACTCCCGTAGGCAACATTATTTTCACCGGCGACTTTAAGATCGACCCCACAGGGGAAGACGGTATGACGGATCTGGGTCGTCTGGGGGCTCTGGGTAAGGAGGGAGTCTATGCCCTTCTGGCAGACTCCACCAACGTAGAGCGTCCCGGCTATACCCCGTCGGAATCTGTGGTAGCCGACAGTCTGGACAGACAGTTCAAGGGCTGCAAGAACCGCATTATCGTCACCACCTTTGCCTCCAATATGTACCGCATCCAGTCTGTGCTGGCAACCGCCCACCGCTACGGCAGGAAGGTGGCAGTCACAGGCAGAAGTATGGAAAATATCCTCAATGTGGCAACGGAGCTCGGCTATCTGGATATCCCCGCAGGCTTGCTGGTAGATATCGGTCAGATCAAGTCCCTGCCCAAGGATAAGATCGTCATTGTATCCACCGGCTCTCAGGGAGAAAATATGTCCGCCCTGTACCGCATGGCTTTTTCTAGCCACAAGCAGGTGGAGATCCTGCCCGGAGATAAGGTCATTATTTCCGCCTCCGCCATTCCCGGCAACGAAAAGGCGGTGTCCCGTATCATCAATGAGCTTTACCGCAAGAATGCCGATGTGGTTTATGACAAGCTGGAAGGTCTCCATGTGTCCGGCCACGCCTGTCAGGAGGAGTTGAAGATCGTCCACGCTCTGACCCAGCCCCGTTATTTTATCCCTGTCCACGGGGAGCAGAGACATTTGCACAAGCACAGCGATTTGGCGCAGGTCATGGGCATGAGCCCCAAGAATATCATCATTGCGGATCTGGGCAAGGTCATTGAATGTACCCCCAAGACCTGCAAGATCACCGACACCGTCACCGCCGGCAAGATCCTTGTAGACGGCACCGGTGTGGGAGATGTGGGCAGTGTTGTCCTCCGTGACCGCAAGCATCTGGCACAGGACGGCATGATCGTGGTCTGTGTCAACCTTTCCGGGGAAGACGGCTCCGTCATCACCGGCCCCGATATTATTTCCAGAGGCTTCGTCCAGGTCAAGGACAACGAGGAGCTCATGGAAGCCATGCGCATGGTAGCCGGTCATGCCTTAGAGATCTGTCAGACCCGCCGGATCTCCGACTGGGCCAGCATCAAGTCCACCATCAAGAACGAACTTGGCCAGTTCATCTACCGTAACACCAAGAAGAACCCCATGATCCTCCCGATCATTATGGAAATCTGATTGAATGGAAAATGGACAATTGACAATGGACAATGAATCCGAAATTGAAAATTGACAATTGAAAATTGAAAATGAACAAAACAACAGCAGCTCCCGATCTCTTCAAAGATCGGAAGTTGCTATTGTGTTTACCCACATGTCCCATGTGCCAATTTCAGTTTATCGCTCTGATGATTTGACACTTTGTGTCATGAATTGATGCGGGGCATCATGATTTCTCGCTACGCTCCATGATTTGAATTGCCAAAAAACAATGTGCCGTAAGGCACAAATCCTGCCGCAAGGCAAATCATGGCATAGCCAATTCATG
>JAZMZW010000009.1:0-7706 GCA_045586205.1 Faecousia sp. | reverse complement strand
ACTGTGCCGGCTGCGCCTGCTTCGGACTGCATCTCCACGACCTTGACACGGCTGCCGAAGATGTTCTTGCGACCCTGTGCGGACCACTGGTCCACATAGTCAGCCATGGGGCTAGAGGGGGTGATGGGGTAGATGCCGGCTACTTCTGTAAATGCGTAGCTGACATGAGCGGCGGCGGTATTGCCGTCCATTGTCTTGAGTTTTCTTGCCAAAATGAATACCTCCTAAAAGTATTTCTTTACAGACAGCTTAATTCTATCACTAAATTGTCATTTTGTAAACACCCAAAAACAAGGAAACGACAAAAAATATTTTCTTTTTCTCCCATCAGCCCGAGAAGCTGCACGAAAGGAGTATATTTATAAAAGCAGAGAGCTGTTCAATGAGAACGAAACGGTAGCTTGTAATAGGACGAAACGGTAGCTTGTAATAGGCTATGCTTGACTTTTAACGGTTGAAATGCTATAATTTCAAGAAGAGAAATAAAGGAGGTATATGTATGCTCAAGCACATCCTTTCTCTGCTTCTTGCAATGTCCATTCTCTTATCCTGTACGGTTATGGGCATCATGGCAGAAGGTTCGGAGAATTTAGAAGTGAAAACCGCAAGAATTCAGGAATTGACAAAGCCTGTCTATAGCAACCATGGATCGTCTGACCTGATATATTGTGTGGAGGATCACGCTGTAGTATATCCTACGGCAGACAAGCTGACGGGGGTTATGGATCCCCATGGACAGACCTTATTAAGCCCAGTCTACAGTGATGTTCGGGTGCTCAGGAAAGACATTACTGCTGCGCAGCGTCCCGGAACAGGCTATGCTGTGTTATACCAATATAAGCAGGTGACAGAGCACTGCTATGAGAGCATAACGATTCGCGGATCTCGTGTGATCTGTAAAAGAGAGGGAGAAGGCTTCGACTTCTTCGATCTGAAAATGAAACCTCTTTCGGTGCCGAAGTATATTGGAAAATGGGAGATCTATGATTGTCTTGCCGAGGAGCATTACTTGGGTAGATACTACGATGCTGACCGTTACGCTTACGAATATGCTTTGTTGGATAAAACCGGTAAGGATGTTTATTCCTACAGCAATCGTGGGGAGCTCATAGCAATTTCGGACTACCATGTAAGGAGTCAAGGGATGTATATGACGGATGTGACCTGGAAGGGACAGCGTCCTGTCAATGAAAACTGCAATATGCTTATTTCCGCTCCCGATCAAAATACCTATATTGTTTACTGTCACGATTATTCCGGAGATGCAGAGGACGCGTTCTACATTGTGGATGCAAAAATGAATGTGATGTTTGACGGCACAAAGCTTTCAAACACAGTTGTTGCTGACACTATTCGCTATATCAACAGTCATACGCTGTATGGGGAAAAGCCTCAGGGCGGTTATGTGGTAATGGATCTTCACGGCAGTATTCTCAAGGAGCTGGATGCGGACTCCTTAACGCTCCTTGGCAATGATTATGACATTTCCAACGGAGCTCTGCCTAACTTTGGATTCTATGTGAAAAAAGGGGAAAAGCTGACTGTTTACAATGCAGATTGCCAAGAGGTCTTTACCCTTAACAGTATCAGATTTGTTTCTGTTTACGGCTATGATTTCCTTGCAAGCTTTATGGATGGCTCCAAGACCCTGTACGATCGTGGGGGGAATAAACTGTTTGATCTTGCAGAAAGGGATTTCTATTTTCAAGATGGGGTGATCGCGGTAAAGGAGAATGGGAAATACGCTCTCTGTGACCGCAAAGGGGAAGCTACAACCGATTTTCTCTTTGAAAAACCTCTTAATACCAACAGATACGGTCTGGTCAATTTGCGTAACACCGGGGATGGTCTCTATTATCTTGCAGATGGAAATGGGCAGATCTTGAACGGAAAGGGCTATCTTAGTTGGGTGTCTTTTAACAGCAATTGCCAACTGACGATGTACAAAAGCAGTAATGGTTTGGAGGGTGTTTTGCGCTATGTGGGCATAGATGATCCTACTTTCATGGATGCGACGAAACATCAGTGGTACTATGATGCTGTGGAGTATTGTGCCGAAAAAGGCTTGTTCTCCGGAACTGCAGCCGGTCGTTTCTCACCCGAGGATACCATGACCCGTGCTATGCTTGTGACCGTTCTGTGGAGACTGGACGGACAGGCGGTGCCCGCAAAGGAAGCAGACTTTACGGATGTTCCCTCGGGACAGTGGTATTCCCAAGCCGTGGCATGGGCAAGCGAGAACGGCATTGTCAACGGTATGGGCAACAGACGCTTTGATCCCAACGGAAATGTTACCCGTGAGCAGATCGCCACCATTTTGTACCGCTACGCACAGGCAAAGGGCTTTGAGATTGAAGCTACAGGGGACTTGAGCACTTATCCCGACGGTTGGACAGTCAGTGACTATGCCTTGAGGGCTATGATCTGGGCCAATACCGCAGGTTTGATCAACGGCATCAAGAGCGGAGCTACCGTGACCCTCCAACCTCAGACAGATGCCACCCGCGCCCAAGTTGCCACCATACTCGTTCGTTTTATACTTATTTCTAATAAAACGGGTTGACCGTTTTATTATGCCGCTTATCAGCGACATGGCGGCAAGGCCGCCACGAAATGCCGTGTAATACTGTTTCTTCCGCCTAAGGCGGTGCAGGATATTTATCCTGCGATAAAATGGTTTTCTAACCATTTTATCAAGAAACAGTATTATAGAAAACCTGACCTAAGCATTTTCTCCCCACCTCAAAGATCCAAACACTTTGAGGTGGGAATTTTTTCATCCTGCATGATTCTGTGTTGAGAAATGGTACTTGTAATTAGGAGGATTTTGTAGTATGATAAAATAGATTAACTGTGGAGGTGAGTCCATGATCGCAAGAGTGGAATCCTTAGGTATTAACGGAATACAGGGCTATTCCGTATTGGTGGAATGTTTTATTTCCAACGGATTGCCTAATTTTGACATTGTGGGACTTCCGGATACGGCTGTTAAGGAATCCCGTGAACGAGTCCGTGCCGCCATAAAGACGAGCGGTTTCAAGTTCCCCGCAGGTCGCATTACCCTGAATCTCGCCCCCGCCGATACCAAGAAAAGCGGAACGATCTACGACCTTCCCATTCTCCTTGGTATTCTGGCAGCGGGAGGGGAGTGCAGGCTTCCCAAGCAGAAATGCGCCTTCTTGGGGGAACTGAGTCTGGAAGGAAAGCTTCGCCCTGTTCGTGGTATGCTGTCCATGGCCATTGCCGCCCAAAAGGCAGGCTTTGAGATCCTTTTTGTTCCCGAGGAAAATGCCAGAGAAGCAACTCTTGCGGGACAGATCCGTGTCATCGGCATCAAGGATGTGGGACAGCTGATCACCACCCTTCGCGGAGAAGCTACCTTGCCCTATACTCCTCCTTGGAACCCGGAAACTGTGGTCAGATCCCTCCCGGACTTTGCGGATGTGAAGGGACAGGCTATGGCAAAGCGTGCCTTGGAGATCGCCGCCGCAGGCTCACACAATATCCTTCTGGTAGGCCCTCCCGGATCCGGTAAGAGTATGCTTGCCAAGCGCTTGCCATCTATCCTTCCGGATATGACCCAAGAGGAAACCCTGGAGGTCACCCAGATCCATTCCATTATGGGCTTGCTTCCCCCGGAAGCCCCCATTGTGGCAAACAGACCCTTCCGCTCTCCCCACCACACCATTTCCTCCGCAGGTCTGGCAGGTGGGGGAACCGTCCCTAAGCCCGGGGAGATATCCCTTGCCCACAAGGGTGTCCTGTTCTTAGACGAATTCCCTGAATTTAAGAAAGAAACCTTAGAGATCATGCGCCAACCTCTGGAAGACGGCGTTGTTACCATTTCCAGAGCCAGCGGAACACTCAGTTATCCCAGCCGTTTCCAACTGGTCTGTGCCATGAATCCCTGCCGTTGCGGTTGGTACGGTCATGTGAGCGGTCGCTGTACCTGTTCGGAGCATTCCGTCAGTCAGTACCACGGACGGATCTCCGGCCCTATGCTGGATCGCATCGACCTGATCATTGAAGTTCCCTCACTGGAATTTACGGAGCTTCGGACGGATCTTCCTTCGGAAAGCTCCGCAGATATTAAGGCAAGGGTAGAGGACGCACGGGAGATCCAGAGACAGCGCTTTGCCGGTAGCAACTGTACCTGTAATGCCTATATGCAGACAGGGGAATTGCGAGATTACTGCCACCTGTCCGACGAGTGTGCCAATCTTATCCGTGATGTTTTTGAAATGCTGGGTCTCACCGCCCGTAGCTACGACCGAATCCGCAAGGTGGCAAGAACCATTGCAGACCTTGACCACAGTCCCGAAATTCAGCCCAAGCACATTGCCGAGGCAGTACAATACAGATCATATCAATTTTCACAAAGGTAGGATAGAACAATCATGAATGAAATGTTTTTGCTGAAATTAGGCGAGATCGTCCTGAAGGGCGGTAACCGCTTCCAGTTTGAAAATCGCCTGAAGACCAATATCTCCCGTCGCATGCGCCCCTTCGGTGACTTCCGTGTGGGCATCGTCCAGTCCACGGTCTATGTGGAGCCGGAAAACGAAAACTGCGACCTTGACGGCGCATGGGATGCTTGCCACTACATTTTCGGTGTGGTCAGCCTCTGCCGTTGCCGCCCCTGCGAGAAGGATCAGGACAAGATCTTCGAGACCGCTCTGGCTTATTTGGGAGATGATCTCCGCTCCGTCCGTTCCTTCAAGGTAGAATCCAAGCGCTCCGACAAGCGTTACCCCCTGACCTCCATCGGCATTTCTCAGGATATCGGCGGAAGACTGGCAGAAGCCATCCCCGAACTGGAAGTAGATGTCCACAAGCCCGACTACACCGTCTATGTAGAAGTCCGAGACCGTGCCGCCTATGTCCACGGCCCTGCGGAACAGGGGGCAGGCGGTCTGCCTACCGGTGTTGGTGGCAGAGCTATGGTGCTTCTGTCCGGCGGTATCGACTCTCCCGTAGCGGGCTACATGATCGCCAAGCGCGGTGTGGAGCTGGAATGCGTCCACTTCTTCTCCTATCCCTACACCAGCGAGCTGGCAAAGGATAAGGTTCTGGAGCTTGCCCGTCTCATGACCCGTTACTGTGGCAGAATGACCGTCAATGTAGTCGGCTTCACGGAAATTCAGGAAGCCATCCGCGACAACTGCCCCGAGGAATACTTCACCCTCATTATGCGCCGTTTCATGATGAAGATCTCCGAGCGCATTGCCCGTGACCATGGCTGTGAGGCTCTGGTTACCGGTGAGAATCTGGGTCAGGTTGCCTCCCAGACCATGCAGGCCATGGCTGTTACCGGTGCGGCTACCACTCTGCCCATCTTCCAGCCTCTCATCGGCATGGATAAGGAAGAGATCGTCACCATCGCCCGTAAGATCGGCACTATGGAAACCTCCATCCTGCCTTACGAGGACTGCTGTACGGTCTTCACCCCCAAGCACCCCAAGACCAAGCCCACCATCTCCGGTGTGGATAAGGCCTGTGAAAAGCTGGACTTCGATGCCCTTATCGAAAGAGCCCTGCAAAATACCGAGCTGGTAAAGGTGCGTTACAATGGATAAGGCTACAAGGCTCATCCAAACCTTGACCGCCATGGAAAAGACCCTCGTGACAGCGGAAAGCTGTACCGGGGGTCTCCTGGGTGCGATCCTGACCTCCGTCCCCGGTGCTTCCAAGGTATACTTAGGGGGCGTGATCTCCTACGCTTATAGCCTCAAAGAACAGCTCTTAGGGGTTGATCCCCAAATCCTCTCCACCAAGGGCGCCATCTGCCCGGAGGTAGCGGAGCAAATGGCACAGGGGGCAAGAAAGAATCTGAAAGCCGACTACGCCCTATCCCTGACCGGCAACGCCGGCCCCGGCACCGATCCCCTGAACCCCAATGTAGGGGAGATCTATGTTGGACTATCCACGGAAGAACATACTACCACCCTCCGCCTTGATCTCACAGGCAACAGAGCAGAAAACCGCCAAACCGCCTGCGAAAAAGCCATAGAACTGATTTTAGCGCAATTGACAATGATTCCAAGTTGACGGTGGATAGTTTCCAAAATTGACAGTCAGCCTATTTTATACCATTTATCGACCGATTATGTAGCGCCGCTCATTGATCGGCGATGTAGGCACGCTCATCATCAAAAGCATTTGAAACTAAGGTAGGGGCTTCCAAGCTTGTCTTAATTAAGGAAAAATCCGAATATTTTGCAAAATAACTTCGGAAAAGCGGTTGACAATATTTGTAAAAGATGATAAAATCAATCTATGATGCTAACAAATCGTTAGTAAAATCTTACAAGGAGGAACTTCCATGAAATTCCACAGCAAGAAGCTTGTTGCAAAGCTGGTTTGCCTCATGCTGGTAGTCATCACTCTGGTGGCTTGCATAGCTCCCGCTTCCGCCGCAACTCCCAAGTCCACCGTCAGCAAGAAGGCCACTTTGGCATACACCCTGAAGGGTCTTCCCCTTGGCAGAGCCATCCAGAACTTCTACATGGGCTCTACCTACATCTACATCACCCAGCGTGTTGATGCCACCACCTATGTCTCCCGTCTGAAGATGGACAAGACCAACAAGGTCGCCAACTACATGGACCGTATGACCTTCACCAACTGCGGCCACGGCCAGAGCTTGGATATGTACACCTACAAGGATGTGAACTACCTCTACATGGGCTGTAAGTCCGATGAAGACAGTGGTTACAACTGGTCTCTGCAGATCGCCCGTATTAAGTACGAGGCAGGCAAGACCTATAACTACACCCAGCTGTCCCGCTTCACCTACATGAACTACGCCAACGGCACTGCATACCGTATGGGCGACACCTACCGTGTTGCTGCTGCAGTTTGCGGCGATACCACCGTTTTCCGTATCCAGACCAAGAACGCTTCCAAGGTCAACTACTCTGCATACAGCACCGAGGCTCTGAACAAGCTTCTGGATAAGAATAAGACCGTTGATATGCGTAGCTCCGGCGCCAAGAAGGCTCACCTGTGGACCAATGTCCAGTCCGGCAGCTCCATCATCCGTCCCAACGATTCCTTCCAGGGCATCGACCTGTTCTCCAAGGCTCGCATCTACCTCTCCGGTGGCGCTCACGGCGAAACTCCCCAGATCGCAAAGATGAACAGCTCCGGCACTTATAAGAAGCTGGTCAAGATCAGCAATGTGGGCAAGCTGGAGATCGAAGGCATCCAGTGCAAGGACTCCAAGGTCTACTTCATGATCGTCCCCGGCACCACTACCGCCGAGAAGAAGAACGCCCACAAGATCTACTACCTGGCAGAATCCGCATTTGACTAATATCTAATTGAAACCTTATGCCGCAGACAAGCCCCTTGTCTGCGGCATTTTTATAGCCTGTTCTTGAATGACAGTCAGTTCCGGGTGACAATGGACAATGGACGATGACAATGGGTAATGGGCAATGGACAATGAATTTCAAATTGACAATTGACAATTGAAAATTGAAAATTATCTTATCGTTGGCTTTGCTCTCTTAAACTTGCAAATTCCCGTTTATCGGTTTGCTTTTTGCACAACTTACCCCATTTGTTCGTAGGGGAGACCTGTGGTCTCCCGGTGTAGGAACTGAAAATTTGAACATTCTACCGTTTAAAATCACTGTTCTCTCTTCAAAACAGGCAGGCGACCACAGGTCGCCCCTACGGTGAGATACGATGGTTTATGCATC
>JAZMZW010000008.1:0-2084 GCA_045586205.1 Faecousia sp. | reverse complement strand
GGTTGCAGCTCTGTCCCGTGTGGAAAAGGACGGTGTTTCGTTTCCATCTGTGGGTCGTGGTGCGCTTTGGGGAGACAATGAACCGATCATGCGTTTGGATACAGGCAAGGGTATCGTTTATCTGCTTCAGGTGCATGACGGCAAGGATTGGCAACCGGCAGGTGAGCCTTTCATTCTTCAGGAGGATGGTCAGCGTCGTCCTTTGGTAGCGGATACGGAACGGACGGAGCGTGTAGTGTTATATCGCAAATATCCTTATGCGGGCGAACATCCAGAAAAGCCGTTCGACAGCAACAATATTTTTACGGGGGATGAATATGAACTCCGTTATTGGCAGAAGGGCTGGCACTCCTTAGGTCGTCAGACGGCCCAAGCCGATTCTTTGGTCTATGAAAATGTGCCGACGGACGCATTGCTGTGGCTCCGCAACCTGACACGGGGCAGGGAAGAACGGATATTTACTTACGAAGATGGGAAACAGATTTGGTGGTAAAATAAAGGTATTGACTACGGTTTTGACTTGGCTCCTGATACTCACCGGAGCTATAGAAACCGTTTGGGGGCTGTGCCAGGTCTATGGCTATACATCCTCCAACCATTCGCTTTATGCGCTGACGGGTTCCTTCTACAATCCCGGTCCTTATTCGGGGTTTGTTGCTATGTGCCTTCCCGTGTGCCTGCATGAATGGCTGAAACGGGGGAAAAGCCTTGGAGGATACATCGCCTTGGGAGTGCTGTTGCTGATGCTTTGTGTGCTTCCTGCCGGCATGAGCCGTTCGGCATGGATAGCGGCCGCTCTGGCTTCGGCCTATATCGGCTGGATGCATTACAGGAAATCAATCACGGAAGGAATCAGGAAACACAAGGCTTTGACGGTCGGAGCTTTCATCGTCTTGTCCTTTGCCCTTGGCGGAGCCTACCTGTTGAAGAAGGATTCGGCTGACGGACGACTGCTGATGTGGAAGGTGGCCGTACAGGCCATTGGGGAGAAGCCGTTGACGGGATACGGTTGGGATTATGTGGCTGGAGCTTACGGGGATGCACAGGAGAAGTATTTCTCGAAGGGTGACTATACGGCACAGGAGGAGCATGTGGCGGGGAGTCCGGAATATGTGTTCAACGAGTACCTTCAGGCGGCGATGGCCTGGGGCGTTCCCGTGCTTTGCGTCATACTGCTGTTGGTCATAGCGGCTATGGCAGGGCATCAGTTGTCCGGGAACTACGGCCTTTTCGGGGCGATGCTTTCATTGGCAGTGTTCTCCTTTTCGTCCTATCCGTTCCAGTTCCCGCTGTTCGTGGCGGCCTTCGGTTTGCTCATCTTGACAGGCTTGTCGGGATGGCTCCGCTTCTTCCCTGTCGCGTTGCTGTTCCCTGTCGGCCTCTGCTGGTGTGCCGGCATTTATGGAGGTTATGAATATTTCACGCATGTACGGGAGCGTGAAGCGGTAAAGACCCGATGGCAACGGGTACGGATGTTCTACCACAGCGGTGCCTATACGGAAGCGGTGGAATCCTACAAACCTTTTTATGAAAGCATGAAATGGAATGCCCGTTATCTGTTCGAGTTGGGCCATGCGTGCCACAAGGCCGGGAAATATGAAGAATCGAACCGGTATCTGAAGGAAGCCTTGAAGGTGAGTGCCGATCCGATGATTCTGAACATCTTAGGGAAGAACTGTCAGGCGGAAAAGCGATATCAGGAAGCGGAACATTACCTGCTCCGTTCGGTCAGCCGTCTGCCGGGACGCATCTATCCGTATTACCTGCTGTTCAAGCTCTACGAAGAAATACCGGAAGGGAAGTACGCCGAAGGTCGCAAGGAATGGGCAGCGCGAATGGTATTGGAAAAGGAACCGAAGGTGCAGTCCACGGCCATCCGTGAAATGAGGGAGAAAGTAAAGAAACGGATCAATCAGAAATGAATATACGAACAAAGGCACTCTGGCGGAAATACCGCAGAAAGATATATAAAGTGGCGGACTGGCTGCTGTACATCAGTGGCGGTTTTTCGGCATTGCTACTGTTATGGATGCTGTTGCAGGTTACTACAGTAGCCCACTTCGTAGTGCCTACAGGTTCGATGG
>JAZMZW010000007.1:0-18262 GCA_045586205.1 Faecousia sp. | reverse complement strand
CGGGAGTGGAGGTAGAAGACATCACCGGGGTAAGCCTCTCTTCCGGGGGGACGGCGGATGAGCAGAGACAGGGCACGGTATGCCACAGCATGCTTGGACAGATCGTCATAAACGATCAGAACATCCTTCCCCTTGTCCATGAAGTATTCACCCATGGTACAGCCGGAGTAGGGAGCAATATACTGCAAGGGAGCAAGCTCGGAAGCGGTAGCGGAGACTACGATGGTGTAGTCCATAGCCCCGTTCTTGGTCAGGGTATCTACCAGCTGTGCCACAGTGGAACGCTTCTGTCCGATGGCAACATAGATACAAATAACACCCTTGCCCTTCTGATTGATAATGGTATCGGTGGCAATGACAGTCTTACCTGTCTGACGGTCACCGATGATCAGCTCACGCTGGCCTCTGCCTACAGGGATCATGGAGTCAATGGCCTTGATACCGGTCTGCAAGGGGACGGAGACGGATTTTCTTTCAATGATGCCGGGAGCGGTGCGCTCAATGGGGCGAAGCTCCTTGCTTGCAATAGGGCCCTTGCCATCAATGGGCTGACCCAGAGCATCTACGACTCTGCCTACCAGAGCCTCCCCAACGGGAACGGACACAACACGGCCTGTACGCTTGACCAAGCTACCTTCGCTGATGCCTACATCCGTACCCAGCATGACCACGCTGACATAGGTTTCTTCCAAATTCAGCGCCATACCGTAAGAGCCGTTTTCAAAGCTCAGAAGCTCGTTGGACTTGCACTTATCCAGTCCGTGGACCTTGGCAATGCCGTCACCGACCTGGATAACATAGCCGATCTCATCCTGCTCGGTCTTGGAGGCATAGGTCTTGATTTGGTCTTTGATAATTCTGCTGATGTCGTCAATTTTCAGATTCACGGTTTCACCAACTTTTCTATACAATGGTTTGCGCCAGGTTGCGGCGCAGGGTTTCCAGACGGCTTTGGATGCTGTCATCCAACTGCACGCCCTCATAACGCAGGCGGATACCGCCGATCAGGGCGGGATCTACCACATTTTCCAATTCCACAGTCTTGCCGGTCATTTGGGCCAGCTTCTTGCTCAGAGCCTGTTGCTGTCTCTTGACCATAGGTGTGGCAGTAATGGCAGTGGCACGGAGAATGCCGTGTGCGGTATCGTAAATTTTGTCATAGGCACTTGCACAAGCAGGCAGGCAATGGAAGCTCCGCTTTTCGCAGAGGATGCACAGGAAATTCCGAAGCATTTCCTCCACATTGGCAAAGGCTTGGAGTAAAAGCTCGCACTTTTCCTGTCTGCCAACGGCAGGGGTATCCATAAGATTCATATATCCCGGCTGTGCCTGCACTGCCTGACAGATGATCTGCAGTTCCTTGCGCACCCGATCCTCTGTACCCCGCTCTGCGGCAAGGTCATACAGCGCCTGTGCGTAACCTACAGCATCAATCATGGCTCTCCCCCAAATTCTCAATGAAGGAGTCGATCAGATCACGATGCTCTTTCTGCTTGATGTCTCTGGCCAGAACCGCAGAGGCGATCTCGATAGCCATACCGGAAACATCGTCCTTGATCTCGTTCATTGCACGCTTTTTCTCCAGTTCGATCTGCTGGTCTGCACGCTTCAGGGTCTGGGCGGCCTTTTCCTGTGCCTCACGGAGGATCTCCTCCTCACGAAGCTGTGCCTTGCGATGGGCAGAGCGGAGAATTTCTTCTTTTTCTTCGTTGGCTTCTGCCAAACGGGTTTCGTATTGGGTCTTCAGCTCTGCGGCATCGGACTTGGACTGATTTGCATCTGCATAGAGATCATCGATCTCCTTCTGACGCTCGTCGATCATCTTCTTGATGGGCTTAAAGAGGTACTTCTTCATGATGAAATACAGCAACAGTAAGTTCCCCAGCATGAAGATACTCGTCCACACATCATAGCTGATAAAACCTTTTGTCTGGGCTGCGGTCAAAAAAACCAAGCCTCATCTCTCCTTTCCGAACGGTTTCTGCCTGCTGAGATCAATAAGCGAAGAGCAGCAACAGAGCAACGACCAGAGAGTAAATGCCGGTGGTCTCGGTAATTGCACAACCAAGGATCATGTTGGTACGGAGAGTGCCGGTAGCTTCAGGCTGGCGAGCCATGCCCTCCAGTGCCTTGCCAACAGCAGTACCTTCACCGACACCGGGGCCGATAGCGCCGATCCCCATACAAAGACCTGCACCCAATGCGATCAAACCTCTTGCGATTTCCATAGTATTATCCTCCTAAAAATTTTTATTTTATTTCTTCTTTTGTTTCCTTTTTCACCGGGGGAGGGCAAGCCTCACCAACATAGACCATGGTCAGCATACAAAAAACCAGCGCCTGAATGAAGCCGGAGAAAAGGTCGAAATACAGGGACAATGCCGCAGGGATACCCAACTGCAAAATAGGAATAGAATTCAGGAATGCATTAGGGATCCACCTGAGAATCAGTGCACTGGCTCCTGCCAGAGCGCTGTAGGCCATGCTCATGAGAACACCGCCGCCGGCAACGTTGCCGAAGTGACGGAAGGCCAGCGCAATGGGCTGGGCAACTTCACCCACCAAATTCATGGGGGTCATAACGGCAATGGGTTCTGTAAAGCCCTTCAGCCAGCCCCAGAAACCGTTGTTCTTGATGTTGTGATACCACACAAGCACAGAGGTCACAAGAGCCCAGGTAATGGTGGTGCTGAAGTCTGCGGTAGTGGAACGGAGAAAGCCCGTCATACCGATGAGGGAACCAAAGAGCGAAGAACAGAACAGGGTGCCGATATAGGGTGCGAATTTCAGATTGTGCTTTCCCATGGTGTCACCCACCATGTTATAGAGCATGGTCACGACCTTCTCCACAAGAACCTGTCTGCCATCGGGACGCTTTTTCAGATTTCTGCCCAGAAAGTAGCTGGCTACCGCAAGGATCAGGAATACAACGGCTCCCGACAGAACCGTTTCCGTAATGGTTACGGGAATACCGAAGAGGTCAAATTCCCATAATATTTTGGGTCCGGAGGTGTTAATATTCATAGCTTATGCTCCTTCCTTCTTGATCATCAGTCCCCCGATAAACAGGGCTATACGCATAAGGATCAGTGGTAGCAAAGTGGCAATGGGATCCGTTCCCAGGAACTTCAGCGCAAGCACCAGCAGTCCCACCATAAGAAGCATCCGCAGGATGTAGTTGCCCCTTGCCTTCAGTTGTCCTTTTTCCGGAGTTTCACACTTCTCCGCCTGCAAGAGGGAGAGGATCAAACTCAGGTGATTGAGCATGGACACCAGCATGCCGGCAAGCGCACCCTGCCATACTTCTTTACTGAACTTTCCGATCACCGCAAACACAAGCACCATAGCGACACAGAGGAGAAATTGTGCCAGAAATACAGGAAGCTGTTGGCGGGCAGTGGTCTTAAACAGAGTCATGAGGTATATCCTCCTTTTTCTCCTCTGCCGTGGGATCGATCATACGGGTGGTGGTCATAAGGAAGCGGAACATACTGTAACAGCCACTGAGCACCCCAACCAGGATACACAGGATCAGCGCCCATTTCCCAACGCCCCATCGTCTGTTGAGCAATAAGCCCAAACCGATCCAGATGGCAGCGGGAGTCAACATACTGACAGTGACCTGAAACACATAGTTCATTGCATACTGAAAACGGAAAAATTCCTTGTGCATCGGATCACCTCTTTTAAACCTAGATACTCTTATATTATTGTACCGCAGAGGGGAGTAAAATGCAACACATTTTTCGTTGACATTTGTTTTATATCCTATTATAATAAACTCAGAACTTTCTATGACTTTTTGAGAGTTATTTTATTTTACCCATAGGAGGTATCCCATGAAAAAGAATTTAAAGCAAGAAACCCTGTGCATCCAGGCAGGTTACTCCCCCAAGAACGGAGAGCCCAGACAGATCCCCATTATCCAGAGCACCACCTTCCGTTACGAAAGTGCCTCCGAGATGGCAAAGCTCTTTGATCTGGAAGCCAGCGGTTATTTCTATACCCGTCTGCAGAACCCCACCTGTGATGCCGTCGCCGCCAAGCTTGCCGCTCTGGAAGGTGGCACAGCAGGTATGCTCACCGGCTCCGGCCAGGCCGCCTCCTTCTTCTCCGTGTTCAACATCTGCAGCTACGGCGATCACTTCATCAGCTCCTCTGCCATTTACGGCGGTAGCTTCAATCTCTTCTCCGTAACCATGAAGCGCATGGGCATCGAATGCACCTTCGTAGATCCCGACTGCACCGAGGAAGAGTTGAATGCCGCCTTCCGTCCCAACACCAAGTGTGTCTTCGGCGAGACCATTTCCAACCCCTCCCTGTGCGTGCTGGACATTGAAAAGTTTGCTCAAGCCGCCCATGCTCACGGTGTCCCCCTGATCGTGGACAACACCTTTGCCACTCCCATTAACTGCCGTCCCTTCGAGTGGGGCGCAGATATCGTTACCCACTCCACCAGCAAGTATATCGACGGTCATTCCGCCGCACTGGGCGGTTGTATCATTGACAGCGGTAACTTCGACTGGGCAAAGTATCCCGACAAGTTCCCCGGACTGTGCACCCCCGATGACAGCTATCACGGCGTAACCTATACGGAGCGTTTCGGCAAGGAAGGCGCTTTTATCACCAAGGCCACTGCACAGCTCATGCGTGACTTCGGCTGTGTCCAGTCTCCCCAGAATGCCTATATCACCAATCTGGGCATCGAAAGCCTGCCCCTGCGTATGGCTCGCCACTGCGAGAACGCTCAGAAGGTAGCAGAGTTCCTCAGCACCCATGAGAAGGTTTCCTGGATCAGCTACTGCGGTCTGCCCGGTGACAAGTATTACGAAAGAGCCAAGAAGTACCTGGCCAATGGCTCCTGCGGTGTTATCTCCTTCGGTGTCAAGGGTGGTCGCGAAGCCGCCGCTACCTTCATGGAAGCTCTGGAGCTTGCCGCCATTGAGACCCATGTGGCAGATGCCCGTACCTGCTGTCTGCACCCCGCAGGCACTACCCACCGTCAGATGAACGATCAGGAGCTTCTGGCCGCCGGCGTTTCCGCCGACCTGATCCGTCTGAGCATCGGTCTGGAAAATGCCGAGGATCTCATTGCAGATCTGGCACAGGCACTGGACAAGGTTTAAAGGAATACAGGTGAGCTTATGCCAATCAAGATCCCAAATGATTTACCTGCTACAGCGACCCTACAGCAGGAAAACATCTTCGTCATGAAGGAGCTACGGGCAGATACTCAGGATATCCGTCCCTTGGAGATCCTGATCCTGAATCTCATGCCCACCAAAATCGAAACCGAGACCCAATTTGCCCGTCTTTTGAGCAACTCCCCCCTGCAGGTCCGTCTGGAATTTTTGCAAACCGCAAGCCATAAGGCCACCCATGTTTCCGAGGATCACCTTTTCGCCTTCTACAAGACCTTTGATGAGATTCGTCACAAGAATTATGACGGCATGATCATCACCGGCGCACCGGTGGAGCTTATGGATTTTGAAGAAGTCAACTACTGGCAGGAGCTTTGCGCCATTATGGAATGGAGCAAGACCCACATTTACAGCACCCTGCATATTTGCTGGGGCGCACAGGCAGGTCTGTATTATCACTACGGCATTCCCAAGTATCCCTTAGACAAGAAGCTTTTCGGCATCTTCCCACACAAAGCGGAGCGGAAGCACCAGATCCTCCTGCGTGGCTTTGATGATGTGTTTATGGTACCCCATTCCCGTCATACTACCATCCTTCGGGAGGATATTGAAAAAGTTCCCGAGCTGAAGATCGCCGCCAGCTCCGAGGAAGCCGGGATCTTCGCCATTTTCACCGAAGGTGGCAGACAGGTCTTTCTGACCGGCCATGCGGAATACGATCCCGAGACCCTGAAGAAGGAATATGTCCGCGACAAGAATCTGGGCAAGCCCATTACCATTCCCAAGAACTACTTCCCCAATGACGATGATACCCAGCCTCCTCTGGTCAGCTGGCGTGGTCACGCCCACCTGCTGTTCTCCAACTGGCTGAACTACTTCGTCTACCAAAGCACCCCCTACGACTTCGCAAAATAAGCAAGGATCAGCTCTCCCCTCACAGAGCAAAATCATCACTCTGTGAGGGTTTTTTCCCCTCTGACAGAAAAACAAAAAATTTTCAAAATTTTTTAAAAAAGGTGTTGACAAATTGGCATTCCCTTGCTATAATATCAGAGCTGTCAGGGACATGCTGCTATAGCTCAGCAGGTAGAGCGCATCCTTGGTAAGGATGAGGTCTCCAGTTCGAATCTGGATAGCAGCTCCACAAAAACCTTGAAATCTTCGGATTTCAAGGTTTTTTGTTTTCTCAAATAGCACAGGGGACAGAGCTGTGTGACAACACGACTCTGTCCTCTGTGTTTATTTCAAATTACAGAAAAATGCCCACAGTCAGGGCTGTACGGTCTTTTTTTGTTTGTCCGTGTATCTCCAGAACGCGTAGCTTGCCGGAGCCGCGGAGGGAAAGCTCGTCTAAAACATTGACCTGCTTGTCGGGCTTCTGGCAGGTCAGGGAGTTGAGATTCACCTTCCCGGCTTCAATGGCCTCTACCGCCTTCCCTCGGCTGATGTGGAAGGCCGCAGACAGAATGCTGTCCAGTCGCAGGGAGGACACGGTGACCCGTAGCTCCTTCATAGCCTGTTGTGGGCGCTCTACCGTCAGAGGATCCACAAGCTCCAAATGCAGGTGCTGTCTCCCCGCTCCCGTCAGGTTGTCCATGAGATAGCGTTCCAATTCCGAAAGGAGGAAAAATTCACAGGACTTCTCCCGGAGGAAAATATCTCCGATGGCATCTCTGCGGATCCCCGCTCCCATAAGCGCCCCCAAAACATCCCGATGACTGAGAGAATTGGCATCATAGAAGCTCCCGCGGATGCAGGAAATGACCCCTTCGGAAAAATAATCTTCCTTGCTCATGTACTCCGGCACATAGTATGCCACACAGCGCTCCGTCCCTTCTGTACCGCCCCAGAATTGGGCAGAGGACAGGATCTGCTTCACAAGTGCCTGCTCTCTGGGAGTCAAAAAAGCCGTAGATACGGGCATTTGCCGTTCATAGCCCCGTTCCAGCTTGTCCAGAACCCGAATGAGGAGCATCCGTTCTTCTTCACTTTCCGCCATAGCGGCGATCTGTTTTCTGCGATCCATTGTTCTACCCTCTCAGAAAAAGGTCTGTTGCAAGGAAGCCCTGCAACAGACCCGTTTTTTACTCATCCGCGGATTGTGTATCTTGGAAGTCTTCCGTTTCCTCCACCACGGCGAAGGTCTCGGATTCCATGTTACGCTCCTCGTGGGATTGCTCCATCATATCCTTGGCATAGCCGTTGGCGTAGTCAAAGATCATGTTCTCATAGTCCACACGGATGTCCAGCTTTTCTTCCAGCTTTTCCATAATGTCCTTGATCACATTCTCCGTACGCTCGCCAACTTCATCTTCTTCGATGATATAGGGCTCAAGATATTGCCGGACAGTATCCGTCACAAAGTTATATGCCAGAACCAGAAGTACGGCCATGATCCCGACCTTGATCCAAACAGTCCACCAGCGTTTTGTCACCTATATCACCTCCGAAAGAATCTTTCCACCTCTAAGACGATGAGGGAAAGAAAAAGTTCCAAAAATTATCTGCCCATTGCCTTGTCCTGAGCGATGATGAGCTTCAGAGCCTCAACGCCTACGCGGACTGCTGCAGTGGTATCTTCGTCCATATCCTGATCCAGACCTGCGGCCTCACGCTCCTGATTCCAGATAACATGGAAGCAGGAACCGCAACGGCAACCCAGAGCGTCGGCAACAACAAAGAGGGCGGCAGATTCCATCTCACTGGCCTTAACGCCCAGACGCTTCCATGCTTCCCACTTCTGCAGGAGCTCATAGGAAACGGGCATCTTGGCGGGGCTGTGCTGGCCGTAGAAAGCATCCTTACACTGGACAACACCGGTGTGAGTACGCTTGCCCATAGCCTGAGAAGCCTGACGGAGAGCCAGAGCGATGTCCAGGTCGGAAACTGCGGGGTACTCAATGGGTGCATACTCCATGGAGGTATGCTCGAAACGGATAGCGCCGGTAGCAACAACGATGTCGCCGGACTTAACATCCAGATCGATACCGCCACAGGTGCCTACACGGATGAAGGTATCTGCACCGATGTTGTGCAGTTCTTCCATAGCGATGGAGGCAGAAGGGCCACCGATACCGGTGGAGCAAACGCTGACCTTTTCGCCCAGCAGAGTGCCGGTATAGATATTATACTCACGATTCATGCCAACATGCACGGGATTGTCAAAAAGCTTTGCGATAGACTCACAACGGCCGGGATCGCCGGGGAGCAGGACATAGCGACCTACATCGCCTTCCACGCAACGGATATGGAATTGCTTATCGAGTTCTTGCATAGTAATACACTCCTTGTTTTTTATTGTAACGAATTCATTATAGCGTATTTCTTCGGAAACATCAAATCATTTCGGAAATTTCGTATTTTTGCACGAATTTCATCCTGTGTTTTTGTTGTTTCTGTCAGAAAAAACGATCCAAAAGCCTCAGAACAGGGTCATCTGGCTGGTATCGGGAAGCTCGCCGAAAGCACCTGCCTCCTTGAGCTTCTCAATGTGGGTCTTGGAGACCTTGGGACAGGCACGGGCAAATTCTTCGATGGAAACGAAGCTCTTCCCTTCTCTGCCGTTAAGGATATCCCAAGCGGCGGTTTCACCCAAGCCACCGACAGAAACGAAGGGAGGCAACAGCTTGCCGTCACGGATCTGGAAACGGGTGGCATGGGAGCTGTACAGATCCAGAGGGGCAAACTCAAAGCCACGGAGATAGAACTCGTAGCAAACCTCCAGGGTGGTGAAAATATCCTCGTCCTTGGCAGTCTTATCGGGATTGTCCTTGATCTTCTTCATGCTTTCCTTGACCATATCCATACCATTGGTCATCATGACCGCATCGAAGCCGTCCTTCTGACTGCGGCGATAGAAATAAGCGGCATAGAAGGCAAGGGGCTGATGTACCTTGAACCAGGCAATACGGAAGGCCATCATAACATAAGCCGCAGCGTGAGCCTTGGGGAAAAGGTATTTGATCTTCTTACAAGAGCCGATGTACCATGCCGGAACACCCGCTGCAACCATTTCTTCCTCTGCTCCGTCGGGAAGTCCCCTGCCCTTACGGACAGCCTCCATGATCTTGAAGGCTCGTTTTTCCGGCATACCGCACTTAATGAGATAGATCATAATATCGTCACGACAGCCGATAGCCTGAGAAACCGTGGCAGTCCCGCTGACGATGAGATCCTTTGCATTGCCCAGCCAAACGTCCGTACCGTGGGAGAAGCCGGAAAGACGGATAAGGGTGTCGAACTGCTCCGGCTTGGTGTCCATAAGCATGCCACGGGTAAAGGAAGTACCGAATTCCGGGATGCCCACAGAACCGGGAATGCCTAAAATCTCGTCATTCTCATAGCCCAGCACCTTACTGGTGCGGAAGATGGACATGGTATCCCTGTCATCCAAGGGGATGAGCTTGGCATCCACCCCGGTTAAGTCCTCCATATAGCGGATCATGGTGGGGTCATCATGTCCCAGCATATCCAGCTTCAGGAGGTTTTCTTCCATAGAGTGGTATTCAAAATGGGTGGTAATAATGTCTGTATTCACATCATCCGCAGGATGCTGAACGGGGCAGAAGTCCCAGATCTCATTTTCCTGCGGAATAACCACCAGACCACCGGGGTGCTGTCCCGTAGTACGGCGCACATCCACACAGCCTGCGGACAGGCGGTTTTCCTCCGCACGGGAGACCACCATATTCCGCTCCGCCAAATATTTCTTCACATAGCCGAAGGCAGTCTTGTCCGCAACTGTGCCGATAGTCCCCGCACGGAACACATGGCTTGCACCGAACATTTCAATACAGTACTGGTGGGCACGCCCCTGATACTCACCGGAGAAATTCAGGTCAATATCGGGAACCTTGTCACCGCCGAAGCCAAGGAAGGTCTCAAAGGGGATATTAAAGCCATCCTTTTCCAACTGCGCCCCACATTCGGGACACACCGCATCTGCAAGGTCTGCACCGTAGTTCACATTGTCGGGGACTTCAAAGGTGCAATACTTGCAATCCGGACAACGGTAATGGGGAGGCAAAGAATTAACCTCCGTAATGCCGGACATGTAGGCCACCAGAGAAGAGCCGACGGAACCACGGGAGCCCACCAGATAGCCGTTTTCCAGAGAGTTCTGCACAAGCTTCTGGGCGGACATATAAATCACATCATAGTGACAGGTAATAATATCGTTCAGTTCCGTCTCTACACGCTTGACAATCAGCTCCGGGGGATTGTCCCCGTAGAGACGGTGCATTTTTCCGTAGACCAGATCCTTCAGATCCTCTACGGAATTTTCGATCTTGGGAGCAAAGAGGTTGTGAGGTACGGGACGTACCAGATCACACATATCCGCAATGCGGTTGGGATTGGTCACGACTACCTCAAAGGCCTTTTCCGCACCTAAGTAAGAGAATTCCTCCAGCATTTCATCCGTGGTACGGAAGTACAGGGGATTGGGTCGGTCACAGTCGGAGAAGCCCTTGGTGGCAAGCAAGATCCGTCGGTAGATCTCCTCCTCCGGATCTTGGAAGTGGACGTCACCGGTGGCGCACACAGGCTTGCCCAGCTCCTCTCCCAAGCGGACAATGATGCGGTTGAAGTTCCGCAGATCCTCGTCGGACTCGGCGATCCCCTTCTCGATCATGAAGCGGTTGTTGCTCAAAGGCTGAATTTCCAGGAAATCATAGAAGGAGGCAATACGCTTCAGCTCCGCCCAGCTCTTGTTGGCAAGAATGGCCTGGAACAGTTCCCCCGCCTCACAGGCAGAGCCGATGATCAGACCCTCTCGCATAGCCAGTATGTCGGACTTGGGCATACGGGGATTGCGCTTGAAATGCTTCAGATGGGCGTTGGAAATAAGATGATACAGATTCCGCAGACCCATCTGATTCTTTGCAAAGACCAGAATGTGCTTGGCCTGACGGTCACCGATCTTTCCTCCCGCACGGAGGGCTACCATATCCCCGTTGATCCCCTGAATATCCGTTACTCCACGCTCTTCCAGCATTTTGACAAAGCGCAGATACACCAAACCGCAGGTCTTGGCATCATCGGAGGCTCGGTGGTGATTGAACTCCGGCAAGCTCAGAGCATCTGCCACAATGTTCAGCTTGTGCTTGTTCAGCTGAGGCATGAGGTTCTGTGCGAGGATCAGGGTATCAATGGAAGTAGGCACATAGTCGATCTTCAAACGCTCACAGGCGGCGGTAATGAAGCCCACATCAAAGTCTGCATTATGAGCAACCAGAGGCCGATCTCCGCAGAAGTTCAGGAAGGCGGGAAGCATTTCCTCGATCTCCCCTGCCCCCTCCAGCATACTGTCCGTAATGCCGGTCAGCTCCACGATCTTGGGGGTCAGCTTCCGATGAGGTGCCACGAAGCACTGGAAGGTATCCACAGCCTGCCCCTCACGGAAGAGGACAGCGCCGATCTCAATGATCACATCATTCTGGGCAGATAAGCCCGTGGTTTCCAAGTCAAAGGCGACAAACTCTCCAAAGAGAGGAATATTCTTCTCTCCGTGGACAACGATGCGGTCATCCACATCATTAACATAGTAGCCCTCACAGCCGTAGAGGATCTTAATGGGCTTGTCTGTTCCCGCAACCTTGTTCTTGCTGGCCTTCAATGCCGCAGGGAAGGAGGATGCCACACCGTGGTCGGTAATGGCAATGGCCTTGTGCCCCCAACGGGCGGCGGTGGCAACCACATCTCCGGTCTTGGTCAGGGCATCCATCATGGACATGGTGGTATGTAAATGGAGCTCCACGCGTTTATGCTCTGCCTTGTCCTCCCGCTTGGGAGCCTCTGCAGGCTGAATGGCAAAGGGGCGCACTACCAGCTCCTTGGCATAATCGTCGTAGTCGATCTTGCCCTGCACCCGGATCCACATACCGGGCTTCTTGATGCTGTCGGCAATGGGCTTGCCCGTATCTCCCTTGAAGTAACCGCCTACATGGACAGAGCCTGTGTAGTCCGTCATATCGAAGGAAATAATGGTAGCCGTCCCCTGTCTGTTCTGGCGATGCTCTACGGCAAAAACTCTGCCCTCAATGATCACACGCTCATCCTGACGGTCAATATTGATCTCCTTCATGGGTACAGCGTTACCGAAGAAGGGCTTGCCGTAGATCATCCCCTCTTCCGGCACAGGTGCGGCCTTCTTAGCCCCCTGTGCAGGGGATGCATCGGCAAACTTCGGCGCAGGCATATTCTTCACAGCTTCCAGACGCATACGCTCGGTTTCCGCAAAGAGATCCTCAGAGAAATTCCCGTGATTGCTGACCACAGTGATCTTAGTCTGCACACCGAAGCGGTCAAAAATATATCGTTCCGCCTGAGGAAGCAGGGGTAGCAGTTCCTCCTTCCCGTTGGCAAGAAGGGTCACGGTGGTTTCTTCCCCAAAGGCCCACTTGCTTCCTGCCAAAATGGCGGCGCAGGGAGAATACAGCCCCGTGAGCATACGGCACAGGTCTGCCCCATCAAAGCTCTGCAAGGCCTCCGGGGGGAATCTCCCGACAATTTCCACCGTCCGCAGGCCGTAGAGCCCGGCCAACTTCCGTTCTGTCTGCTGAAGGATCGCCCCGGACACATACACGGGGAATTCCACAGTCAGACCGATCTGCCGTTGCTCCTGTCGGATCTCCGCATGGCACACCTGTGCCTGCGCAAAGATCTCTTCCAACTCCTTGGGCGGTCTATATTCAAAAAACATCTGTAAAAATGGGATCTTATTCATAATAATTTACATCTTGTCTATGTAGCGCAGGAGGGTGGGGAGAAGCTCGTCGTAGGGAAGCTTTTCTTTCAGCTCGCCTTTGAGGAAGATGACACCGCAGCCGTCACCGCCGGCAATGCCGATGTCCGCTTCTCTGGCTTCCCCGGGGCCGTTGACGATACAACCCATGACCGCTACGGTCAGTTCCTTTTGGCAATCCTGCAAGGCTTCCTCCACACGGTTTGCAAGGCCGATAAGGTCGATCTTGGTTCTGCCACAGGTGGGACAGGCAATGAGGTTCACACCGGTCTTCCGCAGTCCTGCGGCCTTCAAGATAGCCTTTGCCGCCACTACCTCACGGACGGGGTCGGCAGTCAGGGACACACGGATGGTATCACCGATACCCATGCACAGCAGGCCTCCGATGCCCATGGCGGATTTGATGGTGCCCATATACTCCGTACCCGTTTCTGTCACGCCTACATGAAGGGGATAGTCCACCTTTTCTGCCATGAGTCTGTAGGCCTGCATCATAAGAGGCACATTGCTGGACTTCATGGACAGGCAAATGTCCGTGAAATCATATTTTTCCAGTAAAGCCGCATGCTCCAAGGCACTTTCTACCAGTGCTTCGGGAGTGGGGTGTCCGTATTTTTCCAGAAGCTTCTTGTCCAGAGAGCCACCGTTGACACCGATGCGGATGGGGATGCGGTGCGCCTTACAGCAGTCCACCACAGCCTTGACTCTGTCTTCCCCACCAATGTTGCCGGGGTTAATGCGGATCTTTGCCGCACCGCCCTCTGCCGCCGCAAGGGCAAGGCGGTAGTCAAAATGAATATCTGCCACCAGAGGCAGAGGAGAGGCTTCTGCAATTTTTGCAAAGCCCTTGGCCGCTTCCATATCCGGCACTGCCAGACGGGCGATCTCACAGCCTGCATTCTTCAGGGCATGGATCTGCGCCAGACTTCCCTCCACATCCGTGGTGGCGGTATTGAGCATAGATTGGATCACAATGGGTGCGCCCCCACCAATGAGGACACCTCCCACATTAATTTGTTTCGTCATAGAGATTCGTCTCCTTTCCAAAAGGCTCATATGACAAGCATGCTATACAGTAAGCACGGAATTTATCCGTACAAATGAAATTTTATGAGAAAATCGTCCAGACATCCTTGAAGGTGATCAGGAGCATAAAGGCGATCAGGAGGATCATAAAGGCACCGTTGAGGTAGCCCTCGTACTTGGGGTCGATCTTTCTGCCGAGGATCTTTTCGATCAGGGCAGTCAGGAGCAGGGTCACCACTCTGCCGCCGTCCAGTGCGGGAATGGGTAGAAGGTTCATGACACCTAAGTTAATGCTGATCATGGCGAAAATATACAGCACATTCAGCAGGCCAATGCCCATGGTCTCCGACTGTACACCCACATCGGCAACCACATCTACCACACCGACAATGCCTGTAACATTCTTCACAGACTCCCGTCCGCTCAGCAGGTCACCTAAGGTCAGCCATACCAGTCTGCCAACATTGACACTTTCACAATAGGTGTAAGACAGGATATTGCCCAAGGTAGGCTCTTCCATAGCGCCGATGCTCAGGCCGTAGTAAAGGTTGCCGTCCTCGCCCACATGGTCACGCTTCATGACCACATTTTCCAGAAGAACCTTTTCTCCGTCACGGATGACCACGATATCATGGACACCTTCGGGATTTCTGTCTAAGAAATAGCCTTCATAGCCACGGACATAGACACGGTGTCCGTCGATCTTATAGAATTCATCCCCCACCTGCAGCTGCTGTGCAAAGGGTCTGTCTTCTCCGATCTCCGTAATGGTAGAGGTGGGGATCCCCTTCTGGATGCCACCGAAATAAATACCCACAAACAGAGCCATCATCAGGAAGCCGGCAATAAAGTTCATGGTCGCACCGGCAACCAAAATCACGATCCGCTTCCAGGCCTTGGAATTGCCGAAAGCACGGGGATTGTCGCTATCCTCGTCCTCTCCCTCCATGGCGCAGTAACCGCCCAGAGGGATGCAACGAAGCGCATAGAGGGTCTCCCCCTTCTGCTTTTTCCAGATAGCGGGGCCCATGAAGAGAGAAAATTCATTGACCTGCACTCCGCTGAGCTTGGCGGTGAAGAAATGCCCGAATTCGTGAGCAAGGATCAGCACACCAAAGGCCAGAATCGAAATCAGAATATAAAATACTGTCATCATGCAAATTCACCTCAAAGTAACATTCCAACGGTGGCTCTTGCAGCCTTGTCAGCCTCCAAAATCTGCGCCAGATCCGGCTTCTCCACAAAGGGAACGGTATCCATGGCCCCACGGACCAGACGGGGGATATCATAGAAGCCGATGCGATCTTCCAGATACAGAGCAACTGCCGCCTCGTTGGCACCGTTCATGACTGCGCAGGCTGTGCCTCCGCGAAGTGCCGCCTCCTTTGCCAAAGCAAGGCAGGGGAAGGCTTCCTCATCGGGCTTGTGGAAGGTCAGGTCTCCGCAGGTCAGCAGATCCAGAGGCTCTGCGGGATTCTCCACGCGGTGGGGATAGGTCATAGCCAGACGGATGGGTACACGCATATCGGGCACACCCAGCTGTGCCATCACTGCGCCGTCACGGAATTCCACCAAAGAGTGGATAATGCTCTGCCGATGGATCACCACATCCACCTGAGACAGAGGCAAGTCATACAGGCGCATGGCCTCAATGACCTCCAAGCCCTTGTTCATGAGAGTGGAGCAGTCAATGGTGATCTTGTTGCCCATTTTCCAGTTGGGGTGACGGAGGGCATCGGCCTTGGTAATGTGCTGTAATTCCTCGGGCTTCTTGCCGAAGAAGGGGCCACCGGAGCAGGTCAGAATGATCCGACGGACCTCTTCCTTCCCCTGAGAGCCCATGAGACACTGGAAAATCGCAGAATGCTCGGAGTCTACGGGGATGATTTCTGCCCCGTACTCCTTTGCGGCCGCCATAACCAGCTCACCTGCACATACAAGAGTTTCCTTGTTGGCAAGGGCAATGCGCTTCTTTTTTGCAATGGCGGCTAAGGTAGGACGGAGTCCCAGCATACCTACCACGGCGGTAACCACCGTATCTGCGCTTTCATATTCCGCCGCCGCAATGAGTCCCTCCATGCCGTACATGACACGGGTGCTGTCTCCCAGCTCGGACTGCAATTTGTCAGCCGCTTCCTTGGTGGACATAACTGCCAGCTCCGGACGGAATTGACGGCACTGAGCCACCATAAGTTCTACATTTGTTCCGGCAGTCATGGCAACGACCTTAATGGGAAGCTGCTCCACTACCTCTAAGGTTTGACGGCCGATAGAGCCGGTACATCCTAAAATTGAAACATTTTTTGTCATATCACTTCACCGCAAAGGGGATCAACAGCAGGAGGATCTCAACCAGAGGTGCCACCATCATGGTGCTGTCAAAGCGATCCAAGATGCCACCGTGTCCGGGCATGAGATTGCCGTAATCCTTGATTTTTACCTGACGCTTGATCACAGACAGCGTCAGGTCACCGATTATGGATGCCACCGCACCCAAGATGCCGTAAATAGCGGCATACACATAATTCACCTGTGTGAATCCGAAGCACTTGTTCAGAAGCAGGGTGTAGCCCAGCATGGCAAGAACGTTGCACAGAGCACCGCCTACAGCACCTTCCACAGTCTTCTTGGGGCTGATCACAGGGGCTAACTTATGCTTGCCCATGGCTCTGCCTACGAAGTACGCACCGGAATCCGCCACCATAGACAGGAGGAAGGCAACCATGATGTAGAACTGTCCTCCGTCCATAGTACGCAGACGCACCAAAGCACCCAGCAGGAAGGGATACACAAAGCCCGCAAAGAGTACCGCCGCAATAGACTGGATCTTTATCTTTCCCTCCCCTGCCAAAAGCTCGCAGAACAGGAAGGAGAAGAACACAAAGAGACCTGCCAAGGCGCTGAGCCAAAGCTGTTCCCCGTTCAAGTAACCGCTTCCCTTGCACCAGGACCACAGGAGCACATAGCCCGCCATGAGGGCGGTAAAGGCAACGGCTCTCTTGTTCTTCCACAAACGGGTACGCCACAGCATTTCATAGGCCGCCACCATAGCCGCCAGACCGAACAGCACCGCCGTACCGATGGAAGGCAGGAACAGTACAATGGCAAGGAGCAGGGGCAGACCGATGACCGCAGTCAAAATTCTCGTCAGCATCCTTATACACCTCCGAAACGGCGCTTACGGCTATTATATGCCGCAATGGCCTTCTCTAATTCTTCCGGACCGAATTCCGGCCACAGAACATCTGTAAAATAATACTCCGCATAGGCACTCTGCCACAGGAGGAAGTTGGAGGTGCGGAGCTCTCCGCCGGGACGGATCACCAGCTCCGGATCGGGAACACCCCGAGAATACATAAGATCGGAAAGCATATTTTCCGTCAGTTCCTCGGGCTTGCACTTTCCCTCTGCACAGGCTTGGGCGAAGCGCTGAGCCGCACGGACAACCTCTGCCCTGCCACCGTAGTTCAGGCAGAAATTCACCTGTACGCCCTTATACTTGGCAGAACGCTCCACTGCCTCTTGGGCTTCCTTTTGTAGCTGGGGAGACAGACGGCTCAAATCCCCGAAGAAGCAGAAGCGGACTTGGTTCTTCTCCATATCACGGATGGCCTCACGGAGATAATTCTCCAACAGCTCCATGATGGCATTGACCTCTTCCTCCGGTCTCTTCCAGTTCTCCGTAGAGAAGGCATAAACCGTCAAATACTTCAGGCCGATGGACTTGGCATAGTTGGCAATGGTACGGAAGGCCTCTGCCCCCACCTTATGCCCTGCCTGTCGGGGCAGTCCACGCTTCTTCGCCCAACGGCCGTTGCCATCCATGACGATGGCAATATGTACCGGCACCGGCCGTTCCGCCGCCACCTTTACTTCCTTTTTCTTTTGAAACAACTTAAACATACAGGATCTCTCCATCCATTCAAATAATATAAACGAACTAAATTATAGAATTTATCTCGCCAACAGTTCCGTTTTCTACAATCTAAGCTGTTGCACAAAAGCAATCGCTTCCGGTGTCGCATTTAGGGATTCACGGAATTTATGTTTGAGTAGAATGTTAAATAACTTTCCGAAATAGTTCGGCTTGCAAATCTCTTTGGCTTTATCGTGGAATTGTTTTGCTTCTGCAAGATTTCCTCGATAAGTTGAAATTACTATATTGGCAACAGCGACCCTAAATTCGGAATTTACAAATGCCTTGGAAAAATCGTCGGACTTTTCATAGTAGGAAAGATATTCCTCTAACAAATTTCAGTTTATCTCTCTGTTTACAGTATTGTATCTGTAGGGGCGGACGCCCCTGTCCGCCCGGGAACTTTCGTGCAGTACAGAGTATCGTACAACAGTA
>JAZMZW010000006.1:0-10459 GCA_045586205.1 Faecousia sp. | reverse complement strand
TTTGCCTTACGGCATGATTTGTGCCTTACGGCACATTGTTTTTTGGCAATTCAAATCATGGAGCGTAGCGAGAAATCATGATGCCCCGCATCAATTCATGACACAAAGTGTCAAATCATCAGAGCGATAAACTGAAATTGGTCAAATTTCAAATCCATCACCGAAGGTGATACATTAATTATTCATTCTTCAATCTTCATCATTCATTCTTCATTAAAAAAGGGACGGCCGAGGCCGTCCCTTTGGGGGTGATAAAATTATTGCTCAATGCGGAGGATGAATTTCATCATCATCTGTGCCAGCTGGGCGCGGGTGGAGGTGCCGTAGGGGATCAGCAGGCCGTGACCCATGCCGTTGATGATGTTCTCCTGCACTGCCCAAGTCACAGCTTCCAGTGCGTAGGGGTAGATCAGCTCGGCATCGGTAAACTCATCCAGCTTGGTTTCGAGATTTACGGAAACTTCATAGCCCATAGCCTGTGCATAGCGGTACAGGAAGGTGATCATCTGCTCACGGGTCACAGGTACATAGGGGCCGAAGGTAGTCTCGTCGATGCCCTTAATGATACCCTGCTTGAAGCCCCAGATCACAGCATCCTCGTACCAGTTGCCGGCTTCCAGATCGGTGAACTGTGTTGTACCGGTAACTTCGGGGGAGCCTGCCAGACGGTACAGGATGGTGACGACCATGGCACGGGATACGGTTTCTTCGGGGGCGAAGCTGTCTTCCTTCATGCCGTTCATGAGACCGTTCTCATACATGAATTCTACAGCCTCACGGTACCATGCTTCCTCATGGACATCGTTAAAGGGGAATTCTCCCGCAATTGCGGTAATATCTGCTCTGTCGCGGATACGCAGACGGGCATAGCTGTCGTGGCTGATGGCGTAGGTGTCATCGTAGGAGGCCAGACCCACTGCGGTGACTACAGAGCCCACTGCCAAATTTTCAACAGTTTTTTCTGTGGTAATATAGCCGTCAATGAAGATTCTTGCAATGACGCCTTCGGCATCCTTGATGTAGATGGACTCTACCAGATCGTTTGCCAGAGTGATCTCCGTGACCTTTCCCTGCAGACGGACGAGCTGACCTTCTACAGAACGGTCATTGAGTTGGGCATTGGTAATATCCTTGGCCTCGGGAGCTTCGGTCTCGCCTACGATCTCCACGGTGCTTACCTGAAGTTCAGGTTCGCCCTGATAATAGTCGATCTGACCCTTCAGGCGGAGAATGTCGCCGATCTTATATTCTCCCGCAATGGGGAAGCAGTTGATACCGGCGGTCTCATCCTGTACATAGATGCAATCGAAGAAGGCGGTGGTCTTATCATAACCGGAGGCATTGGAGGTTACGACACCTTCTACGGTGTAGGTATAGCCTTCCTCTGCCTTTTCTCTCAGCTCTGCAATGGAGGTCAGGCGAACGGGCTTTGCGGCTCTGAGGATGTTTTCTGCAAGGATGTTGTTGGTATACTCTGCGGGGATGGTCAGATCATAGTCGTTCATAAAGGCGGCGCCTGCGACGATGATCATGCCCTTGTCCTCGAAGCGTTCCACAGCGGCTGCCAGCAGTGCATGATACAGACCGTTGCAATCGTATTTCACGGAATTTGCACCCAGTCCGTCACCGTCGGCGTCCTTGGAGACGGTTTCTTCGTTGGCATAGACCAGAATACCTACATTTTCGGGCAGGGTGTTCAGAGTTTGACCCTGTGCATCCACAGCGTAGACGGAGGAACCGCCGTAGTAGCTGAACTGGCCCAGACCTGCACCAAGAGGATCTGCACTGAGGACATGGAAGTTCAGATCATAAGAGCTACCTTCGTACATTCCGTCGTCGCTCAGACGCAGGGAGGAACCAAGAGCCTCCAACAGGCGGTTCTGGGTGGCGGCAATGTGGGGAGTAAGAGTGTCGTTGCTGTCTCCGCCACCGGTGATGATCAGCACACCCCCACGGCCCTGGAAGGCTACCAGAGCGGCGATCTCTGCATCGGTGTAATCCTTTGCGGTAGACAGACGGCGGGAGGGAGCATTCAGGACGATGACACGGTACTTCTCGTTTTCGCATGCCTCAATGAGGGACTGAGAGCTGCTGAGGATCTCTGCACGGTAGTCCAGCTCATTTGCCAGAGCGATGAAGTTCTTCATCAGATCCTTGTTGTAACCGCTGACATACTCGTTGTTGTGAGAGCCGTCGATACCCAGATAGCAGATATCTGCGGGATCGGTGACCTTCAGTTCCACGTTTGCGGAATAGGTGTATTCCTTACCCTCGTACTCAGCCACCACGGTGACGGTGATGGTCATGGTCTTGGGCTCGGAGGGGGTGAAGCTCCATACCAGCTCCAGCTCGCTCTGAGCAGAGAGGTCACGGGTATTGTTGTCTGCATAGAGGACTTCACTGCCGTTGACGGTGTAGACCACGCTCTTAATGATGGCGTCGGCGGTTTCCTCGTTATACAGGGTAGTAGTCAGGTTTACCGCTTCGCCTACCATGGGAGTGGTGGTGCTTGCGGTGGTTTCTCTCAGACCGACCTTCAGGCTGTTGCCCACCCAAACGGGAGCGGTAACGGCGATGTCCTTATCGGCTTGGGTAATGCGGACATAGTAGTAGGAATATTCGGGATCCAGCTCTGCGGTCACAGTGCCGGTAGCAAGCTGGGCGGCATCGCTCCATGCGTAAGCAACCTTACCGGAATTGACGATCAGCTCTACCAGAACCACGCTGTCGGTGGCGTCGGGATCGCTGAAGTTAACGGAGAAGTTCAGCTTCTCGGGGACGGATTCAATAATAGTACCCAGAGGCAGATCATTGACGGTGTAGAGGATCTCCAGGTTGCGGTCTTCCGTAGCATAGACGCGGTAGTTGCGGATAGCTTCGTAGATGCCTTCCTCACTGAATTCCTCTGCAAGGACAACGTCACGGGCTTCGTTGCCGTTGCCCCACTTGCCCTTGTGGTTGTCCTGATTGTTGGTGGGAGCAATGTGCCAGCCCTTATCCAGAGCCAGAGTGTACTGCTCATAGCTGGGGTAGTAGCCACTGCCGTGGACAGGGCCTTCGCCGTTGCCGACCTCAACCAGATATACACGGGTATCCGCTACGGGATCCCAGTAGTTGAAGTCGCTGAAGTTGCCGAAGGTGGTGCCGGGGTGGTTCAGCTGGGTGATGGAATCCACGCCCTCGTCCTTGCTCAGAAGCTGATAATAGGTACGCATACCTGCGTCACCGCTCTTGTTGTTCAGGGTCTTGTTATTACGGGAAACAATACCCTCGGTGACGAAGGTGTTCATATGTCCGGGGCCACCGGACCAGGTCATCTCAAAGCCGGGGATGGCAATGATGCCGGTATGAGTCTTGTTGAACTCAGCCATGGTGGTCTTGTAGGTGGTCCACTTCTTGGCAGACTCCGCAGTGGCAAGGCTCAGATCAAAGAGAGCATCCTCGGGGTTGGGATCGGAAGTGGTGTCGAAGTAGTTGGAGTGGTCGGTAAGAGCCACGAAGTCAACATTGGCTTCCTCGGGGAGACTGCCGATGTATTCCATAGCCCCTGCGAGAGTGCCGGAGCCGTCGGAGTACTCGCCGTTGTGGGCATGGAGCTGACCGAACATGAGGGTGTAATCGGACTCGCCGACGGTGAAGCTCCAGGTCTTGGTGACGGATTTGCCGTCTGCACGGGTAACAGTGAGGCTTACAGTCACACGTCCGTCCGCCAGATCCGCAGCGGGGGTGTAGGAAACGGTGTTATTTGCAAAGCTGTGCTTTACAGTCTCGCCGTTGAGGCTCAGGGTAATGGTGGGAGCGTCGCCCACATTGCTGACCCTTGCGGAGACAGTGGGACGCTTGTTTTCTCCGGTCTGAGCGTTGGAAATAGGACTGACACTGCTGATAGCGGGCTCATCCTTGACCTCGATGGCCACAGCGGACAGGAAGGAAACACCCTTGTTATCGGTGCCGGATACAGTAATATTGAGGCTTTCGCCCACAATATACTCTGCGGGGATCACCACGCTGTAGCGGTCATTTGCGAAGGTGGCTTCCAGCTTGGTGTTATCCAGCATGACAGTCAGCTCCTTGACTCCGAAGAGGGCTTCTACCGTGAAGCGCAGGAGGTACTTCTGCCCTGCATAGGCGGTTGAGGGGTTGCCGAAGTTGGCGAAAGGAGCATTGACTACGCCGTCGGTGATCTTCTCATTGGCGCAGGGATAGAGATGATAGGTGAAAATATCTCTGTCTTTTACATCTGCCATGCCGTAGGTGGTGAAGCCCTGGGCATAGAACTGCAGATACTGACGGTTGCCTTCGTAGGAGGCGGTACGGCTACCCAGAGTGTAACCGCCGTTGTATTCCTCTAAGAGCCAGTCTGCATCATTGGAGGCAGTCATGGAGTACCATGCGTTGTTGCCCTTGCCCGTGGAGCAGAGATAGCCGAAGGATTCGTTATAGAAACGGTAATATTCTCCGTTCTTTTCTACCTTGAACAGGAGTGCGCCGTTGGCACAGTCTGCCTTGCCGCTGACGATGGTAGCGGAAGCGCTCTTGACGTAACAGCTGTTGACATCGGAAATGTCCCCTTCCATGCCGGACAGGACCCCCTTTGCCGCCTGATTGTAGATGACGATGGTGTCACCTGCCTCGGGCAGACCGGGACGCTCCTGACCGTCCAGCTTGTAAATCACAACGGGCTTCTGACCTGTTGCGCCGTAGCAGGAGAAAATGCCGGTGCTGTTGTAACGGATGGTGTTGGACTTCTTGGTGTTCAGGGAGGTAATGGCGGCAGAGCCGTCACTTGCGATGGTGATGGTCCAGGAGGCATTGGTATCCTTGGTGTCCTGCGTGCGCAGGAGGTTGCCGCTGTCATCGGAGGCATAGAGATAGCCGGGGAAGTCGCCGTTGGTGGCATAGAGGGCGAAAGTGCCTGCTTCCACACCGGCTTCCAGCGTAACGATTTGGGTACCTTCGTCGTAACTGCAACGATCCACAGCCTTGATGACATGGCCGTAATCACGGTTGTTAGCCTTCTGAGTTGTACCCAGAGAATAGTCGTAATCCTTGGTGACAATGATGATCATGTCGCCGGAGGCCAGCTGAGAGGCATCGGTCACAAGCTGTGCCTGCTTGTCCCCCAATGTGGGAGGAACGTAGATGGTATAGGTAAAGGTCACTTCCTTGCTGTCATCCATGCCTTCCTTCACAGCCTTGACGGTGAAGGCGCAGTCTACAGTCACAGCAATGGGAGCAGTGTACTCCGTCCATGCGCCGTCTCCCATGTGGTAGAGGATGGTGGCACCCTCGGTGTTACAGGAGAAGCTGACGGCAGTACCCTCGGTGACCACACCGCTCTTGGGGCTGGCCTTGGGGGTAGCCACGGTGTTGGAGGGAGTGACCTGTGCCCCTGCAAGGTAGAAGCGGATGGCATACATGGCCTCGGAGGGATTGTAATATGCAGACCAGTAGCTCTTGTCGGCATACCATTCCAGATAAGTGCCCTGTCCGCTACCAACAAAGAACTCGTCGGTCTTTCCCTCAATGAGGCTCAGGGACCAGGAGGTGAACTCTTCACCGTAGCCCAGGTGGGTGCGGTTGACCACTGCCAGCTTGCGACCGGTGGAGTCGGTGAAGCTGTAGGTGCCGTCTTCATTCACAGAGACAGTCCAGATATGCTCCTCGGTGTAGCCGGAAAGGACACCGTCGGTTTCGGTAAGCTGAGTGCCTGCCAGATCCTGATTCTTTTCCGTGTCAATAATGGTGGAGCTAAGGGCTGTGCTGTAAGTGGGGTTATAGATCACAACGCGATCTCCTGCGCTGAGGCTGTCGGTGAAGCCACCTGCCACGGGAGCGCCGTAGAACTGCATGAGGTATGCCCCGGAGTTGTAGGACTGGAAGCTGTAGACGGTGAAGTTTCCCTTGTAGTATTCCAGAGCCATGGAGCTGTTGCTCAGAGTTCTGACATAGAAACCACCTTCTGCGGCTTCCACAGTCCACAGACTGCCGTCGGACTCTGCGGCCTCGAAGCTCAGCTGATTGGAAGAACCGCCAAAGGTCAGGTATTCCCCGGAGGCATTTTGGAAGCTGTAATTGCCGTCTGCATCTATGGAAATTGTCAGGGCTTCCATGCCCTCTTCCACAGTCAGTACCTCGTTTTCTACTACGCCGGTCTTGGCAAGAAGCTGAGTGCCACTGACTTCGGCAGTGAGGACAGCGGTGTTCTTGGGGTTGTAAATATAAACCCTTGCTCCGTTTTCAAGCTCGGTGACGAGGGGAGCGCCTTCTCCGGTGGAGGGAGTGGTAGGGGTCGGCTCGGTCTCGGAGGGATTGGATTCGGAGGGTTGGGGTTCGGTTTCTGTGGGAGCAGTGGTCTCGGGTGGCTCTGCATTGGGATCCAGAACCCAGAAATTCAGTTCTTCCCCTGCAATGTTACCGGTCTCGTAGGTCTTGTAGCAACGCCAGTCGGGGGTAGCCCCTGCGTAGACACCTAAGTATCTGACAGTAGCGTTGGGATCTACAGTGCTGAGATAACCACCTTCGTGGAGAGTCCAGACAGCGGCTGTGTCGCCCATGCGTACACCGTTGTTGGTAGCTTCGATGTACAGATAGCCACTGACGGCCTGCAGGGTGTAGCCACCTTCAGCAGGGCTGACAGTCCAGCCATAGTCGGTGCTTGTGCCGACGGTACTCAGGACATTGCCGTCCATAGTAGCCTGCACGGCAAGGGGCTGACCGCTACCGCCTGCGCCAAGGGTGGGCAGTACATAGGTGGTGGCGTCCTTGGTCATGGTGATGGCAACGGTGTCTTCTGCCTTGATGTCTGCGAAGCTGATCTTCGTCCACAGGGTGGATCCCTCACGGGCGAAGCTTACAGACGGGAAGACAGACAGTACCATAGCAAGCACCAGAACCCAAGACAGAATTCGGATTCGTTTCATGGTGTTTCCTCCCATAAAAATATAAGTAGGCACACCGAGGATGACCCATCATCGGTTTGCCCTTTTTTACTATACCATATCCCCTATAAAATGGCAAGAGGATAACATGAGATACACTCAAAAAACGTCCCCCGTAATTCATCCGTCTGCGTGATGAGTTATGAGCGGTAAGCAAGTTGACAGTTGATAGCTGAAAGCGGATAGTTTCCGCATTGAAAATGGAGAATCGGCAAAATCTCAGTTTGGAGTACATGATTTTACTATCGGCTATTGGCTATTGTAAGATGTTATTAAAACACTCTGAAAGCCTTGGAAATAAAGGTTTTTACGCAATTTGAAATACCTTACAGATTTAGAACTGCCGAACTCTCTGCAAGAAATCGGTGATAATGCCTTTTCCGGTTGTGCCATTCAGGAATTGCGCATTCCCGGTTCGGTACGAATCATGGGCACCGGTTGCTTCGGAAATTTGGAACAGCTCCGGAGTCTTTATATAGAAGATAACGTTCCCTACATAGGCAACTATTCTTTCAGCAATTGTTTCGCATTGAAAGGGATCCGCTTCCCAAATACGGAATTTAGTATCAGAGATGCCGGATTCAGCCATTGCGGCATAGAGGAAGTTGTTTTCCCTGCAAGCCTCACAAGCATAGGAGCCCGTGCTTTCTACGGTTGCCATAGTCTACAGCGTATAGGCTTTAGAGGGGACAAGCCTTATTGGGGTAACAGAGCCTTCTCAACATGCACCAACTTCGATTGCGACCAGCCCTCTCCTAAAGACAAAGTCTATTACATCGTAAATGGCACCAAGGGATGGGATAAGGTTAACGGTAATATGGTTGTATCTTCCTGGGATGGTATTCACTTTCCCACGCAAGTCGAACAGCCCGACTATACAGTTGGGGAATGGACGGATGTTTTCTATTCGGATTGGTATGCTTCCGCAGTGGAATATGTCGTAGCACAGGGACTGATGAACGGAATGGGCAACAATACTTTCGCGCCCCAAAAGAATGTCACTCGTGCTATGGTGGTAACGATTCTGTGGAGATCTTCCGGATCCCATCAGACAGGGTCTTGCGCTTTTACGGACGTTCCGGAAGGTCAGTGGTATACCCAAGCTGTTGCCTGGGCGGCGGAGCAGGGTATCGTCAACGGTGTAGGAAATAATCGCTTTGACCCCGAGGGGCTCATTACCCGGGAACAGCTGGTAACCATGTTCTATCGTTTTGCCATGATGAATGGGATAAACACAGAGCCTCGTTCCGATCTCACCGTTTTCCCCGATGCCGGAGCCGTAAGCACCTACGCACAGGAGTCCATCTCTTGGGCAGTTGCCACAGGTCTCGTCAACGGCATATCCCAAAGCGGTATGGTTACACTCTCTCCCCAAGGAAATGCAACCAGAGCCCAAATCTGTGTTATCCTTCAGAGATATATGGAACAGCAGTAATAAAGGTAGTGCATACAGGACACAGAACAGGACAGGGGTCAACATCCAAGGCAGGAGCCACAGACTTGGAGGCCACTGCTTTCAGACAAAGCTTTTATGGCAATGAACATGCCTTTGGATTTTGTGTCAAAGTATGGTAGATGCACATACAATGGGATACCGAGAGACTCTCGGGAATTTTTTAAATAAGGAGTGATACTATGGCAATCTTCTCCAATCAGGCAACCCTGACCTACAATGGCGCGTCTACCAATTCCAACATTGCCTACGGGGAGATCCTAGATGTGCTTACCGCCACCAAGACCTCCATTGAAGGTAGCTACAGCCCCGGCTCCCTTGTGACCTATGTGGTCACTCTGCGGAACACGGGAAATGCCGCTCTCAGCGGTCTGACGGTCACAGATGATCTGGGTAGCTACACCTTCAACGGCGCTACTGTATATCCCCTGACCTATGAGGACGGCTCTGTGGCCCTGTTCCTCAACGGCGCTCCTCAGGTAGCCCCCGCCGTCACTGCAGGTCCTCCTCTGGTGGTCAGCGGTATCAACATTCCCGCCGGTGGGGATGCGGTGCTGGTCTATCAGGCACGGGCCAACGCCTATGCCGATCCTGCCGCAGGCGGGGTCATTAACAACACCGTCACCATCACCGGGGACGGACTCAGCGCCCCCGCTACGGCTACGGAGACGGTCAACGCCTCCACCGCACCTCTGCTGACCATTTCCAAGTCCATTAACCCCTCTCAGGTAGTGGACAATGATCGGGTCACCTATACCTTCGTGATCCAGAACTCCGGTAATCAGGCTGTGATCGCTACGGACAATGCCGCCATCAGTGATACCTTCGATCCCATCCTTACGGCTCTGACCGTCACTATGGACGGAGCAAGCTGGACGGAGGGTGTGCAGTACAACTACGATCCCACTACGGGACTGTTCACCACCGTCCCCGGACAGATCTTAGTGCCTGCCGCCACCTATACTCAGGATCCCACCACCGGCGCCTACACCCTGACCCCCGGCATCGCCACCCTTGTAGTCACCGGCACCATTTGAGTTTAGCCATTAGTATGAGTCTCTAAAGAATCGACTGCACCCATGCCAAAAACTTCCCATGTGTGCAGTCGTGTTTTTTATAAGCTTGTTTTGATTTTTTCCATAAGTTCCGTAAGCCATTTGGGGGACTTTCACAAAATTATTTACTTTAAGACGGCGGTATAGTATAATAAAATAAAGTGAGATGGGATATATGAAAGCAAAGGTCTTTCTTTCCGCGTTTACAGGTTTCTTATTTGGCTTAATCGGTTATTTTGCTTTATTTCTATTAGATATCGATCAACCGTTTCAACTTGCCGCTTTAAGTGGCTTACTCTTTGCTCTTCTCCTGTTTCCCGTTTTGGTTGTTTACGGCAATATTATGGACAAACGATACGCAAAATTTGAAAAGGAAATCACCTCACCCATATTCTACAAAACAAATGGCAACTTCAATTTGGGCAACGGCAAAGTCAAAAACGGAAATGTCTATTTCTGCGAAGCCGGAATTGTCTGTATTTGTTTAGAAGAAAAACCCTACACATTGGACGAGATATTATTACAAGATATTGAACGATTTCAATTTGATAATATCCATCTTAACATTTTTACAAAAGACGGAAGAATGTTTGTTTTAACCACACCAGATGCAGCTAAGATTATCGAAGTACTATGGCAGAAAGAATGGATTTAATATGACAAGAATAGAATTTCTGGAACTGTGCGAAAGCAAAAATATTGCAACCAATCTCATACACTTTGAAAATTCTGTTGCAGACGGGTACTATGTACTGAAAAACTATCATCGATGGGAAGTCTTTTATCGTGAGCGTGGAAAAGATTACGATTGTGTAGGGTTTCCGTCGGAAAGTGATGCGTTAGAATACATTCTAGTAAAGTTGGGTGTAGATATATGAGAAAACAATTTGAAGCCTACTACTCAGAATACTGGGCTTGGTTTTGGCTCTTTCTATCTATTATTTTTTGCATTAATATTACTGTTTTTTCTGTCTGGTGGTTAGGAACGATTTCACTGACTTTTATTATCG
>JAZMZW010000005.1:0-16083 GCA_045586205.1 Faecousia sp. | reverse complement strand
TTCGCCACCATTATCGAACCTGGTGGTTCCCGCCTCAATTCGTTCGGTTACCACATAATTGCCGGCAGGAAGATCTCCGCCATATCCGCTCAAGACTGCTTGTGTCAGCACCTGATCGAATACCATGCCGTCATCGTGGATATGGAGAGGACGGAAGGTTGCCGTTGCGGTCACATGAGCCGCAGGCATGGAGAAGGATGCAGTGCCATCTTTCATGAACAAAGTTTGCTTGACCTCTTCACCCTTGAGAACATAGGTCAGCACAAGGCTCTCGAACATGTAGCCCTCATTGGGAGATGCGGTCAGGATAACCTCAGTACCTGCTGTGCCCACATTAGGTTCAGCTTTCAGAGTACCTGTGCCTTCGGGAACAACTACGGTAACGATATCGGGACGTACCAGATAAAGCTCCTTCTGACCGGTTGCTTCGTCGGTCAGTTCTTCCACAATGTAGCCCTGAGTGCTTTCGAAGGGGATGTAATCCGGCTTCTTCTCGCCCAAGGCACCCCAGCCCTTTGTGATCCTATAGGTTTCCTCAAAGTTAACAGATACATAAACTGTGTAAACCTCTCCTTGGGGGGCGAAGTTCTGACCAATGGTAATTTCTGCATATCCGGAGCCCTGATCCTTCCATGGAGCCTCCAGGGCAATGTCTGCAATGGTTTCATTACCGTCGAGACGGGACAGCTTTACAGTTCCGTCCATAATGAGCTCACCGACACCCAAGTGTGCAACGGCAGAGCCGGCACCAACATTTATGATTTCACCGGAGGTCAGGATCACTCTACCTCGCTCTATGTTGAAGTCATAAGAAGTAATAGAGGGATACAGGGCGGCAGACTTCTCCTTGGGGCATACGGTAAGAGTTCCACCCTCAAGGAAAATTGCGCTGTTCATTGTAGCAACATTCTCCTTAGTCTCGGCACTCACCACATGGCCGCTGACAAGATGAACCTCCGCATCTTTGCTTAAGTTGAATCTGTCGAGATAGAAGGCGTTTCCACTGCCCTTGCCATCGCAGTCATAAATATACAGCTTTATACTTTCGATCTGTTCTTTATTTGTGGTACCTAATATGAATTCACCGGCAGCGGTCAAATCGATCCCGTTCAAGCAGAGATGAATCTCTCGCTCATCCTGCCATCTCTGTCCGCCAATGGTCAGTTCCTCGGTCAAGTAGTAGGAACCGGAGTCCGTCTTAAAAGAATCACCCATGGGAATATTGAAGGTGATCTTCTCATGCAGGCATTGCTCGTTATTCTTCTCGTACTCACAGTTTTCGCCGTACTTGCAGTGCATATGGTGTACAGCGAGATACAGCTCATAGGGAGCATCTGCATTTTCACGGTGACGAATGACGGGATACTGATTCAAGTAATGGACGAAGGGGTAGTTCTTCACATCAGCATTGTGAGTCATCCAACCGGTGGTGATTTGGACGGGCTTGCCCTCTTCGGGCTGTACGAGAGTGCGGACGGTGTAAGAGCCGGTAACAGCACCGTTGACGGTGATGGTCTGTCCGCTGGAGTTCAGGTTAAAGGAGGCACTCTGACCGATAATTTCGGGATTTCCGGAGAGATTAAAGGTTGCGCCTACCAAACGAACACCATAGTTCGTGCCCTCAGCTGCATTTTCGATCTTACCGCCGGAAACATTGAGGACAGCAGATCCCTGTCCGACAACAGCTGCACCTACGCCACCGGTAGAAATCAGCTCACCGCCGGTCATGTTCAGAGTACCGCTGTTTGCAACAATCGCAAATGAAGTGGTCTCAACAGTGCCGCCATTGATGTTGACGGTTGCAGTCTGGATATGAATACCCTTGGTGCCTGTGATCTTGCCGTCATGGACGGTAAGCACACCGGTCTCGGACTGATCGATGACATACTGCTCTGCATGAGAGGAGTGCAGTTCGCCAGCGTACATTTCCATAACACCGGAATTGAACAGGACGGGTTGATCACTAGTCAGCGTACCGCCGTAGAGGCGAATAGTGCCGGAGTTCTCGAAGAGATAGGGGGTAGCCGCGATCTCATAGCCTGTGGGAGAACCGGTGATGGTGCCGGTCTTTCCTTCGCTACAGTCACAGATATTGAGGCTTGCACCGGAAAGGATCCGGAAGTTTCCGCTACCGATATTGAGGGTATGTCCGTTGAGACAGAGATTGACAGTTCCGGAAACGGTAATGACGGAATCCAGAGTGACATCGTCAAAGAGGACATAATCACCGGTATCCAGTCTGTTGTTCTCGCCCAGCATAGCGGTAAAGGATTCGGTGTTGTTAACCTCATCGATGAAGATAACATTCTTCTCCCCTTCTCCTGCAGGGTGGCAGTCGGGAGTCATGGTGTGATAGTGAGGCTCGTAGCCCAGATACAGTTCCCCGTTGTACTCAAAGACGGTGTAGGTTTCGTCATAGGAGGTAAAGGGAATGTAGTCGATATTGTTGTTTTCCTTTGCAACAGACCAACCGCTGGTGAGCTGTACAGGACCATTGGAAAGAGCCTGCAATGCATAGGAGTCCAAAGCTACGGAATAAGTCTGAGCTTCCTTCCCCTCGGGTGCGGGATCGAAGTCAGGTGCAATGGTGATGACCGTGGTAGCATCATTTTCATGATACAGTTTGATATCGGCATTGTTATCAGCCTTCAAGGTATCATAACCACTGAGGGTGAAGCCGTTAATTTCTACATCCAATGCAGTGCCGGTGCCGACATTATGGATAGAGGTAGATTTCACGGTTACGGTCATATTGAAGTTCTCAACGCCCACCAGAGTGCGGTCGTGGCTACCGGTGACAGTACAGCCTTCGAAGGTAAGCTTTGCGCCGGGCTTCTTGCAAGTAAACTGTCGATATGTGGAATCTCCGGCCGCTCTTTCAATGGTCACATTCTTAAAGGTTACATCCGAATTGGCGCTGTCCAAGAAGAGCAAGCCGTTGCTTCGCTGCTTAATCTTGCCATGTGTTGTGCAATCACAAATGTGGATCTTGGCATTGAGATGGGTCTGTTCAAAGTCAACCTCTCTACCGTTCAAGCACAAATACAATTCATTGGACAAGTAGGTACCGCTAGAATTCTGTACCAGGAAGCTACCGTCACCGTCAAGGTAATAACAGCCGCCCTGTGCAAGAACACTAAAGATGTTTGTAGTGCCTGTAGCGGAAGGCAGTACATTGTAAGTGATGCCGTCGTGGGTATGAGGCTCACCGAAATATGCAGTGACCGTCACATCGGCTGCAGGCATACTGAAGTTACCGATGTAATTGCCGTTTTCGTCAACCTCGGCAGGAATCACTTCGGTAACGGTCTTCGTGCCGTCCCAATAGTTCATGGTCATGTAACGGAAGGCGTAACCTGCCTCGGGTGTAGCGGTAACCACAACATTGGTGCCCATGATAGCTGTGGTAACGCTTGCAGAGGCACTACCCATGTTGCTGTCATTGACCTGTACATTGACCTCGGGAATCACCAGATACAGTTCTCCGTTGATCTCACGGACTGCATAGCCCTGGGTGCTGACGAAGGGGATCTTGTCGTTGGGAATATCTGCGTTCTTCCAACCGGAAGTAATGATCTCGGGGTTGGATAAGGTAATAGAGTCTGCATCTTCTGTTTCGATGCTGTATACCTCTCCTTCGGGAGGCGTCAGCTTGGAAGGAATGGTGATGACATAATCACCGCCATACAGGAGGAAGTCTGCGATCTTACCATTGATCTTGGGACTGCCGTATACCTGAACAATACCTTCCCAGTATACCTCGGAGCAATACATCTCTGCATTGAATTCACCGCCGACAAAGGACATGACATCGTCATAGGAAGTATAACCCCAGTTGATATGGCCGTTACCCAGTGCGGTGAAGGTACCGCCTTCCATAATGACATTGCCGCAAATCTGCAGACCGCTGTAACCGTCGTCAACACGGGAAACCAGATTGCCTCCGGCAATGATCAGCAGAGAGTTCTGATTTTCGCCATTACCTCTGTTGGTAACAAAACCATAGGCCTCGTAGATACCGTCTCCTGTACAGTCATCAATACGGGCTGTGGTTGCAGCATTGTTTACAAAAGCATTGGTATGACCACCACCGGTAACGGTAATATCGTTTCCACACAAGCAAAGCTCTACCTTATTTCTGTAGAACAGTTTAGGGATCTCCATATCCTCGACAACCACAAAGTTACCATTGTTCAAATTATAATCGAGTGTAGCTGCGATTCCTGCAGTAAGAACCTTGTCATAGACGATCTCCGTGCCGTCTGCAAGGGTGTGGATATGAGTTTTGTAGAAGTAAACCTTTGCAGTAACATCTGTAGCAGGCATAGTGAACTCGAAATCACCCTGTGCGTTGGGAGCAAGTTCCTTGATAACCTGAGTCTCCCCTTCCATATAGGTCAGGACGAGTCTGCCTGCGAAGTGTCCGCTTGCGGGAGTGGCATCGATGGTGACAGTCTCTGTTTCCAGAGCCAAGGTAGTCACATTGCCATTGGCATCCTTGGCAACAGCAGTGCCTTCACCTTCGGTCTGAACGGTGATGTTTGCCTTCACACCAAGATAAACCTCGCCGTTCCTCACATAGGTGAAGTAGTTGGGATCTGCAGAGGTGAAGCAGTTGTAGGTGTTGCCGTTTTCATGGAAGCCTTCGGTAATCTGAATGGGATGCCCAACGGTAGGCTTGGTACCGTCCAGTCTTACGGAATAGGTCTCATCCTCAGGGGGCGTTAAGAGGTCTGTAATACTGATAACACAGCCTCTACCATTGTAAATGTAAATATCCTCACTTGCGCCATTGATCACAGGATCTCCGGACAGATTCAATGTACCACCGTAGAACTCGATGCCCTGTTTATCGGGAGTAATGCTGCCACCGGTGATGGTCACTGTTCCTGACTCCAGACAAATACCGCAGCCCTTGCCGGTGACATAACCACCGTGGAAATTGATCGTACCGCGACTATACAGACTATTGCTTGAAATGCTGTCATAGTTACCGCCATAGACGTTTATAACTCCGCCTTGAGCCATAAGGATCGCATTAGCATTATAGGAAGAATTAGAGGTAACTGTACCGCTTTCATCATCGCTGCAATCGCAAAGATTCAGTGTTCCTCCAACATTGACTTGGAAGCCGATATCTCTATGGTTGAATGTAATCGTATGACCGTTCAGACAGAGATTGACATCTGTGGAAACATAAATGTAATCCATAGAAATATCACCCACAAGGACATAAGAACCGGCGCGTAAGTAGGTGCTATCCATATAGGATGCAATGTTGTCCTGATTCAGTTCCGTAGCAAAGATGATGTTCTCTGCATCGTTCTCACTGACAGAGCAATCGACGCTCATGGTGTGAACATGGAGGATCCCCAAGTAAAGCTCCCCATCAGAACTCTTACGGACAGTGTATGCCGAATTTTCTGTAACAAAGTGGAGGGGTTCGGTGTCTGCCATGTAGGTAGACCAGCCTGTAGTGACCTGTACAAGGTTGATATCCGTGGGAGTCTCATCGGTTATTACGGTATATTCCTCGGTAGGAGCGACGAAGTTCTCACCGATGGTGACGGTCTTGCCCTCATAGAGATAGAAGTCAGCAGTCGTGGTCTCAATGTCGGGCTTGCCGGAAACGGTGACGCTCTTACAATTATGGGAGATGCCGTAGCGAGTAGCCTGAATGGTACCGCCGGTGATCTCAATTTCGGTATTGTCGGAAGCGTTGATGCCGGTACCATTCTTACCCAGTGCAGAGAGAGTGCCGCCGGTCATTTTCGCCTTAGCAGTGTTACTGATTCTCAGTGCTATAGTGCTTTGGTCGGTATTGACCTGAACAGTACCGCCACTGATCTCTACGGTGCCGGCCGTGGCAAAAATACCTGTCCTATTACCAATCAGAGTACCACCGTAGATATAGGTCTGACCCTTATTATAGAGGGCGCCGTGGTTGGTGACGGTAACACCCTGGGTACGGGTATTCTCGACGGTGCCGCCATAGATATAGCACAGACCGCCCTGCTCCACATGGAGTGTTGATCCGTCGTAGGAAGAAGTGATCTTACCCTCTCCCCCGCCGCCGTGGCAATCGCACAGCCGCAGAGAACCGCCATCGCCGCGGACGACGAGGTGAGCCAGCTCGCCCAGATCCAAGGAATAGCCGTTGAGACACAGGTAGGCTTCCCCTAAGATTTCAATAGCGGTAACATCGGACGGAACCGATACATCGTGTGTCAGGAAATACTTACCACCGCCCAGACGCATAGTACCGGAAGAATGGGTCATGTGTGCAAGATACTCCTCTTCCAGAGGGGTGTAGAAGGTGATGGGAGCTTCATTCCCCGTCTCGGTAGATACATCGTGGCTGTGGATGGGATCTGCCGTGAAGTACAGCTCCAAGCCCTCGGTCTCCGGGCAGTACAGCTCCCGAACCGCATAGCCCTGGGTGCTGACAAAGGGAATGTTCCCCCCGGTAACAGACTTGGAGGATAAGCCGGAATTTTCCCAACCTTCGGTGAACCGAACAGGTGCACCTTCCGCAGGTTGTCCATCGAAGAGTTTAATTAAATAAGTTTCGCCTGTAGGAGGATTCAAGGGTTTCCCGTTTTCAAAGGAAACATGATATCCGTAGTAGAGCTTGATATCGTACTGACCACCGGTTAAGATGGGGCTGCCGGAAAGCACCAGCTTCTTGGAGTCCATACCCACAGCATATTCACCGGTAGCAGTAATGATACCGTTCTGAATGTGCCATTCACTAGTGCCGGAGTTATAGCAGTCAATGCCGGGGGCTCCGGAAGTGATGACCTTACCACCGGTAATAAAGAGTCTGCCATCCATCCAGATACAGCACATATTATCATTTACAATGAGATTGCCGTTGGCAAAGATGAAGGTCGCACCGGTGATATTATACATCGTAACACCGTCGGTACAATTAAAAGTACCACGTGCAATAGGCTTACCGTCGGGGGTCTTCTCACCGCTGTCTGTGCAGTCGTCGATTCTCACTGTAGAATAACTGCTGAAATACAAATTACCTGCGGTGATGGTATTACCACAAAGACAAATGTCCGTGCGTTCTCCATAGGTGGTGTTCATTCTACCGTTGGTATTAATATCTTCCAAAAGAAGATATGCGCCGACAAGTCCACTACCTGCAGAGGTGGTGTTATAGACCGCCTGAGTCAGAGCCTTATCGTAGAGAATCTTGGCAGGCTTGCCGTCCTCGTCGATAAATTCATGAACATGGCCTTTCAGTACATATTCGCCGTCTTCCACAGACAGGGTAAATACGGGGTTTGCGGAGGTGAAGGTGCCGCCGGGAACGTTGGTTTCCGCACCGTCGGTGATGACTACCTTAGGAGTTTCGGCAGTCAGTCCGGAGGTGGTGACGGAGTAGGTCTCCCCTTCTGCGGGCTTCAGAGTGCCGGTAACATTGACGACCTGATTTTCACCCAGGTTGATATCTGCGGTTGTACCTGTGAGGACGGGAGAGCCCTGGATATTCAGAGTACCGCCGGGATAGTAGGTATCAATCGCAGCAGTGCTGACCGCAATGTCACCAATGACAGTACCGCCGTAAATGTTGACAGCACCGTCTTCGCAAAGGATGCCGTAAGCACCGGGGCTCTCAATGGTACCGCCGTAGAGATTCAGTTCGGAGCCGGGCATATTGACCCACATGACACTGCCCTTGCTGTAGCTGACATTTTCATTGCTGAGGTCGGAGGTAATACAGCCCGTTCCCTTGCAATCATGAATGTTGATCACAGAGGTGAGCCATGTGGAAGCATAGCTATCCATGGTGATCTTATGACCGTTCAAGCAAAGGTCGATGACTACCTGCTCTTCGGTGGAGTTGAAATCACCGAAGCACAGAGCGGAAATATTCAGGTCTTCGGTCAGGAAGTAGCTGCCGCTTCCCAGGCAAACACCTGTCTCGGTTACAAGACTATCTGCAACCTCCTGATTCAGCTCGGTAGCAAAAAGATCGCTGCCGTGAGCATGACCCTTGACATAGTACAGCTCGCCATCCTTTTCAATGATGGAATAGGCATCGCTGCCGGTTACAAAGGGAATCGTATCCAGACCCAGATCAGACCAACCTGTGGTAATGCGTTTAGGATTACCAACTGTAGGCAAAGGCTCGGTCTTGACTGTGTAAGGCTTGCCCTCCTGAGGAACAAAGGGATACTCCCGGCTGAAGGTAAATGGAGTATCATCATAAAGGAGGAAGTCGGGATCTTTTCCACCGTTAATCACAGGTGTTCCACCAAGAGTGATACCAACAAAGCCATCCACATCAAAAGCGTATGTGCCGGGTACATTAAAGGTACCACCAATGATGGTAAACTCGGATCCATCGGAATGTGCGGCAAAACCATAGGTGTTGGATGCGGATGTTGCTTGTACATCCTTCATGTATAGGTGACCACTTACCGCTGCAGCAAGCCAGCCACCGGAAAAATTCAGCTTGATGTTTTCGAAATAGTAGTCACAACGCCCATCACTGTAAATCTGGATATGATTGATCGTGCCAACCTTCTCAGGATCTGTAGTACAGTCGGAAATATAAACCTTATTTCCGCTACCGGAAGCGTTTAGTTCTCCTGCGCTAATGCTACGGCCGCAGAGACAAATTCTCACGGTCTGACCACCGGTGGTATAATACATTTTGCCGTCGTGGGACAGATTATCCACAACGACATAATTACCTGCGGGAAGATTTGCACCGTAGCTACTCCACATCTCCTGCGTCAGCTTCTGGTCAAAGTAAATGACTTCGCCATTATCCAGATAGTGGTAGTGAGGAACGAACCAAGCATGATCCTCGGGACGGATCAGGTAGAGTTCCTTTGTGCCGTTTTCTTCCAGTTCAACGACCAGATAACCCTGAGTGCTTTCGAAGGGGATGTAATCCAGATGACTTGCATACTGTCCCCAACCGCTGGTAATCTGATATTTTTCCCGAACGCCAAGGGTCTTTACATCCTGATGAACGGTATATACCTGTCCCTTAGGATCAAAGCCCTCCCGAATGGTGACTAACTTTGCTGTATGGGAAGCAGCAGGGAACAGCCAAATATCTGCAATAGAAGAACCGCCGGTCAGCGAAATATCGCCATCCAAAATAACATATCCCACACCGGAATGACAAACAGTAGCGCCATTTGTACCATAATTCACGACGGAGCCGGATCTCAAAATAATTTCGGCATTAGACATTGCTAGATTGACATAAACATTGGCTTCCTCTGCTCCGGTGCCGGGATCAGCAATGAAATTACCGCCGTCGATGACGAACTTACCACTGCTGATTGTGGAGCTGGCGGTGCTGTTCATAATAAAGTCGCCACCGTATAGCCAGAACTCACCGGAAACTGTAGCATTACTGACATGGTAAGTACCGTCCGTCTCCGATTCTCTCTTGCAGTTGCACAAATACAGCTTCGTACCACCGGAGATATCCAACTGCATATTTCCGGTAATACTATGGCCACCTAAGCAAAGAGTGATTTCTCCACCGCAGTTTAACTGCAGAGCAGAGGTCAGGGGCACATTGTCTGTCAGATAGTAGTGTCCTGCTTTATTGATAGAGGTTGCGAAATTGCTACCGTTCAAAGGAGTGACAAAGCCGACCTTGCCGTGTTCGCAGGGCTTGCCTTCCTTGGTATATTCGCAATTTTCGCCGTAAACGCAGTGTTCATGGACTTCGAAGTTCTCCTTCTCTTCCTCACGAACGATGAACAGCTCCTTGTTGCCGTTTGCATCGTAGCCCTCGATGATGGCGAAGCCCTTCACGCCTTCAAAAGGAATATAGCCGATACTATCACAGAGCGCACCCCAGCCGGAGGTGATCTGGTGGTGTAAACCGGCAGGCACAGAAGTATAACCCCAACGGACCGTATAGACCTTTCCATTGGGAGCAAAGCCCTCCTCAAGGGTGACCAAGCACGGAGTTCCCGTTGCAATAGGATACAGCCAAATATCTCCGAATGCTTCACTGCCCGCCAGTTCAATGTCACCGTTCATGGTAATATATCCGTGACCAACATGACAAACTGCAGAGCTCTCTGCCCCCAAATTCTCCACTCGACCGGATTTGAGAACGATATTTGCATAAGCGTTATTGGCCGGCTCATCCGAAGAGGGAGCGTAGACATTGCACTCCCCGTGTCCGGTACCGGGATCGGCGATGAAGGTGCCGCCGTCTACAACAAGCTGACTGTTCGCAAAAACATAAGAACCCGAATTCCCTCGCATAGAGAGGGTGCCGCTGTGAAGATACAGATCACCATAGGGAAGCTCAAGAGCTAAGATGTTGAAGGTGCCACTGCCTTCTGCATCCGTTCTATGACAGTTGCACAGATACACATTTGTATAGTGGTTAATATTCAACTGCTCAGTTGATGTGATGTTAAAGCCGTTCAGACACAGATATACCTCACCATGGGTAGGCGTGGGCTGGATCGTAAGCTTACCTGTAGTGAAGTCAATATCCTCGGTCAGATAATATCTGCCGGGAGTGGACATTACTAAATTAAAGTTCGTACTGTCTATAGGGGTATCAAAGAGGACCTTGGTATGGGTGCAGGTATTCCCTGCCTTTTTGTCGGGGCAAACCTCACCGTAGACACAGTGATTATGTTCCGCACTGTTGGGGGAAACAATGTAAAGTTCTCCATCTTTCAGGGTAACACTGCAATCCTCGCCCTCATTGTGGGAGGGGATATAGGTGATGACACTCTGGTCCTTGCCTGCAGGCCAGCCGGAAGTAAGCTTAACGGCGGCAACAGCAGGATCTGCCTCGGTTTGTACAGAAATATTACCGTCTTCGGGAGTGGCGATGGTATCCGTAGTGTTGACCACAACGCCTTTGCCCAGATAGATATCCGTATCAGAGCCGTAAATTTCCACATGGGAGCCCAGATTAAAGGTACTGCCCCGGGTATTGTATACACCGTAGTCGGCCTTGTCCACACTTGCCATAATGGCAGCAGGAGAACGGTTCGCAGGTCCGAAATAGATGTAGTCGTACTCATAGTAGCCGGCGGTAAGGCGGGTATCTTGTGTAGCTACGGGATCCACGCGAATCTTTTTCAGAGTGTAGCCCACACGATCGGAGTTACCCTTATTTTTTGTATCGTAAACTACAGTCTGGTATGTCCCTGTATTATGGGTCATTGTGCCTTCACGGCCATAGTCTGCGTGATAGTTGGTATTATCGCTGGTGACCCAAAACGACTCTACACTTGTCAGCCCTTCCAGATTCAGTCCTGAGGTCAGTTGGCGCATCTCAAGAATATCCCCGGATTTGATCACATAATTGAGGTCTACACCCTTATTATAGTACATGGGGATATAGGGATCGGTCTTGGTGATGTTACCGTACATGACACCTCTGTTGGTGTCAATGGTAGCGTTACAACCATTGATGGTACCCCATAGGGAAATATCTGCCGCAGTGGTACCCTCCAGGAAGGGAATAAATACCGCTTCCCCTGCCTCGTATTGCACAGCAGTTCTGCCGTAGCCGATGTAGCAGTTCTCTGTGGAAAGGGTGCCTTCATTCTTGATGCCGTATACTTCGCCATCAATATTACCGCCGTTGACAGTCATGGTGCCCTTGTTGACGATACCGTATTGGCTACCGGACACATTGCTCTGCAGGATGTTTGCAGTGCTTCCGGCATCCACGATAATTGCGGCGCCCACTTCCCCGATGCTTTCCGCAACTCTTGCGGTATTCAGGGTCAGAGAGCCGTTACCGGATACGACAATGGGAGCCAGATCCGCTGCGGGAGAGGAAGAGGTTGCAACAACAGAGCCTGCACCATAGGAACATTTGTCGGTAATGGTCAGATTGCCACCGTTGACATAGAAGCCACCGCTCTGAACACCGCCGGTGCCGGAGGTAACATCAAAGGTGATGGTATAACCGTTCAGGCAGATCTCTGCATCACCGGTGATCTCAAAGGTTACATTGGTGGTAACATCTTCCGGGAGGAAATACTGTCCGGATTCCAGGGTTACGGTTTGTCCACCGGGAACCATACCGGCAAGAAGAGCCTTGCTGACAGTGGTAGTTGTACCGTCGGAAGTCTTGTGGCTATGGGAGTAGTTCAGGATCTCCCCGGTACTCATCAATGCCACTTGGGCACCGGTCACAGTAGAGGCACTCATTGCCTCTGCTACGGTGGTATAATACTCACGGTTTCTGCCCGTACCCATAACAGCCACATAATTTGCGGTTGCATCGTTATAAACAGCGGTGGCTACCAAGTCAACACTGTTTTCCAGACGGTCAAAGTCAAAGTTATCCTCGGTGGAATCTTCGCCGAAATAGTTGTCGTAGATGGTATGATAAACCGTCTCCGTAACCAGAGAGGTACGGGAAGTGGACAGAATATAGCCAACAGCAGGGATGTCCCCATCATTGAAGGAGGAATGGTCGGATGCCCATTCCTTCACAGCGGTGACCTTATCCATGTCGTAGCCCAATTCTTCTGCAGCTCTGTATGTAGAAAGTACCACACGGTTTTCTACTTTATTGCTTGTGAGAGAGAAGTCATTGGTGGGAACCATCATGTAGATAATGTCGCATCCCTCCAGAGAGGTGGCGATCATATCCATGTTGTAAACACCGAGTGCATGATTTTTCTCATCGGCGGTCATGTTCCGTACAAAATACTCGGAACCCTCCAGCCCGATTTCCTCTGCACCAAGGGTGATAAAGGCAATGTTATAATTGGTCTCCACATCCTTGAATGCACGAGCCAGTGCAAGAACACCAATGGTACCGGAGGCGTTGTCGTTTGCACCAGAGCCGGGCATAACGCTGTCCATATGGCCGGTAACATAGACGGTCCAATCAGTCTCTACAGCCGCCTTCTTAAAGCCCATGGTGTTATGACTGTGAATGCCGGAATCACGGCTGTCCAAGCTGACAGCGATGTTGGGATTCTGCGCAAGATATGCAGGCACTCTCTCATACTCATAAGCGTTACACAGGAGTACAGGGGTAGAGATGGGGTTAGAAGCACCAATGGTCAATGTGGGAAACCAAATATTGTTTGCCTCGGCAGGATCAATGCTATGATCCATGAGGACAACAATACCTGCCGCATTGGCTGCATCAAGAGCCTGAATACAGGAGAGGGTATCAGGATCTTTGCCGGAACGCCAGTTGCCGGGGAAGAATACGACCTTTCCGCTGAGGTCGCTACCCAAAGAGGCAACATTTGCGGGATCGGACAGGTATACCGCAGTACCTTCCGCATGGCCGAAACCGGTGTAGTTGGCATTACTGATAGGACCAAAGCCCGAGAGGGTCAGGTCGCCCAGATAAACCTCACCGATGGTGCCCGGCCAATAGCTGTTTTTGCTAATGGGGACTTCCTGCTGAGTGACCTCGTAGCCCAATTCTGCGAATACAGAGCCGACATACTGGGCAGCCATGTGTTCGCCGATACTGCCCGCAGGACGAGTACCGATGGTACGGGTCAGATACTCCAGATCATCCACAGCGGCATCGTAATCGATGGCCGCTAGGAATTCCTCGCGAGTTGCAAGACTCTGGGTGGTCTGCTGGGTCTGTGTAGACTGCTGGGTCTGCTCTGTTGTGGCCGTTTCTGTCTTCGCGGCAAAGACATTGACGGGGCACATGGACAGAAGCATGGCAACGGTCAACACAAATGCTAAGAATCGTTTTTTCATTGCATCGCATCCTTTCCTAATGCAAAATTTTTCAGTTTATTATACCATTTTTAAAGGTCTTTTGTCAACAGATAATACTTATAAATTACAGTTTTTATTGGATTTATTTTGAGAAATTTTTATGAATCCTTTAAGCGTGAAAAACCACGGGCTTCCTTTGGGAAGTCCGTGGGTGGAGATTAGTTTTTTTTGTGTTTCAAAAGCCTTTGGAGTTTTTGGGGCAGATTGCTGTGGAAGGACAGATAGAAACCGGTTTCGGACACGGCAATGGCTCCGAGGATATCCACCAGCACGTGCTGTTTGGTATACAATGTGGACAGGAACACCAGAACACAGCCTGTTGCGGAGATCCAACAGTGGAGTTTCCTGTGAGGAAGTTCCTTAGAGCAGAAAATAAAGCGAGTTCCCAACCATGCAATGAGGCAATGGGCAGAGGGGAACAAATTCGTCGGAGTATCCACGAAATACAACAGTTCCATAAGTTGGTCACAGATCCCCTGCCCTGTGATTTCCGGTCTGCTATTGGTGGTCGGCAGGAACAGGAAGAAGCCTAGGGACAGAAGCTTGGCGATCCAGTCTGCCGTAAGCAAGCTCCATGCCATAAGGGGCGATTGCCTTGTGCCCATAAGATACACATAGATCCAGAACAGGTAGCTTCCGAAGTAAACCAGCACCCAAGGGGCGCTGAAAGGAATGCAACGATCTATGGACAGGGTCAGATCAAAGACATAAGGCATACCAAAGAGTGCCTGCACCAGCTTTGCTCCCTGATAAGAAACCATCAGAGAAGGTACAGTCAACAAAAGTGGGATCCGACTATGGTCGGGGATCAGTTTTTCAAGAAATGCTTTCATGATAAATGCTCCAAACTAAGGGGGGGAGGAAGAAAAATCATTCCTCCGAGGCGGTAGATATACAAAAGGTGAAGAAGGCTGTTTTCGTCATTACCTCGATTTAAAAAACCTCCGATATACAATAGGGTTTGCCGTCTCGCTCCCTTTGATACAGGTAAGCGATGGGCCGTTATGGTAGAGAATAGCACTCCGCTAATGTGTCAGAGCCGTAACACGGTGCCACCGCAGTAACGGGGCACAAAGCAACCGAAGGAGAGAAACAACTCTCCTCCTCACACGATCCCACAATAAAAGTAGGGACTCTCAAGTCTGAGGCTTCCTCTGACGAGGAAGCTGTCGCGGAGCGACTGAAGGAGAGAAAAACTCCCCTCCTCGCACGATCCCACGATAAAAGTAGGGGCTGTGCTTTTGCGGCTCCCTCTGATGAGGGAGCTGGCGCGGAGCGACTGAAGGAGAGAAAAAGCCGAAGGTCTGCACAAATGTACTTCAAAAAGTAGAGGCCACGGGAAAGATAAAAGGTAAAACCGATAGTTTTTACGATTAATTGCTAGCCGGTACTGATCGGTAGCTTTTCTCTCCTTCACCCCTTCGGGGAGCTCCCTCGTCAGAGGGAGCCACGAGTCGTGAGGCACTGCTTTTTATATTAGGCTTGTACGGATCGGTAGATTTTCACTTGCGGAAAGTGATTACAGGGAGTCCATAGGTTTGCCGTATACGATGTTTTGGATCAGCAGGTCGATATATTCGCAGACACCGCGGAAGTTTGTTGTGATATCATTATTGGTAAATCTGAGGACGGTCAGATCCATAGCTTCCAGATTACAGGTTCTTTCGGCATCTTGTTGAAGTTTATCCGGTTCATAGTGCCCGCTTCCATCCAGTTCTATGACTAATTTCGCCTTGGCGCAGTAGAAATCTGCAATGTAGTTTCCGATTGCTTTTTGTCGTTGAAAGCGGACAGGATAGGCACTTAAAAACTCATACCAAAGCTTGCGTTCCCATGGGGTCATGTTTTTTCGCAATTCTTTAGCAAGAGGGATGTTTGCTTTGCTGTAGGGTTTCATGGTTCTCACTCCCACGGTTGGTGTTGTTGAAATGCTGTGTGCTGAGGATGAGTCGAGAGGCACTGCTTTTTATACTAGGCTTGTACGGATCGGAGGCATTTTCTCTCCTTCAGTCGCTTCGCGACAGCTTCCTCGTCAGAGGAAGCCGCTCATTGGAAGCCCCTACTTTTTGGAGGGAGGTTTGTGCTGGGTGGTGGCTTTTTCTCTCCTTCAGTCGCTTCGCGACAGCTTCCTCGTCAGAGGAAGCCACTCATTGGGAGTCCCTGCTTTTGGGAGGGAGGTTTGTGCGTGGGTGGTGGCTTTTTCTCTCCTTCAGTCGCTTCGCGACAGCTTCCTCGTCAGAGGAAGCCACTCATTGGGAGTCCCTGCTTTTTGGAGGGAGGTTTGTGCGTGGGTGGTGGCTTTTTCTCTCCTTCAGTCGCTTCGCGACAGCTTCCTCGTCAGAGGAAGCC
>JAZMZW010000004.1:0-32291 GCA_045586205.1 Faecousia sp. | reverse complement strand
CACTCTCCGTGACCTGGGCGACGGCTTCGCAATGTTCGACGGCGCAGCTAATGTCAAGGACTATGTCATGGAAGACTACATGGTACTGGCTAACTACGCAAAGTCCTTCCCCGATGCTACCATCAAGGCTGACAACAGCGTCCTGGGCGCTGACTACAGCAACATTAACGGCGAAGGCCGTATCACCATCGTGGAAACTCCCGATACCTTCGAGAATCCCTTCACCGACCTGTATGAAGGCGCATGGTACTACGATTACGTCGTAGAAGCTGCAAGACTGGGTCTGGTCAACGGCATGTCCGAGGGCATCTACGATCCTGAAGGCACCCTGACCCGTGCACAGTTCGCAACCATGCTGTACCGTATGGTGAACGAACCCGCCGTGGAAGGTATCGAGAACCCCTTCACCGATCTGGAGTGCGAGTGGTACAAGAATGCAGTCATCTACATGTACAGCATCGGCGTCATTAAGGGCGTCACCGAGACCACCTTCGAGCCTGATGCAAACATCACCCGTGAACAGATGGTCACCATGCTCTACCGTCTGAGCGGTCAAACCTATGAGAAGGAAATTGACTTCGCCGCTTTTGAAGACGGCGAGATCGTCCACACCTATGCTGAAGAAGCTATGGCATGGGCCGTAGATACAGGTCTGGTCAACGGTGTCATTACCTACGCAAAGCCCGGCATCTATCTGGATCCTCTGGGTCTTGCAAACCGTGCACAGGCCGCAAAGGTTATCCTGCTCTATGCCGAACTGACCGCTAATCTCGCAGATTGATCCCTCTCAAATTTCCGGGCAGTGATAAGCGGAACGCTAACAGGCCCACCAAGTGATCCCAACAGCCTTCTCCCGACGGCACCGCCGTGGGGAGAAGAAGGGCTAAGGTTCATCGCCGTTTTGAGATAAAAAAACAGGTTCGTACCTTGCAAGCTTCTTTGGAAGTCTTGCTTTGTACGAACCTGATTTTTTATTTCCGCTTATTTTTCGAAAACTCTTAACGCTCAATGACAGTGGTCTGAGTAGCCTGATTGATGGCATCCTCCAGATCCTCCAGTTGGAGTTCCTTCATAGTGGCAGTATTCACACTCTGAGGATCTACCAGTTCATAGGTGGAATAGCCCAAGGTAGGGCCGTAGAGATCCGCAGTTCCCTTTTCCTGCCGTTCTGCATCCAGAGGAACGGATTTCAGCGCCAGAGACTGTCCTCCGGAGCTGAAGAGCACATAAGCTCCCATACTACCACTGTGAGCCTCCAAAGGCGTTTCCGAAGCCATATAGATCCCCCGGAATTCAAAGTCCGGATACATCATGCTGATCCCCACTACCATAGCGGCCGCCAGTCGTTCCTCGTAGATTTCTCCATCACCAACGGTAGGGGTAGTGTCCGCAGGATATGTAGGCTCCGTATTTGTGCCGACCTCCGTATTTCCACTAGGCTCCGTATTTGCATCGGGCTCTGTAGTCCCCTGCTCTGTGGGGACGGTTTCCACAGAACTAACAGCATCCTGCGTAGTGGGAACTTCCTGTTCCTGTGTTGCAGACTCATCCTGCAAGGACTGCCCTGTGGTCTTTCCCGGTTCCTCGGGATCTTTCGTGGTCGTTTCTTCCTTCCCTGCCCGTACCAGCACCACTGCGATCAGTATGCTAAGGATCAGCACCGCAAGGATGACTGTCCAAAGAGGGGGCTTGGCTTTCTTCTGTGTTTCGGGATTCATTTCTGTTCCTCCAAATATGCAGTGATTTCTTCTTTGATACATTGGGCAAGCTCGCACAGGTAGGGAGCTTTCTCATTGGTAGAGCCCACTTCCGCATACACCGTTGCCGCACAGGGCTTGCAGATCTCCCGTAGGGAACAACCGCTACAGCCCTGTAAGACCGTAGTATTGCGGACAAGCGCAGTCAGATCCTTCCACTTCTCCAACAGGTCTCCTTGGAAGGCATCGTAGGTCTTGGGATAGCTCATGAGACCGCAGGCACTCATGGTGCCGTCCCAGGAGATCCAGAAGCTACATCTGCCCGCACGGCAACGCATATACTCCTCCCGGTGACTGCCCCAATCGTCAGCTGTGGCAGTGTCCATACCGTCCACAAGACTACAGAGCTGTTGGGTGCAGACCTCATGTCCCCACTGTGCCACAGCTCTGCGCAGATACATTCTTGCGGATTCCTGAGGTGTAAAGCGTGAGTCCGTTTCCTCTGTTTCTCGCCGTACAGGAGGGAACATATAGGTTCCCACACGGGTATTGAGTCCCAGTTTCTTGCCAATGTCCATGATCGCTTCCATATCCTCGGCATTCTCAGGGATCATGCTGGTATTGATCACCGTGGGGATCCCCGCTTCCTTCAGAGCAATCAGTGCCTTCATAGCTCGCTCAAAGCCTGCGGAATTTCCACAGATTCTGCCGTAGGTCTCGGCACCGGCTCCGTAGAGAGTCAGATTGATCCGATGGGGGGACATGGCCTTCAGCCACTCCATGGTTTCCTCATCGATCATGGTGCCGTTGGTGTTGATCATCAGCAGGAAACCCATTCCATGAAGGGCCTCATAGAGCTTGCGGAAATTGGGATACAGGAAAGGTTCTCCCCCTGTCAGTAGGAGGAACAGTGTCCCTGCCTCTTTCAGCTCCTTTGCAATACGCAGCCAGTCTTCCCATGTGGCAAGACGCTTCCCTTCTGCCCGAATCTGCGCCCCTGTCTTGCGGACATAGCACATTTTACAGGCAAAATTACACACAGGGGACAGTTCCATAGATACACTCAAAGGGATCTGCCGTACAGAAGCCTTTTGGAACAGGTACTCAGAGATTCTCATGGAATACATTCACCTCCAGATACTCACGCAGGGTATGCACCGCAGACTCCTCCGCAGTGCAGGAATAACGAAGCATAGGGATCTCCGCCGCCATTCGGGTGGCAGTCTGAATGGCAAGATCCACATCTCCCATATCCCAGTGGAAGGTCTCCAGCCCCGCTAAGAGGCTGTGGATGCCTTCCTTTACTGTAGCAGGTCGGATCACATTGGAAGACCCCTGCTCCAACAGAATGATTGCCCCCAGAGGCAAGGTCTCATTCTCACAAATGGCAGAAGATCCGCAGGAAAAGCTACCACCGCTATGCCAGCGTCCCTCCACAGGACACAGCATTGCCCGATCACCGTTAATGACCCGAGCATTGGCATACCTCCGCCACAACTCCCCTTGGGTGGATTTCCCCACTTGGGAGGGGGCAGCAAAGAGAACCGCTCTGCCTTCATAGGCAATATAAGATGCATGGAGGATCCCCGCTCCCCGTTGCAAGAGGCGGTGGTGCAGACCCACAGAGCCCATAAGATGCTGTGGGCGGATTTGCAGATCCTGCAAGCAATCCTTGTTACAATAGATCCGCAGTGGCTCCGTGCCGTGAAGCTCCTCAAGGAAGACCCCGTATGCAAAGCGTTGGGTCATCCAATGATTCAGGAGGAAGGTCTTCCCTTCCCCGTGGCGTAGCTCGTAGCCCCCTGTATATACAGAGGTCTTCCACTGCTCCAAAAAGGACAGATCCGCCTCCACCGCTTCCAGAACAATGGGCTTCTCCCCCACAGGCTTGTCACTGAGGAAAATCTCCGTTGCGGGATCTTCCAACAAGGTCACAGGCCCTCTGTGTAGCAGGATATCCTGTCCACCCATATGATAATGTCTGAGGCACACGGTCCGTCCCTCCTTTCCGATAAAATGCAATCTTTTAAATCATACTTCAGCTTCCATTATAGAAGATGTTCCGTAAAAAAGCAACGTCTATTTCGGATTTCTTCCGTTTTTATTCCCCATTCAGACCCAATTCCAAGTCTACATGGCGTAATTCTTCCCTGCATTCTTGCAATTTTCTGTCATATTCATGGTCACGTTTCAGTTCCGTGTCAATGGCAGTCTGTCGACGTTTCAGTTCCTCCAGATTTTCCAGCAGCTTATCCAAATGCTGAGGAAGACCGTCCAACACGTGGTCGATGCGGGACAGATAGCTGATCTCTACCTTGCCCAGTTCTACGGGGTACTTCCCCTGTCCCAGCAGGAACACATGAGCCTTGTCCGGGGAGATCTCCGCCGGAAGGATAATGTCAAAGCCACGGTAGTTGGCAAGGATCTGCTCTCCATCTTCCCGTTGATGAGCCTGCACCTGATGGAAAATGTGTTGGCGAAGGGCTTTTCTTTCCTCTCCCTTGCCCTTGGAACGGCCACTGTGCAAGGCCTCCAAATCTGCTCTGCATTGGCAGATCAGTTCTTCCTGTCTACGGATCTTGGGAGGAAGCAAGCTTGCCTCTCCCTGAAGATAAATACGATTTTCCGCAGACTTCCGTTGCAGGGTCAGAAGACGGGTGATCTCATTGCACAGCTCCACCCGACGCTTGATCAGAGGACTGCCCACAGCCAGAGCCTTGACCTCTGCATAATTCAGAACAGTATCTTCAATGTCTTCCCCACTGCGTGCCTCCCAAGAGCCTGACAGAAGTCCTACGATGAACCTCTGCTTGGTCTCCAGAAGCTGCCAGGAGTAGGCATCAAAGCTTCCCTCGGTAATATAGCGGAAAATACGAACATAAGTGTTTTCGTTCCCCTGACGGAGGATACGACCCTCGCGCTGGGTCATATCCGCAGGTCGCCACGGAACATCCAAATGGTGCAGGGCAATAAGCCGATCCTGCACATTTACACCCAATCCCAGCTTAAAGGTGGATCCCAGAAGTACACGGATTTTCCCTTTCCGCACTTGGGCAAAGAGTCTCTCCCGTCGCCCTTCCGTATTGGCATCATGAATATAGGCGATCTGCTCCGCCGGGATGCCCCCTGCCTCCAACAAGCTCCGTAGCTGATCGTAAAGATTGAAGCTTTTCTTGGGAATGGAGCTGTCACAGAAAACAAGCTGGGTGCTTTTCCTGTCCATAGTTCGGTAATAAATCTCTAAGATCTGTTTGGCACAGGCTTCTGCCTTGCTCACAGGTCCATGGGTGGAATCCTCCCTGACTAGACGCATATCCAAGGCCGCCTTACGTCCGTCTGTGGTGATCTTGAGCATATTGTCCACGGTCCGATCCACCTTGCCTTGGCGTACCAATTCTGCCCGTTGGCTGATATCCTGTAAATATTCCTCAAATTCCGCCGTACGGGGCAGGGTATGATCCTCGTAGTCCTCCAGTTCCGGGATGCCGTCTTGGCGATCCACCTGATGGAAATCTGCCACCGTTCCCAAAAGTGCCGTCAGCTCCGGCAGATTGTGGAATTTGGCAAAGCGCGTAGTCAGTCGGTATCCGCTGGTGTCCACATCGATCTCGAACTCCGTGACCCCCTGTGCGAACATACCGATCCATCCGTCAAAGCTGTTGAGTCCCAGTCTTCTCAGAGTCTCCTCTTGCAGATAATTCTGCATCACAAAAGCATCTGTAACGGAGTTGGTAATAGGCGTACCTGTAGCCAGAACAACCACGGAATTGGGCTTGCTCTGTACCACACGGATTTTGTCCAGCATATCCCGACATTTCCGTGAACCGGCGGCATTGATACCCGGCACACCGGAAGTCTGTGTTTCTAAAGGCACGTTCTTGAAATTGTGTGCCTCGTCCACAAAGAGGCCTGTAATGCCCAGATCCTCAAAGAAAATCCCCTCCTGCTCCAAGTCCGCTTCTTCAATGCTACGGGAGATCTTTTTCTCCAGTGCCTTGATCCGTCTCCGCAGACCCGAGGTGCTTAGGGAACTCTGTCTGAGATCCCTGCACAGCTCCGCCTTTTCCCTTTCCAGTTGGGCAAGGAGATGCTGATCCGACAGGGAGATCAGTTCAAAGCAAGAATATGCCATGAGAACACCGTCATAATCCCCCTCTTTGATCTGTTCCAGAACCGACTGCCGTTTCTTGGGGACAAAGCTGTCCGGCTCTACGCACAGTAGCTTAGCATGGGGATAGAGACGGAGGAAAATATCCCGCCACTGCCCAATGAGGTTGTTGGGGATCACATAAAGGTTCTTGGCAGAAAGCCCCAAGCGCCGTCTTTCCATGCCTCCCGCTACCATGATATAGGTCTTACCTGAGCCTACATCATGTGCCAGCAAGGTTGAGGGGGAAAAGAGAATTCTTGCCACCGCATTTCTCTGATAAGGGTAAAGCTCCACTTCCTCCGACAGCATGGGGAACTTCAGGAAAGAGCCGTCATATTGCCGTGGGCGGAGACTTCCGTATCGTTCCTGATAAATCCCCAGAAGACGACTTTTCCGCCGTTCGTCCTGCCAGATCCAAGATTGGAATTCTTCCAAAATTTTCTGCTGTTTTTCCAAAGCCGCCGTGGTCTCCCCGCGGTTCAGGCTCCGCCGTTTCCCGGAGCGGTTATCCAAACAGGGTAGCTCATCATATACACTGATAGGCTTCATGTTCAGGGTTCGTTCCAGAATGTTCAGCATATTCATCCGCTCCGTGCCGTAGGTGGAGCGTGAGGCAATCCGCTGTTTATACAAAGGCTTATTGGTGATCTCCCATGTGCCGGTGCCGGGATGATGGAGGGTCTGGCAATAGCAATGACCGGGGATCTTGAACAGGTGACGGATAAAATCATCGATCACATCCGCAGGCACCCAGGGAGAGCCCAAGGTCACATACACATCCTGCGGTCGGATTAAGGGCGGCATGATCTGTTGCAAGGCTTGCACATTGTGGGAGAACATGCCCCCGTAAGTCTTGTCTGCCTCCATAGCCTGTGCCCACTTCCTGCGAATGTCCCCGGAAAGGTAGGCCTCAGCTGTTTCCCAGCCCCGATAGAAGCAAGCATCCCACTTTTGAGGATCACAATAGATCTGCCCCCGCAAGCTTTGGATCACCTGTCCGGGTGCAATGCCTGTGACATAGGATATATATTCCACATCCACAGTACCCAAATCATTAAGGGACAGGGTCAGTCCCTCCCGTGCATCCTTTGCCACCGGATGGGAGAGAGGCTTCTCGCAGGCATAGGGGTTTACATAATTTTCCGGAAGCTCCATGGCTTGCAGAGCCTCCAGCTTCTGTTTTTGAAGTCTCCGTGCTTCTTCCTCTTTCCTTGCCTGTTCCAAGGCTTTCCTGCGGTTCTCCTCCACCTGCTTCTGCAGGAGGGCTTGGGCTTCCTCCCGACGTCGGCGCTGTTCTTCCTGCATACTCCGTTGCCGTTGTAGCTCCTGCGCATATTCCGCCTGTCGTTTGGCTTCCTTTTGTGCCATTAACTCCGCTTCCTGTTGGGCTTTTTTCTGTTCCCACTCCTCCGCCTTGGCCTGTGCCCGGTTCAAGCGTTCCAGCAGAATATCATAATTTTCCCGAGTGATAGAACCGTTTTTCAGCATACGGTCCAGCATGGTTTGGAATCCCTGCTCCGCTTTATTCTCCATATGGCTGTTTCTCCCTCCTTTCCCCGGTGGTAAACTTTTTTCCTCCCCCGGATAAGGCCAAAGGCACTCAGAGGAAGATCTTAAAGATATTTCAATAATTTTCTCAGGAATTCACCGGAAAACCCCGTCAATTCCCATTTCGATCTATTCATTATACCATAGATCACAGCCTTCACGCAAGGGGTAGTTTAGAACTTATTTCCGGTCTTCTGTCCATACCTTACAAGATTCGCCCTTTCTTGCAGGATACTTCCGTCACAATTCCGAATTCTTTACAATCATAGAATTCCTATTGTATTCCGGAGAAGATTGTGCTATAATGCCCTCTGCCATTTTCTTCTTTTTCCACAAAAAGGAAGAAGTCGGCTTCCGATGCATAAAGCATCCCATCACCTCATATCAATACATAAATTCGGAACAGAAAGAGGGTGCGTGCATGGATGCAGTCAGATCATCCATGCTTTCCTATGAATATCGGTGAATTTTTCGGTTTCGGTGGCTACAGCCGTACCCCCGAAGGGTATTTCTCCCCGGAACATTTGGGCTTTGTAAGCGGTCTTGTGACCATTATGATCCTGTGTGCCATTGGGCTGAGCAGAAAATATAAGCATAGCTCCCTGCAGAAAAAGAATCGCTGTCTGATCATCAGTGCCATCCTCATTGACGGGCTGGAACTGGGAAAGATCCTGATCATGTGTCTCAGGAGTAAGAATCCTATGGCATGGACCACGGAATTACCCCTGTTCCTGTGCAGTATTCAGCTGATCACCATTCCCCTTGCGGCATTTTCCAAAGGGCGAATTCGAGAGGGCGCACTGGACTTTGTGACCATCTTCGGACTTCCGGGTGCAGTACTGGGCACATACTTCGCAGGGCAGAATTACAACGCTTATCCTGTGCTTTCTATGGACAATGTGGTCTCGGGCTTGACCCACTGTATCTCCGGCTTCTGCTCCCTGTATATCCTCCTGTCCGGTATGGTCGGTATGAAAAAGAAAAGCATCCCCATTACCCTGAGCATTCTGGGTGGCTTCTGCCTCTGTGCCTATGTTGCAAACCAAATTCTGGACTATAATTACATGTTCCTGCGCCGTGGTGACGGAACACCCTATGACATCCTGTACAATTTGGTCAAGGGGAATCCTGTACTGTATCCCTTAGGAGTGGTTGCTCTGTTTATACTGTGCATTTGGGCATACTACAGCATCTATTACAAGCTGAGCAAAAAGACTATCAAAGCGTAAAATAACGGGTATTCGGATCACACCGAATACCCGTTTTGTTAGATATTGATCAACCTGCCTCTGCCTTGAGGGTGTAGACAGTGCCTGCTACGATCTCCGTGGAGTCGATGCCGGTCAGTGCATACTCGCCGTCAATGTAGAAGGCCCAGTATTTGCCGTCCTTCTCATAATCATAGGTGGCACCGTTGACAGTCTTGAGATACAGGCCGTACTCGGTGTCCTCTCCGGCAATGATCCCAAGCTCCAGCAGGGCTTTGCCAAGGATGGTCTCATCGGTAGAGACCTGTGCGGCGACTTCCTTACCTGCTCCATCATCCACCACAAGCGTGAAGGTGGTACTGCCCTTACCCAAGGTATCCCCGTCGGTGAAAGTGCCGGTGAACTGTTCATGCTCCTCTGTAGTGTCGGTGCATCCCGTGAATGTCAGTGCCATAGCCGCAATCAGCACCATACACAGAAGCAACAACAGAGCGTTTTTCATGCTTTGTTTTCTCATTGTGTATTCTCCTTTTGAAATAATAAAATTTCCCCCAAAGGTCGGAACCGCAACCTATGGTCGAGGGATTTTGCGTTCTTTCGGTCTTCCGACTCGGTGAAACCTCCTCCGCCTTCTCAGACAGATCCAATGGCGTTGTCCCTGTGTTGCGGCTACAGGTAAGAGGGGAGTCAACAGTATACCTCACGGCGACGGTCTCGTACAGGCTTGTACACCTGTTTCCCGTAAAGAACGCTTACATTTTATCACAGAACAATGGACATTGCAAGGTTATTTTGTCTGTTATCCTTTCGGGGATAAAAAATGCTCCCCATAGAGCAGATCACTCTGTTCTATGGGGAGCATGATTTTTAAGGAAGCGACCCTCAGGGTCGGAGGAGCTTAGCGGACGGTGTCAACCTCTGCCAGCTTCCAAGTGTCGGTAGCACCAACATAGGTGATGCCGTCCAGCTCTGCGAACAGAGCGATGGTCATGACACTGTTCTTCTCTCTTGCATTGAGAGCGTAGGTGAAGCCGTAGTTCTCAGCCTCGATGGTAGTGGTCTTGCCGTTAACAGTGACAACAGCGTAGATGCGGTCGTACTGTGCGCAAGCCTCTGCATCAACAGTGAACTTAGCCTCAACACCGGTTCTGGTGAGCTTAGCGCCCTTGGTGGCAACGGTCAGGTTGTCAGCATTGACAGCATCCTCAGCAGTGGTCTTGGAGGTGTTCAGCTTGTAGAAGTACAGGTAGGTGGATCCGGAGGAAGCGGAGCTGACGGTGCAGAACAGGGGGCTACCATTGTCGCCCACAGTGCTGATGTCATCACGGAGGGAGATGTAGCGGCTGTTGCCCTTAACCTGGAAGCCCTGCTTGCTGGAGTTGTAAGTGCCGGACCAGGAAGTGGAGCTGCTGCTCAGGGTCAGCTTGGTGGAGCCGGAAGCGGAGATCAGATAGCTGCTACCGGTCTTCAGGGTGAAGCTGGTACGGCTACCGGTCATGGTCCATACGAATGCGGATGCGGAAGAAGCATCGCAAGTCAGAGCGGTGGGCAGGCTGGAGAAGCTCAGACCCTGTGCGCTCATAGCGGCATAGGAGCCGTCCTTAGCGGTGGTCAGTGCGTAGTAACCGTAGTTACCTGCATAGCTGCCGGAAGCGCTTGCCAGGACGATGTACTCACCTGCGGTCAAAGCACTTGCACTGGTAACCAGCTCATAGGTGTAGGAGCCGGAGGTAGAGGTGCTACCGGAGGAAGAGCCGGAAGAAGAACCGGAAACGGGCAGAATCTCAACATCATAGTAGATGCTGGAGGTTGCAGTAGCGTTGCTGACTGCGTAAGCACCGAACTTAGCAGCACTGGTGCTGTAAATGATACCGCGGGAAGAAGAACCGGAAGCGGTGATACGGTAGGTACCGTGGGTACCTGCAGTGATGTTCCAGTTGTAAGCAGTGGAGCTGCTTGCAAAGTTGGTGCTGGAGGAGTACTTCAGGTACTTGGAGCCGTTATCGATAGTGTAGCTGCTACCGTTCTTGGTGATGTTGACGGTGTAGCCGGAAGCATTGGAAGCGGAAACAGTACCGTTGGAAACAGTGATAGCCTTGCCGCTGATCTTGCTTGCGAAGGTGCTGGACATTGCATAGTAGGTGCTACCAACCTTAGCGGCGATGACATACTGACCGGTAGTGATTGCGGTGGAGGTGGAAGAACCGGAGGAAGCATTGCTGTAGCCGCAGTATTTACAGACGTTGCTGGAGTAGGTGCAGCTTGCGCTGGAGGTGTAGGTGCAACGAGCGCAGCTTACCTTGTGGGTACCGTTGCCGTTGCTGGTATACTTGTAGCTGTGACCCAGAGCGGGGATGGTAGTGGTGCTGACAACCTTACCGCAGGTCTTGCAGGTAACGGTAGTCTTGCCGCTTGCAGTACAAGTAGCATTGGTGGTAGAAGAAGAGGTGCTGCTGTGGCTGCAGGTAGTGGTGGTGCTACCGGAACCGGAAGAAGAACCGGAAGAAGAACCGGCCAGCTTGTAGAAGTGCAGGTAGGTGGTGCCGGAGGAAGTGGAGCTTACGGTGCAGAACAGGGGAGCGCCATTGTCGCCCACAGTGCTGATATCGTCACGGAGGGAGATGTAGCGGCTGTTGCCCTTGACGGTGAAGCCCTGATAGCTGGAGGAGTAGGTGCCGGCCCAGGAAGTGGAGCTGGTGCTGAGAGTCAGCTTGGTGGAGCCGGAAGCGGAAATCAGGTAGTTGCTGCCGGACTTCAGAGTGAAGCTGGTACGGCTGCCGGTCATGGTCCATGCATAGTCGCCTGCAGCAGAAGCGTCGCAGGTCAGGCTGGTGGGCAGGCTGTCGAAGCCCAGACCCTGTGCAGCCATAGCGGCATAGGAGCCATCCTTAGAGGTGGTCAGTGCATAGTAGTTGTAGCTGCCTGCATAGCTGCCGTCAGCATTGGCAAGAATGATGTACTTGCCTGCAGTCAGGTCGCTTGCGGAGGTAACCAGTTCATAGGTATCGCCGGAGGTAGAGGTGCTACCGGAGGAAGAACCGGAGCCGGAGGAAGAACCGGAGCCGGAAGAGGAAGAACCGAACAGAGTGTAAGTGGACTTAACAGTCTGAACAGCGTCGACCTTGCCCTGGCCGGGATATGCGTCTTCATCGGAAACAACGATGGGGAATGCAACATAGTTGCTCTTAGCCTGAGACTGAGAGTAGGAGGAGTAGACGGGGTCCCACTTACAGCCGGAAGCAGACTTCATGTAGGAGTTTGCTTCTGCAACAGTAGCGCCGGCCTTCATCTTATTCCAGAAGTACTGCTCGAACTTGTACTCACCGGTGAAGGTGACGGACTGGGAGTAGCCGTGAACAACTTCAACACCTGCATTACGCAGAGGAGTGCACAGACCGTTGGTAGCCATACCCAGGCAGATTGCCATCCAAACGATGTTGGAGGGAGCGGACTTGGTCATGTGGTTCTTGATAGCGGTGCCATCGACGCAATAGGTGGAGGAGCCGCCGTTGAATGCATGGTAGTAAGTGCCGTAGGTACCGGAAACAGCGCTCATGTCGGAGCTGGTGATACCGGTGGAGGTCTTCAGGCAGAGGTAGGAGGTGTTAGCCTTGGAGACATAGTCCTCACCGTTGGAGTAGTCGGTGATGCCGTGGGAGTCGAAAATAACGACGCCTGCACTCTGCATTGCGGTAGCAACAGCAGTCAGGGTAGCATTGGTGCCGGAGTAGAGCTTATACTCGCCGCCGGTAGCCTTTGCGATGGAGTTGGCCTCATTCTTGTACTGATCGGTGAAGCTGGAGTCGTAGCCATAGTAAGGAGCGATCAGGTAAACGTCCTTAGCTGTGGGAGAGCCGCCTCTGGTTGCATAGGAAACGGACTCGGTGACATCCAGACCCTGCTCAGCGTTGTTGCGGGTCTTGTAGCGGAGCTCGGGAGAGTAGCCGCAGACGATACCTTCGGTGGTTTCCCAGGTGAAGAAGTCGCCGTTACGGTTGATAGAACCTTCTACATAGGTATCGGACTCCTTAACCAGAGCCTCGATCTCGTAGGACAGTTCTGCATAGTTTTCAGCAGTGACAACCTTGCCACGCTTGGCAACGATATTCTCGTCTTCATAAGAGTCGATCTTTGCCCATACATCAGAATTGATGATTTCTTCGGACTTCTTGGAGATCTCAACGGAGGGCTGGTTCTCGGTCTTTGCTGCGGAAGCAAAGGCGGGAAGCATGCTGCAGAGCATTGCAACCGTCAGGATCATAGCCATGAGTCTCATAATGGTCTTTTTCATTAAGACATCTCCTTCCATTTTGCCAAATTTAGGGATAGTATCCCCCTTGGCTTTCCCATATCATAACACTGTATCATATAAAAGTAAATAGCTCCGATGATATTTCGGTAATATTCTCCATTTTCATTTTTGTAAGCCTTTACATTTTATTGCCATTTATACATTTTGACGAATGTACTAGCCATTTTCGACGATAGTTTTCCATTTTTTGTATTTTTTATGCATTATATACCGTATATACCGTTCAGTTAGACCTTTTACAACACATTTTGTTTATGCAATCTGTACAGTTTCCCCCACAGACGGAAATACGCCCCAAATCCGAAGATTTGGGGCGTATGGGTTAGTTAAAATCTACATGCCGATGTTAGATTTTACATACTGAAGTAGTTCAGAGCCGCATCGGAATAGGCAATCAGTGCCTGACAGGTGGTCAGCAAAGCACCGCTCTTGCCGTTACCGTAGGTATCTGCACTGTACTGCAGAGTTGCAGATACCTGACGGTCTCCCTCATATACGGCCATGGAAACCACTGCACGCAGTTCCGCGGCGCAAAGCTCTGCAAAGTCAAAGACATAGTAGCCCTTGGATGCATCGTAGACCTTATAGTCCTTGATATCCACAGTGAGCTCCTCGCCGGTGAGATCCACATAGGTTACCCGCAGGCTCAGATCGCTCATGTTGCCACTGTATTTGCTCAGGTTCACGATCATACGGAGAACAACCTTGGTGTTCAGATCCAAGCTCTTACCTGCCCAGGTTACGGTGGGGTTCGCCAGGTCTTCCAGAACACGGTTGTTGTTACCGAAGGTCACGCCCTCCAGAGCTACCAGCAGGCTCTTCTGCTCCTCGGTCATGGTTTCGTCAACCAGATCGTCGGTGCGGTAGTCCTTGAAGAGCTGTGCCTTGCTACCGTAGCGAATCAGTTCTGCACACAGCTTCTTCAGCTCTGCAGGTGCAGTATTCTTTACCAGCTGGTTGTAAGCATAAGTGCCGATGCTGTAAACATCCACTTCGGAAGCATACAGCTCGCCGTCCTTGCTTGCGAAGAGGGTTGCCTTCAGCATATCGTTCATCTGGACTGCAGTCATGCCTTCCAGAACGAAGTAATGGTAGCCACTCTTCTCAACAGGCCGGATCTGGACCTTGTAGCTGCCGGTGTAGTCATTGCCCACATAGTTGGGGATCTCGACTTCCAGATAGAAGTCGCTGTAATCTGCAAGCTCACCCACCGCTACCAGGTAGTTAATAGAAATATCGTTTGCAAGATTCAGAGAGTGACGGATGTTCACATCGAAGATCTCGGGAGTTTCCTCTTCAACAGCAATGTCGGCAACAGGCAGAAGTTCCATATCGAAGTACTCTGCACTGCCGGGGTTGCAGTTGGAGGGAGCGTAGCCGCCGAACTGATTGTAGGACTTTGCACGGAAGATCAGGCCACGGCCTTCTGTCTGAGCAGCGATACGCCATGTGCCGTTGGTGCCTTCGCTGATGATCCATGCATAGGGATCTGCAGAAGCTCCCAGATTGGTGGAGGAAGCATACTTCAGATAAGTGCCGTTGGTGCTTTCAATGCTCCAGCCGCCTTCCACAGCAGTCAGAGTGATCACAAAGCCCTCAGCATCTGCTTCGGCAACCTTGCCGTCAATGACTCTGATCTCCGTACCGCCGATCTTGCTTGCGAAGGTATTGGACATTGCATAGTATACGCCGTTGGCATTGGCGGCTACTACATATCTGCCCTCTGCCAGATCGATGGCAGGCTGTTCGGGAAGTTCAGGCTCGTCGGGGGTGTTATCTGCGCCACAGATGTCACAGACGCCCTCGGGATCGGTGCAGTCACCGCCGTCGGTGTCACCGCAGTTTGCGCAAGTGCCGGTATGGGTGCCGTCGCCGTTACCCACATAGCTGTAAGCATGGCCGGTTGCGGGAGTGGTGGTAGTGCTGATGATCTCACCGCAATCGGTGCAGGTCACGGTAGAAGTGCCTTCCTGGGTGCAGGTTGCGGGGATGGACAGGGTCTCGGTGTTCTCGTGGGTGCATACGGGTTCTTCGGGCTCGATGATCTCGCCGTCAATGGGCAGGAACTCGATGTCGAAGTATTCTGCACTGCCCTCAGTGCAGTTGGTGGTGGAGTAACCGCCGAACTGGTTGTAGGTCTTTGCGCGGAATACCAGACCGCGACCGGAGGTCTGTGCGGCAACACGCCAAGTGCCGTTGCTACCTTCGCTGATATCCCAAGCATAAGGCTCGGTAGCCTTTGCCAAATTGGTAGAGGAGTTGTACTTCAGATAAGAGCCATCGGGACCTTCAATGACCCAAGCGCCGTCTACGGAAGACAGGGTGATCACATAGCCCTCAGCCTCTGCAGCAGGAACCTTGCCGTCCACTACAGTGATCTCAGTACCGTTGATCTTGCTTGCGAAGCTGTTGGACATTGCATAATACTTGCCGTCCACATAAGCTGCCACAACGAACTGACCCTCGGTCAGCTCTGCGGCGGGAACTTCGGGCTCATCGGGAAGCTCGGGCTCGTCGGGAGTGTTGTCTGCACCGCAGATATCGCAGATACCTTCGGGATCGGTGCAGTCACCGCTGTCGGTGTCACCGCAGTTTGCGCAGGTGCCGGTGTGCGTGCCGTCGCCGTTGCCGGTATAGCTGAAGTCATGGCCGGTGGCAGGGACGGTGGTGGTGCTGATGATCTCACCGCAATCGGCGCAGATCACAGTCACAGTACCGGATTCGGTGCAGGTGGGATCTTCGGTGACGGTATCGGTGTCTTCATGAGTGCATTCGGGAATTTCGGGCTCGGAAATCTCGCCGTCGATGGGCAGAAGCTCGATGTCGAAGTATTCTGCACTGCCCTCGGTGCAATTGGTGGTGGAGTAACCGCCGAACTGGTTGTAGGTCTTTGCTCGGAATACCAGACCGCGACCGGAGGTCTGTGCGGCCACACGCCAGGTGCCGTTAGCACCTTCGCTGATGTCCCAGGCATAAGGCTCGGTGGCCTTTGCCAGATTGGTGGAGGAGTTGTACTTCAGATAAGAGCCGTCGGGGCTCTCAATGACCCAACCGCCCTCTGCGGAGGACAGAGTGATCACATAGTCAATGGCATCCTCTGCAAGGACCTTTCCGTCAATCACAGTCACTACAGTCCCGTCGATCTTGCTTGCAAAGGTGTTGGACATGGCATAGTAATTCCCATCCACCAGAGCAGCTATCACAAACTGTCCTTCCTTCAGCTCCTGTGCGGGAAGCTCGGGTGCGTCGGGAGTATTGTCTGCTCCGCAAACATCACAAACACCTTCGGGATCGGTGCAGTCACCGCTGTCGGTGTCACCGCAGTTTGCGCAGGTGCCGGTGTGAGTGCCGTCGCCGTTGCCGGTATAGCTGAAGTCATGGCCGGTGGCAGGGACGGTGGTGGTGCTGATGATCTCACCGCAATCGGCGCAGATCACGGTCACAGTGCCGGACTCGGTACAGGTGGGATCCTCGGTGACAGTCTCGGTAGCCTCGTGGGTGCATTCGGGAAGCTCGGGCTCGGAGATCTCGCCGTCGATGGGCAGAAGCTCGATGTCGAAGTATTCTGCACTGCCCTCGGTGCAATTGGTGGTGGAGTAACCGCCGAACTGGTTGTAGGTCTTTGCACGGAATACCAGACCGCGACCGGAGGTCTGTGCAGCCACACGCCAGGTGCCGTTAGCACCTTCGCTGATGTCCCAAGCATAAGGCTCGGTGGCCTTTGCCAGATTGGTGGAGGAGTTGTACTTCAGATAAGAGCCGTCGGGGCTTTCAATGACCCAACCGCCGTCTGCGGAAGACAGGGTAATGACATAATCAATGGCATCCTCTGCGGGAACCTTGCCGTCAATGACAGTCACAACAGTGCCGTCGATCTTGCTTGCGAAAGCGTTGGACATAGCGTAGTATTCGCCGTCCACATAAGCCGCAATAACATACTGTCCCTCTGCCAGTTCCTGTGCAGGAAGCTCGGGCTCGTCGGGAAGCTCGGGCTCTTCGCTGTAACCGCAGTAGCGGCAAGTGCCACTTACCATGGTGCAGTTTTCACTCTTGCTGTAGCTGCAACGGGAGCAGCCGATCTTATGGGTGCCGTTGTTGTTAGAGGTGTAGGTATAATCATGTCCCAGTGCGGGGATGGTGGTAGAGCTGACAGTCTCACCGCAATCATCACAGATCACCAGAGTCTGACCTGCTTGGGTGCAGGTTGCGGCAGTGGTGCTGGTGGAAGTATCGCTGTGGGAACAGGAGGTCTCGGAGTCTACTCTCTTATACAGATGCATGTAGGCACTGTTGGCAACACCGGCGATGGTGGTGTAACCGCAAACACCGTTGTCACCGGTAGTGGAAACATCGTCACGGAGTGCCAGATAACGGTTCAGGGAGCTGAGGGTGAAGCCCTGCTTGGAGGAGGAGTAGGAGGCTGTCCAGTTGGAAGAAGAATTTGCCAAAGTCAGACTGGTATTGGCAGAGTTAGCGGTCAGATAGGTGCCGCCGGAGGTCTTCCAGCTTGCGCCGTTGGCATTGCCATTGACGATCCAAACATAGGTATCGTAGGCAGAAGCATCCAGAAGCAGACCCGTGGGCAAGGAGTCGAAGTTCAGACCCGTACCATGAAGCATAGCATACTGGCTGTCCACTGCGCTAGTCATAACATAGTAGCCATAGTTGCCTGCATAGCTACCGGTAGCGGTCGTCATGATCAGGTATTCTCCCGAAGTCAAACCGCTTGCGGAGGTCACCAGCTGGAAGCTGATGGTTTCAGAGTCGCTGTCGGAGCTACTGCTGTTGTTGTAACCGCAGTACTTACATACATTATTAGTATAGGTGCAATCTGCAGTGCCGGTACCGTTACAATTGGAGCAGTACAGGTCATGCGTGCCGTCGTTGTTGGAGGTATAGGTGATGTTGTGTCCCGTTGCGGGGATGGTGGAGGTGCTGACCACAGTGCCGCAGGAATTACAGGTCACAGTGGTAGAGCCTGCGGTGGTGCAGGTAGCGGGAGTGGTAGAAGTGGAGGTACTGCTGTGAGAGCAGGCAGTGGTCCCGGATGTCTCACGCTTGTACATGTGCATCACAGTAGTGCCGGAGGAAGAGGATGCGGCAAACATGGGAGATCCATTGCTACCCATGGTGCTGTAATCATCGCGCAGAGCCATGTTAGCTCCGTCGCCGGCAAGCCGGAAGCCCTTGGAGGTGGAGTTGTAGCTTGCCTTCCAAGTGGTAGCACTGCCGTAATAAAGGTAAGCACCTTCGGAATCGGCGCCGCCTTCCAGAGAGCCGAGGTCTGTAGTCAAGGTGAAGCCGTTGGCATTGCCCTTCAGAGTGTAGACAAAGTAGCCTGCATTTTTATCATCGCAGGTCAGTGTAGTGGGCAGACTGTTGAAGTTCAGACCGTTACTCTGCATGGTTGCATAAGTTGCATCCTGCTCGGTGGTCAGTGCATAGTAGCTGTAGTCCCCTGCATAGGTGCCGTTGGCGGCGGCAAGGATGATGTAATCGCCTGCAGTGAGGTTGCTTGCGGAGGTCACCAGATTAAAAGTGCCACCTTCTGCGGTTGCGCCGGAACCGGAAGAGCCGGAGTCGGAGGAGCCGGAGTCGGAAGATCCGCTTTCAAAGAGCTTATAGGTGGAGTAGACAGTCTGTACTGCGTCAACCTTGCCCTGTCCGGGATAGCTGTCCTGATCGGAAACCACAATGGGGAATGCAACATAGTTAGCCTTTGCGGAAGACAGGGAGTAATTGGCATAGGCAGGGTCCCAGTTGGAGCCGGCGGCAGACTTCATGTAAGAAATAGCAGTCTTCACATCGGAGCCGGCCTTCATCTTGTTCCAGAAATAGGTCTCATACTCATAGTCGCCGGTAAAGGAAACGGACTGAGAATAGCCGTAAACCACCTCAACACCTGCATTGCGCATGGGGGTACACAGACCGCCGGTTGCCATGCCCAGACAGATGGCCATCCACAGAATGGTGCCGGGAGCGGCCTTGCTCATGTGGTTCTTAATGGCAGTGCCGTCAACACAGTAAGTGCCGGAGCCACCGTTGAATGCATGGTAGTAAGTACCGTAGCTACCGGAAACAGCACTCATATCGGAGTTGGTGATACCGGTGGAGGTCTTCAGACAGATGTAAGAGGAGTTTGCTCTGGATACATAGTCGTCACCGTTGGAATAGTCGGTGATGCCGTGGGAGTCGAAGATCACCACGCCACCGCTCTGCATGGCAGTAGCAATGTTGGTGATGGAGGCATTGGCAGCCTGATACAGAGTGTACTGGCCACCGGTTGCCTTGGCAATGGAGTTTGCCTCGTTCTTGTACTGATCGGTAAAGCTGGGGTCAGAGCCGTAGTAGGGGGCGATCAGATACACATTCTTGGAGGTGGGAGAGGCCTTGGTAGCATAGGACTTGGTCTCGATCTTATCCTCGCCGGTCTCCGTGTTGTTGCGAGTCTTGAAACGCAGTGCGGGAGAATAACCGCAAACGATACCTTCACTGGTTTCCCAAGTGAAGAAATCGCCGTTACGGACGATAGAGCCTTCTACGAAGGTCTCGGACTGCTTGACCAGAGCCTCGATCTCGTCGGACAGCTCGGCATAATCATCCTCACTGACGGGATCATCTCTGGTGGCAATGATGTTGTCATTTTCGAAGCTTTCGATCTTATCCCAGATGTCAGCCTCGATAATGGCTTCGGACTTCTTGGAGATCTCCTTAGGGGCTTCCGCAGTTTCCTGTGCGGAGGCCATGGCCGGAAGCATACTGCAAAGCATGGCAACGGTCAGGATCACAGCCAAGAGTCTCATGACGGTGTTTTTCATTTTGACTTCTCCTTTCATTTTCCTAAAAACGGGGACTACCCCATTTTCAGCTTTCTATTATCATACTAGTTTTTGTGAAAAAATCAATAGCTCCGAATTTTTTTCGTAAACAACCGCATTTTATGTTTTTGTAAGCCTTTACATACACATGTGATTTATACATATTGACGAAAGCCGATTTCCCATTCCCGCCCATTCTCCCATGATTTATACAGGGGATACTGTATATTCCATTCAGCTTTCCTCTTTTTTCGCAGAAAAACACCCCCGAAGAACCGTCTTCGGGGGTGCAGGGGCTCATAGGGGACTTAAGAAACAAAATATTCCAAAGCGGCATCGGAGTATGCCACCAGCGCCTGACAGGCCTCCAGCAGAGCGCCCTTCTTGCCGTTGCCGTAGGTATCCACGCTGTAACACAGGGTGGGAGAGACTCGTGTTTCTCCACAGTAAGCGGCGGCAGAAACCACCGTGCGAAGTTCTGCGGCACACAAGCCGTCAAAATTGAAGGCATACTGATTCTCTTCTTCCCGATAGACCACACAGTCACGGAGGATGCAGGTGATCTCCTCCCCCTCCAAATCAATGTAGCTCACACGGACGGAAAGCTCCTCCATAGTGCCTCGGTAGTTGCTCAGATCCACAATCATACGCAGGGCAACCTTGCTCTGCATATCCAGACCCTTACCTGCCCAGGTTACTGCGGGCTCAGCCAGATCGTTGAGGACAGTATTGGAAGATCCGAATTTCACAGACTCCAAATCCGTCAGGTAAGCACGCTGTTCCTCTGTCATATTGGCATCCACAAGGGCATTCGTGCGATAACCCTTGTAGGTCTGCAGCTTACTGCCGTATCGCAGAAGCTCTGCACAGACCTTCCGCAGTGCCGTTCCGGAGCCGTCCTTTGCCATCTGATTGTAGGCATAGGTACCGATGCTGTAGTAGTCCGTTTCCGTAATGTACTCAATACCCTCTCTCTGACCGTAAATGACACCTTGAATAATATCATTCATCTGCACCGCTGTCATGCCGTTGAGAGTGAAGTAATAAAAATCTCCGTTTTCTACAGGGGTCAGAACACGGGTCTCCAGAGCCACAAGGGTATTACCCTCATATACGGGGACAGTAAGCTCCAGCTCCAGCTCCTCGAAGCCGGCAAATTGCTGTTTCTCCACAATGTAATTCATGGTAATGTCGCTTGCCAGATTCAGGGAGTGGTACAGAGTGATCTCCTTCAGTTCCGTGGTGTTGACACGCTTGTAAACATGCATGTACACATCCCCGGTAGCGGAGGCAACATTGCTGAAACCGCTCATCTTGTTGTCGCAAACTGCATCCACATCGTCACGGAGTGCCAGATAACGGCCGTTGCTGTCAAAAACAAAGGCCTTCTTTTCCGCAGAGTAGGTAGCACGCCACTGAGAGCCGGAGTTAGACAGGCTCAAGGCTGTGGTATCATCATCGGAGGTGAGATATCCACCGGAGGGAGTCTGCAGGGTGAGCTGTTGGGCATTCCCCTTGACCTTCCATGCGAAGGTGCTGTAAAGAGAGGAGTCCAAATTCAGCATAAAGGGCAGAGTGCTGAAGCCCTGTCCCAAGCCTTGGAGGAGGCTGTAATAGCTGTCTTCCTTGGTGGTCATGGCATAGTAGCCGTATTTGGCATATGTGCCGGTGGCGGAGGCCACAATGAGGTATTCTCCGTCGGTCAGTCTCTTGGCAGAATTGACCAGAACATAGGCGTAGGTTTCCCCTCTTCTGGTCTGTGAACCGGGAGCGGAAATCCCTTGGGGAAGGCTAATAGCCTTTGTGCCTTCCGGCAGAGCTGTTGCTTCCCGAGAAACTGCCGAAACGGCCAGCGGCAGGACACTGCACAGCATAGTCAGGATCAGAAGCATAGACAAAATCTTAGATTGCAATGTTTCCATTGGTTTTCTCTCCTTTCAAATGTTTCCATACGGCAGAAAGCTGTCTTTCTGCAATATAGATTTTATTCTATGTTACCACTGAAAAAAGCAAAAGTAAAGCCCCTCTCTAAAACTTTGGTGAATATTTTTCCCTTGCTTTTCAAAGGTATCTATCCCTCTTGCACATTAGGGAATTTTTACAATTTTCAGCGAAATATATAAAGTGCTGTACCCTTTCCCAGAGCACAGCACTTTGTATTCTGTATCTTTTTTGGGGTGGTCTTACGTTCCCACGGTTTTCTCTACCCGTTGACGGGCGCAGAGCATCAGGAGCATGCCTAGGGCGGAGGAGATCAGACAGGTCAGCAGCATGGCTTCCGTGCCAAAGGCATCGATCAGCACACCGCCTACCACATAGGCCAGCAGACAGCCAAGGGTATTGGATGCGCCCAAGTAGGTCTGCCCCTTGACCACATCCTGCTTTTTCACCACAGTTCCCACATAATAAACGGAAGACACCGCATACAGGGCGTAGCCTCCCATTTGGGTCAGCTGGGTCAGAAGCAATCCGGTCTCTCCCGGCAAGAGCCATGTCAGCAGAACTCTCAGGGTCATGAAGACACAGGCCAGACACAGGCAAATGTCACAGCGCACCTTCCGCAGAAGGGCGGTAAACAGGAACATGGTGGGAAGCTCCGCTACGGCGGCGATCAGCAGAGCAGAGCCCTGCAAGGCCGTTGCCGCATCGATCTCCCCTGCCCCCAGCTTACTCTGTGCCACACGGAACATACAGTTGCATAGGGCATTATGTCCCACATACAGCAACACCGAGGCAAGGATCAGCAGAAGGAAGCGAGGCTCTCTGCGGAAGAAGCCGGCTGCAGAGGTGCTTTCCTCCTCCCGACTTTCCTCTCCGATCATCCGCGGGAAGGGCAGGGTCGCAAGGAGCAGGAAGAATGCCACCAAAGCTCCGCTCAGTGCCACGCTTTGGTTGCCCCACAGGTCGATACACAGAGCCATCACCTTGGCAAATACACCGAAGGCCACAGAGCCCAATCCTCTGGCAACGGCAAAATTTACCGAATAGCCGTTGCGGATGGCTTGCATGCCCAAGGCATTGGAAAAAGAGGGCAGAACCTGCAGGCTGACACAGGCCAGCGCAAAGAAGAACACCGCCCACTGTGGCACAAGAAGGGTTAATATGCAAGACAGACTGTTAACTGCCGATGCCAGAATGCAGATCCGCTTGGCATCCGGAGAGCCTCGGTCAGCCAGGGTCGTAAGTACAGGCTGCAGCAGGAAGGACAGCGCTGTAGCAATGCCCAAAATCAAGCCTGCTACGCTGTCTGTCATGCCAAGTTGCTCTGTCAAATAGGGATTGGCATAGGAAAACAAACAGCCATACTGTCCCCACAGCATCACCTGCTGGAGGGCATAAACAGGAGTGAAATTCTTTCTCATAAGATCCCCTCATAATACCACATGGTCAAAAGCTGAGACACACTGACCATGGTTTTCGTTCCCATTTTATCTCGCAAAAGCTGTTGGTAGCTCTTCGCCAGATCTTCCTTGACCTGAACCACCGCTTGGTTCTCGTGACCCATTTCGTACTCGATCCGCCCCAAACAGTCTGCACGGAGCTCTCTGCCCACCCCCTGCCATACCTGAACGGCGGCGTTACGGTCCCGGGCGTAGAGGGCATTGTAGCAATAGCTGAAGGCCATAAAATAGCCGGAATATACAAATTCGGGGCTTTCATGAGCAGAACAAGCAAGGAAAGCGGCAAATTCCGCCTCTGTATTTCGGGCAAATCCCATACGCTTGCCCATCTGATTACACATAGCAAAGGGAAGTACCGCACAGTAGGTCTCACCGCTGACACAGCTCTCCCCGGTAAAAGGCACAAAGATCCCCTGTTCTCCACCGAAAGTGAACAGACCACCACTGAGCAGGCGTTTGGGCTGTGCCTTGGGTCCTGTAAATTCCTCCGTACGGATCTCCAGGATCTTGTAGCCGTCTGCGGCATTCTCCGCCTGTTTGTTGAAGCTGGCGGAAACCATTGCCCCATCTTGATCACGGTTGACGGAGGAGGCTGTTTTGTTTGCCATATCCCGATAATATTCTGTTGCTCTCCGCAGTTCCTGTACGGAATACTCTCTTTCAGGGATGTCCAGTCGCTCCTGAATGCTCGGTGCGTAATAATTCATGCCCCACAGTACCATGAAGGCAAAGAACCCGAAGCTCACAGCCAGAAGCAGTCCCGTACACCATTGGAGAAGCTTCATCTCCACAAAATTTCGTACAAGCGAATACAACGCCCAAACCACCAGAGCTACCGCAACAATTTCCCACACAGCCACAGGGAAAACAGACAGCGTTCCCGCAAGGAATTTCATAGCTGCCTGAGACAGGGGCATATAAACATACTCCACAAAAGTCGGAGCAAAGCGACCGATCAGGGATATGACCGCTGTCAAAAATAAGAAAAATACACTCAACATGGTTTGCATCATGCTCTTTGCCATATTTCTATCTCCTCTGAGGTAACGTAATTCCAAATAAAAAAAGGTGCAGTCGTAACAATTATACTCTATTTCCTTATTTTTTGCAAGAGGAAGAATTCTATAACAAGACCCACTCGACCTTTTGAAAGTAAGTCGCCACCTCCTTGAGAGAGTCAAAGTAATAATATCGACCGAGAAAGGCGACTCTTGCTTCGTTGGGAAGGGTATTGAGAAATTTGCCTATGGCCTCACGGAGGAGTTCGGCATCAAAAGCATCTTCCACACTATCCCCACAGGAAAAGGTATCGGACAGCTCCGAAAGGGAGAGGCTGTATTCCGATGCTTTTCTCTTTATGCTTTTTCGGCTCCGCAGACGGTCAATGGCGATCTGCCGGGTGAGCTTGGCAAGATAGCTCCGCAGAACCTTGGGACGATGGGGAGGAATGGAACGCCACGCCGCAAGACAGGCATCATTGACACATTCCTTGCTATCTTCCCAATCCGCGAGAATGTTGTAGGCTATTTTCTGCAAATACCCGCCATACCGCTGTTCCGTCTGCTCAATGGCAGATTCCTTTCGTTCCCAATACAGCTCAACGATGGTTTCATCCATGGTGCATCCCACCTTTCTCTTGTGTTATAGGATCCTATGCTTTATATCCCGTAAAATTTTGAAGTTGGTTTCATGCGTAGATAGAAAAAACTCTCGTTTTGGTTTATAATAGAGAAAAAAGATTGTCGCATTTTACTTACCTTGTTCGTCATATAGGTAGAAGGAGGTGATGCCTGTGGATCGTGAGTCCGTGCAAGAATTATATGAACAGTATAAAGTTGGCATCTTTCGTTATGTACTATCTATTACGAGAGATCGGTATATGGCGGAAGATGTGCTCCAAGATGTGTTTGTGAAATTGCTATCGGGGAAAAGCTATGTGGCGTCGGAGAAGGCTCAGGCTTGGCTGTATCGAGTTGCCCGAAATTTATGCTTTGATCATATGAGGAGAGCCAAGCGGGAAGATCCTCTGGGAGAACGCCCCTTGGAGGCAGAGGAAAGTTTCCGATACATAGATTTGATCTCGGCACTTTCACTGAAGGAGCAGGAAATTGTAACACTGAAAATTGCGGGCGGTCTAAGCCACAAGGAGATTGCCTCTGTTTTAGGCATCGGCACAAGGGCGGCTCAGAAACGCTATGAGCGCGCAATTGCGAAGCTTCGTGAAAAGGAGGATGGATATGGAACAGAAATTACATAATGCAGTGGAAAAACTCCCGGAACCTCAATTGTCCTTTGACTCCATTCACTCGGAGACAAACAGCCGGACTTGCAATCCTATGTGGAGAAGAACTGTTGCAGTGGCGGCCTGTGTGTTCCTACTCCTTGCAATAGGCGGTGGAACCTATGCATATACCGTAGAAGCAAAGGAATATCAAGAGGCAGTTCGCTTCTTTGAGGATTACGGCTTGTCCACAGAGGGATTGAGCAGGGAAGAAATCAAGGCAGTCTACCGAGATATTACGACAGAGTCCTTTTCCTATTCCAAGACCTCGGATGTGCTTACAAACAGAATTTCCCAACAACAGGTAGAGGGCTATGAGATCCTACAGGAAGATCCCACACCGGAGAATGTGGAGAATCTCTGGAATTATATGAATGCAGGTAATTTGTGGGTAGAACAAAAAGACGGAATTCATTATAGCTATGGTTCGGACTATAAAGAAAATCCGGTTTTAGGCTTCGATGTTCATGATAAGAGCTATGTGGAAAAGTATGATGGGCAAAGTCTCCTTTGGCGTGTGGAGGTTTCGGAATTTTGGATCTCCGATTACATCATTGTTTCCGGTGGGGTGATCGCATACGGACAGACGGAGACTTGGTCCAGCCTGCAAAAGAGCTATGCATGGATGGTGAAAATTTCGGAAAAGGGAGAAAGAGAATGGATCCGTAAATTAGACCACGGATTCGAGGATGAATACATAGGGGCTATTTTGCAAAATCCCGATGGGAGCTATGGAGTGATCAGCCGTGGTGATCTGAAATATTTTTGTGTGAGTCAATATACAGCAACCGGTGAAGAAACATCCTTCCATAAAACAGAAGTGGGAAACTACGGGATATGGAACGCTGTATGCTTCCAAGATGGATATTTGGTACAGTTGGGTAGCTATATGACGGACGAGTATGGCAAGATCGTGAAAGTAGATCGGGATGGCACGATTACGGATTCTTTTTCCTACAGCCAAGAGGACGCTTATTATTATATCACAGATATGATAGAGTTTTCCGGAAAAATCTATTTATCGGCCTATTCCGTACCAAAACTTGAGGACGAAACTCAGAGTGCGGGAGACAGATATGAAATTGCTTCTGTTTTGAACTATTTGTTCGATCGTAATATTTGGGAGATATCCGATGAAGAGTTAACTCCCATGGTAAGAGAAAACTATACGGCACTTTTGTTGGTATGTGAGCCCCAAGAGGGAACGCCACAGGAATTTTATTCCGTCAAGGGTTCCATGGGTGGAGCCTTGTCCCACAGTGATACAGGCCTGCTACTGTGGGATGTGGAAAGCATTACAAGCACATTCTATTCGCCTGCTACCAGTTCCTTCTCCATTGGAGGAACAAGTACGATCTACCGCTATACTTTCGAGAAAAATGGAATGCTCATCGAACGGGAGAAAACAGGAGAAACGGTTCCCTATCGCAGATAAAAATGCATACCGGAAATGAAGTCCTGCAGGAACAAATAATTCCTGCAGGACTTACGTATGGGGTTTGCTATTTTTTCTCTGTAGTATCCCCACAAGCTCCGGCAAGCAAAAGTATGTTGGAAATTATTTTACACAACATCTTTTAATGGATTTCCTCCCATAAAACAGCTTTCGGTTCTTTAGATGACTGACAAAAACTAACACAAGGAGGCCAGTGCCGAAGCACTGTCCTCCTTGTTGGTTGTACGGAGTTATTTTCCCATTAAGCGCGAGCCAGAATGCGCTCTACGGCATCGGTCTGCTCCCAGGGGAGGTTCAGATCCAATCTGCCGAAGTGACCGTAAGCGGCGGTCTGCTGGTAGATGGGACGGCGGAGATTCAGGGTGGAAATGATGGCGGCGGGACGGAGGTCGAAGCACTCACGTACCAACTCGCTCAGACGCAGGTCGGAGAGCTTGCCGGTGCCATAGGTCTCAACCAGAACGGAAACAGGCTGTGCCACACCGATGGCATATGCCAGCTCGATCTGGCAACGCTTTGCAAGACCGGCCTTGACCAGATTCTTGGCAACGTAGCGAGCCATGTAAGCGGCAGAGCGGTCAACCTTGGTAGGATCCTTGCCGGAGAAAGCACCGCCACCGTGAGCAGCATAGCCACCGTAGGTGTCAACGATGATCTTTCTGCCGGTGAGACCGCTGTCGCCAACAGGGCCACCGATGACGAAACGGCCGGTGGGGTTAACATAGAACTTGGTGTCGCCGTCGATCAGTTCCTTGGGCAGGGTGGGCTTGATGATGGTCTCGATCACAGCCTCGCGGAGATCGTTGATCTCGATATCCTCAGCGTGCTGGGTGGAGATAACGATGTTATCCAGACGCTCGATGGTGCCGTCTTCTGCGTACTGTACAGAAACCTGGCTCTTGCCATCAGGACGGAGCCAAGGCAGATTTCCGTTCTTGCGCTCCTCGGAGAGCTTCTTGCTGAGCTTGTGTGCGAAGCTGATGGGCGCGGGCATAAGCTCCTCGGTCTCATCACAGGCATAACCGAACATCATGCCCTGATCGCCGGCGCCCAGAGTGTCGGCATCGTCGTAGGAATTGTCAACGCCCATCGCAATGTCCCCGGACTGCTCGTCAATGGCAGTAAGGATAGCGCAGGTATTGCCGTTGAAGCCTGCCTCGGGGCTGTTGTAGCCGATCTTGCACAGGGTCTCACGGGCAACCTTGGGAATGTCCACATAGCAGTTGGTGGAGATCTCGCCCATAACCAGAACCATACCGGTGGTGGTAGCGCATTCGCAAGCTACACGGGCATTGGGATCTTGGGCATAAATAGCGTCCAGAACGCCATCGGAGATCTGGTCGCAAACTTTGTCGGGATGTCCTTCGGTAACGGACTCGGAAGTGAAAATTCTCTTTTGCATGTCTATAATTCCTTTCTTTCTGTTCTGGATTTCAAAACCTACCGAAAACAAAAATACCCTGTCTTCTCGACAGGGCAGGAAAATTGTCCTCATCTGTCGATCAAGTACTGCCGAAAAAAGCAGTCATTCTCATACCGTGAAGGTCACAGTACGCTCGCCGGAATTGGCACCTTGCATCATGCAGGTTGTCGGGCTTCATAGGGCCGGTCCCTCCGCCACTCTCGATAAGGTTATGAAATTCAAATGTAATTTTGCCGTTTCTTGGAATCGGCTCATATATCATATCACATAATCCGAAAATGTCAAGAGCTTCCCTGTAGATTTCCAAGATTTTCTCGATTTTTTCTCCTTAAGGAAGTTCCAGACTCACACAGGGCTTCTCTGCCGTCAGCTCCACCGTACACAGGAGTCTTCCATTCTCCCGCAGTTCATAGGTTCCCAAGGGAATTGCGGAAAACAAACAGCCGATCCGCTCCCCCGTCTCGCAGTTCAGCTCCTGCCTGTAGCAACTGTCCCCGGCACTCAGTTCATAAGTATACCAGCGTCCCCGTGCCACTGTTCCTATCCTCACAGAGCCTTGATCGGGCTGTAACAGTAACAGGCGGTAGGGGGCTTCCACCTCCGCTTTTCCGCCCCATTCCGTTACGCCCTGTTCCCCGAGGGAAAAATATGCCATTCCTCCCGTCCACGCCACATAGTATTCCCCCTGCGCCAGCTCACCCGTATGGCAAAGCCCCTGTGCATCCCCTCTCAGCTTGGAAATACACGCTCCTTTTTGATCGTAGAGAAACAGCTCCCGTCCCGCCGCCGTCAGAAGCTCCACACTTCCGCAGAGAGCTTGGGTCTCCCCCTTCCCCATGGCGGAAATAACCCCCGCAGGGATCCCTATGGCAAGGAGCAGTAAAAGGATCCCACAGGCCTTGCGAAGTACAGATTGTTTCATGGTTCATCCGTCCTTTCTTCCGTATATTTATAGTATAGCTCCCCGATCCTGCGAAAGCTGTCGAGAACTTTCTGTGTTGAAAAAGCTTTTTTGGGTAATACTGATGTACGGAGGTGCTAATATGCAAAACAAATTCAAAGGCTTCCGCAGCTTTCTGAAGGAGAAGGGCTACTACATAGCCCTGCTGCTATGTACGGCTGTTGTGGGAGTCACCGGTTATTCCCTTTTGAAACAAAAAGGACCCACTGTCAACAACGATCCCACCAAGGGATCTACCCCCACGGTACAGGTGATCCCCGGTACGACCGCCCCCTCCGTGGACAAGCCCGCCGTGAATATAGAAGGTGGGCAGGAGACCACCACCTCCCCCACCAAGGGGAAAACACCCTTCCGCCTGCAAAAGCCCGTAAGCGGTGAGATTCTGCAGGAGGCCGCTGTGGATCATCTGACCTATAATCCCACCACCAGAGATTGGCGAACCCACGAGGGCATGGATCTGGCGGCAGAGCTGTCCGCCCCCGTCTGCGCTGCCGCAGCCGGCACGGTCTATACCATCTATGAGGACGAACAACTCGGCATGACCGTAGTGCTCCAACATGATGAGGGCTATACCACCCATTATTCCAATCTTTCCGAGGAGATCCCCGTCACCGTAGGCCAGAAGCTGTCTGCAGGAGAAACCCTTGGCACAGTAGGCCAAACCGCCTGTGTGGAACAGGCCGTCCAAAGTCATGTCCACTTTGCCGTCTACCTGAACAGCAAAGCCCTGGACCCCGCCGACTTCCTTTCCTAAGAGGGACAGGCTTTATCCGCAATCCATCACTCCCACGCAAAAACGCCGCCGATGCACCCCATCGGTGGCGTTTTTCAGTGGATAGCAGAAAGTTTCTGAGGCTGAAAATTATGAAACAGATTCCAATTTAGGTTATCGGCCTGTTTGATGTTTTGTACAAGCTACCGTAAGAATATGTAGCGCCGATCATTGATCGGCGTAGATGGCACTTCAATGACTGTCAAGCCTTTCTTCAGAGGTATGCACCGATCGTAGGGCAAGCTGCCTCAGCTTGCCGGTGCAGGAAGCGTAAATTTGTACCGCAGTTCGTTTTCTTGGTGGAACTACCTGATTTGTGCCGTTTTGCAAGTCACACAAGTCTGCCGCTTCGCGGACGGCAAGCTGAGGCAGCTTGCCCTACGGTTAGTGTGTGCATTTATATTCTTTTTTCCGTCCCTGTAGTGCCTGCATCAATCGTCAATGATGGTTGCTACGCAGGAAATCGATAGTATGTGCGATGGAAACTATCACAAGCTATAAACAGACCGATAAATCGGAGTTTTGCGTTACACCGATCTCTAAAGGAGGGTTTTTATGCCCATTAAGATTCCCAATGATCTGCCTGCACGGGCGGTTTTGCAGGGTGAAAACATTTTTGTTATGGATGAAAGGCGGGCTGTTGCTCAGGATATCCGTCCCCTGGAGATCCTGATCCTCAACCTTATGCCCACCAAGATCGAAACCGAGACCCAATTTGCACGGCTCTTGAGCAACACGCCCCTGCAGGTACACTTAGAATTCCTGCAGACCAAGTCCCACAAGGCAAGCCATGTGTCCGAGGATCATATCTTTGCTTTTTACAAGACCTTCGAGGAGATCCGTCACCGCCACTATGACGGCATGATCATTACGGGGACTCCTGTGGAGCATCTGGACTTTGAGGATGTCAACTACTGGTCGGAGCTGTGTGAGATCATGGAGTGGAGCAAGACCCATATCTACAGCACCCTCCACATCTGCTGGGGAGCACAGGCAGGTCTGTACTACCATTACGGGATCCCCAAGCATCCCTTGGATCAGAAGATGTTCGGCGTTTTCCCCCATCCTGTTCTCCAATTGGCTGAACTACTTCGTCTACCAGAGCACACCCTACGATTTTATCCAAGGATAACATAGAGCTCCCTCAAGGCAGAACCTGCCTCGAGGGAGCTCGTGACATTCTCCGGGGGAGAGAAAGCAAGTATTAATTTTCCAGGCTAATAGTCAGACGGTTAAAGCATTCTCTTGCAGTTTCTTCAGAAACAGGATTGCCTAAAATGATACCGGTATTAGAACCCTTAACCAAAATAGCATAGTTGTATTCGGAATCATTAAAGGACCAGAAGATGTATTCAATGCCTTCCTTTTCGCCGGAATCCAGCAGTTTGGCACCGTTGCCGGCATTCACAACATCAACATACTGCTGATAAGCTTCGCCTTGGATAAAGCTTCCCTCACTATAGGTCTCGCCGTTGTAGGAAATAGCAAAGGGAAGGTCGGATGTAATGTTATAGCCGTCGGTGGTGTTCAGCTTGATCTTGATCTTGTCTCCGTTGTCTACGCTAAAGGTAAAGGCCTTGTATGTGGTTCCGCCACAGGCTGTAAGCAAACCGAAGATCATGGTGCTAAAAAGTGCAAGTGCCAAAAGCTTTTTTAGAAATTTTGTGTTCATGTTTGTTATCCTCCAAATTATATTATTTCAGTTGCAGTTCAGCAGTTTACGCAGCAGATCTGCGTTCCTCTCTGCTCTGCTTAGCATTAAAATATCACAATTCGAGATATTTGTCAATATATGGCACATAAATAAATTATAATAATGGGCGTTAAGGAGGTGAGGGTCGTTGCGAATCAAGGATCTGCGAGAAGACAGAGATCTCACGCAGAAGGAGCTTGCAGAGTATCTGCATATTAAACAGAACACATATTCACAGTATGAAACAGGCCAGCGGCAAATCTCCTTGGAGATCCTCATTGCACTTGCCTATTATTATGACACCTCTACGGATTATCTCCTAGGTATCACCGATCAAAAGGAGCCCTATCCCCGTGCAAAATGATCTGCCACCCTCAAGGCTTGTGCCTTGAGGGTCTTTTTCCACGCAAATCACCTGTAGTAAATTCCGGTTTATCTAACTGGCGCGGGAGCGCCCAAGGCTCCCTTGTGTAAAGGGAGCTGTCAAAAATCTTCTGATTTTTGACTGAGGGATTGTTACCGCAGTACGATTTCGCCGAAACCGTACTAGAGATGCAAGACCCTACCGCAC
>JAZMZW010000003.1:0-2002 GCA_045586205.1 Faecousia sp. | reverse complement strand
ATTTACTCGTCCAAATATATCAACAATCATCTCTGTTCCATCTGTAATATTCTTCACAATTGCTTTTTACAAATATCGGTCTGAAAAGTCCACCGTCACGGAGTTTTAGAGCCATCCTCACGGAGAAACAGAGCCACCCTCACGGAAAAATAGAGCCACCCTCACGGAACGATAAAGCCAGTCAATCTATTGACAAGTGCTATCGCTTTTCGGTACCATAAACTTGCGTTTACTCATATGAAGGGCAGGGCAATGCTGAGGAGCAACCCGAGTAGCATATGAGGTTTTGCGAGGGAGTGGTGCCTTACGGTACCGCTCTTTTTTCGTTTCTGCGAGAAAGCATGGATTACACATAAAGCACCACTCTCTTGGTAAAACAAGATTCGATAAACCTCGGGGGTACGGGGGCAGAGCCCCTGTCCTAAATCCGGCGTTTATCTACCAAAGTTCCTTGAAAAATCAATACTGTCCATCGTCAATCCCTTTGGCAAGACGCACCATGGAGTCGACAAATCCTTTGAAAGTCATTGGATCGCCCCCGTCATAGTAGAGACTGACGTACTGCTGATAAGCCAGACTGTCATAGTGCGGCATATCGAGATTGGAAAGGATGTCAACGGTAGTAATCCATTTATGTTCCGGATCATACTTCTGGCTCAGCTCATATCTGGCACGGATTGTTTCCGCTTTTAAGTGCTGCATATCTTTTACCATGGCATCGATCAGTTCCAGGTAAGATGTGATCAACCCACAGTCATCAGCATCCAGGCATTCCTTCCATTCATTGTAGTCATCCGTGAACACGATCACTCACCTGCCTTTCTGTTGGCAGATGCCTTAATACCGTGACGTTCGCGCATGGAAATCTTTCCGTCTACGGAGACTACATAGGCATTGTTGATGATCCGGTCCATGATCGCATCGGCAATCGGGCTGTCCTGTTCAGGATCCGGATTAATGCGTTCATACCAGCCTGCAGTTTCATACTGTGTGCAGAAGATCGTAGATCCGTGTTTGGAACGATGCTCGATGATCTCCAGCAGATCATAGGATTCCTGCGCGGAAAGCCTGCGGAGCAGCCATTCATCCAAGATCAGGAGATCCACTTTTGCATAAGCTTTGGTTACCTTTTTGAACTGCCCTTCGGCACGAGCAATCGACAGCTCGTCCAACAGTTCAGGCATCCGTGTGTAACGAACCGACTTGAACTTACGGCAGGCAGCATTCCCCAAAGCGCAGCCAAGGAAAGTTTTCCCGGACCCGGTAGCCCCTTTAATAATGATGTGATGCTCCTCATCAATGTACTGACAGGTTGCGTAACGGGTGATCTCAGCTTTATCAAGCTTACGATCTGCATAGTATTCGACCGTATCGATGGTGGCGGAAGGGATATCCAGATGTGCATCCCGGATCCTTCTTGCAAGCTTGTTAGCCTGGCGGCGGTTCCATTCGGCATCGACCAGAAGGCCAAACCGGTCTTCAAAGCCCATCTGTGCATAGGTTCCCGGGTTGCCAAGCTGGCTTTCGAATTCCTTTGCCATAGAGCTGAACTTCATTGCTCTGAGCTGTTCAATAGTTGAAGCATTATTCATTGTGCTGCCCTCCTTTGCTGTAGTACGCTGCACCCCTGGTAATCCCGTGGCTGTTTCCTTCTTTATGGGAACTGCTGTCCGCCTCGTCTTTACGGCGGGGGGACGTCTTGATAAGGAGTGTGATGTTACGAACGGTAGGTTCCGAAGCAAGAGCAAGAACCCTGTCACAGGCATCTTCCAGGCGCTTCGCACCGTAGGTTTTTTCCAGCTTGGTCAGACTGGCACATGATTTATATCCCTGCTCTGCCTCCTTTCCTCCCGTCAGGAAATGATGTACGACCTCGAAGGTCTTCGGGCCGATGTTAGTGGCCCATGTTTCGAATTCTTCCGCGTTATAGCGCAGGAACTTACGATGCGCTTCCGGCATGTGCTCCGGTTTTACGATCGGTTCCCGCTGCGGTGTGTTCACA
>JAZMZW010000002.1:0-33377 GCA_045586205.1 Faecousia sp. | reverse complement strand
TCGGTTTCGCATTGATTTTATTTTATGTTATAGTGCTTACCGCACAATCCCTCCGTCACGGCTACGCCGTGCCACCTCCCTTTACACAAGGGAGGCTTTAGTGCCTACCGCATCGGTAAACAGAGCGATAAACTGAAATGTAGCGATAATATCTTAGTTTTTTGAATTGATTTTTATTATATCACAGAGAACTTTTAAATTCAATACGATGCATCTACGAAAACATCGATCACCGGCTTGTTGAGGGTCGGTGATCGATGGCTTTCATGTTGATTTATTGCTTGTCAATCCGGACTCATTGTCCATTCCGAAGCTGTCCGCTGTCAACCTTCGAGGTGCTCTCCGTCAAGCAGTAAAGAAGCTCCTTGCGCTGTCGCTGTAGGTCATGAGGCACTTGCACAGTTCGCCCAGAGTGCCGGTCTTGTTGTTGCCGTAGGTGGAGGCGCTGTACTCCAATTCCGCACTCACAGGGATCTCTCCATGGTACACTCTTGCATATACAGGGCTACGCAGCTCTGCCGCAAGGAGACCGTCAAAGTCCAAACTGTAGTAAGACAGCTCCTCACTGTACACACGAGGATCTTCCAAGACAGCGGTCATTTCTTCTCCGTTCAGATCCTTATAGGTCAGGCGAATGCTTAGTTCGGCAGGATCGCCCTCAAAGCTACTGAGATCCAGAACATAGCGGATGGCTACTTTGGAATCCAACAGCAGAGACTTCCCTGCCCAGCGGACGGAAGCACCTTCTACCTTATCGGTCAAGGTGTTGAAGCTGTCAAAGGTCACAGCTTCCGTATCAACAAGGATTGCTCTGTGTTCTTCCGTAAGAGCGGAATCTGCAAGACAGTCTGTGCGGTAAGCCTTGTAGTTCTGGGCGGCTGAGCCGTAACGCAGAAGCTCTGCACACAGGCTCCGTAGACCTTCGGAATTGCCGGTCTTGGCCAACTGTCCGTAGGCATATTGCGCAACGGAATAGTGATCCGTGAGGCTTCTGTATTGGGTGCCGTCCTTGGTCATGGACAGATATACCGACACCTCATCATTCATCTGCACCGCCGTCAGTCCCGTAAGGGTGAAGTAATAATAATCTCCCTTCAGCTCCGGCATGAGCTCCACTACCCTATACTCAGCCAATTCATTCCCTTTATAACCGGGCACAGTACAGATCATGCGGAGATCCTCAAAGCCTTCCAGTTCCGGCTTTGCGACCAGGTAATTGACGGAAATATCACTTGCCAAATTCAGACTGTGGCGGATTTGGACAGTATCTACGATCCGGACGGAATCCACTCCGGGTATGGGGATGGGATCGGGAGTAGGCTCGGGATCGGTGTCCCCATCAACGGGAGTTTCCGAAAGAGCCTTTACAAAGCTTGCCACCGCAGTGGTAACATAGGCATCCACCAGGAATTGCACGGGAGCGTCTGCCTCCGCACTTCTCCTGTGAATCTCGGTGTCAGTCACCCCGTCTTCAGGAAGTACCGTATCCGGATGGGCTTCATATGCCACCTTGACATCAGTTAAGGAAATCACATTGTCTCCGGTAGCACCGCTTGACCGATTGTAGATCACCATATAAACTTCCTTTGTACTGTTGGAGGTGTGGAAGGCGATCTTGCTTGTATCCAAAGCACAATACAGACCTGTCGCACTCTCCACCGTGGAAGTAACAGTCTCAATTACAGTCCCCTGTGCTGTGACGAAGCCTACCGCCAGCTTCCCTGTGCTGTCGGGGGTGATGATCTTGGCGGCAATATCCATGCTGCCGATGGGCATATTGCTATCCACCAGCAGACGGAATGCCACAGCCTGCCCCGGAGCCAGATAAACCTCGTTTTTGGGGCCGGTCTTGTTATAGGTTGCTACATTGGCAGTGGTATAATTGTCCGATGCCGTTCCGTTTACAGTCCCGGTTTCAGGATCCACATTAGAGGAGTTCACATCCAAGAATACCATGCCGGGCAAAGTGCCGTTGAGGGTATCGAAAAGCTCCTCGCTCAGGAGGATATTGCGGATCTCCTTGATGTATTGATAGGCTTCCTTGTCCCCCTTGTAGGCAGACAAGGCAATTTCCTGATCGTCCCCAAGGCTTTCCCCGGAAACATTGATGGGATCATAAATACGAATGGCATCCAAACAGAATTCATTGCCCCTGAGCAAGGAATCAATGTTCAGCCCCGGGATTTGTGGGAAGTCCGCTTCCGTCAACTTGTTGTTGACCCAGATCTTCACATGATAGGTACCATACTCCAGTCCCTGTATGGATACAATGGGGATCTGATACAGTTCCAGTTCACCCTTGGTATTCACCGTCAGGGTCTTGACACGGTTTTCTTCGAACCACTCATCGGTCTTGTAAACGGAAACACGGATGGTAGCCTGTTGGGCACCTGTACGGGCAATGAGATCAAAGCCCGTTCCCGTAAAGCTGAAGCCCAGTTCCGTATACTGTTCTGCGCCCTCATAGTTCACAGCACCGTTGCTGTCAATGATGGGAACGCCGCGACCTTCGGTATACAGAGTCTCGTTATCGGAATACACGCTATCCAGAGTATAGGTGGAGTCATAGCCATAGGTATACTCCTCATCTCTGTGATATGCCTCCGGTGCGCTGCTGAGTCTGGGTCCAACATAGATATAGTCGAAGGAGACAGATCCCTGATCATCGGGGTTATAGATGTTCATCAGTCGGATACGCATACCGGTCACACGGGGAACATTCTTCAGAAGGTCTCCCAGCTCAATGGTGTAGGTGAACCACTTTCCGTCTGTAAGAACCTTGGCAGAGGAAAGGGGGATGGACTTGGTAAATTGCACCGGTTCATCTGCGATCTTATCAGACTCTATATTGCCGAAATACACATCCATGGTAGGTTCTGCATTTTTGTCCACCAGTTGTATATTGTTGAACTTCATGCGGATCTGAACCACCTCTGCCTTGGCAGGATTAAAATGCATATGAACACCACAGCCGTCGGAAGCACCGTTTCTGGAGGTCTCAAACCAGGGATAACCCTGTTTTTTGACCGTATATGTCATACAGCCACCGGATATGACGGCATCGGAGGAGCGATCACCGTGGTTTCTCCATTTTTCAGGGGTGTCAAAGTTATCTCCGCCGTAAACGGCACTGCCATACTTATACCGAGCCACATTATCAGCTTCAAAACCGAAGTAGAGATAGTCGTAACTGCTCTGCCGAGAGGGGAGCTTATCCTCCGGTCCGATATAGATATAGTCAATGGAGCATTTATAGGTCGAATTCGTATACAGTCCCGTCGGATTAAAGGCAAAGCGCTTGACTGTGCCCACGCTGGCATAGGGGATGGTGTTGGCCCAAGCGCCGGAATTTTCCGGTATTCTGAAGGCAATGGTGTAATATTGGTTGGATTGTACGCCCCCGGCTGTTCCTACAGTGTAATCATAGTGGGTCTTATACATGTAGGTGCTATCCTTACGCAGTTCTATGTCAAACTGTATTTTGGTCTTGTCCACCAACACGGAAGTATCGTTGATCTTGATCCTGATCTCAAACCAGTCGTTGGTAGCGGGGGTGTAATTCATGTGATTATAATCCGAGGTGCTTGTTCCGGTATTAAAGAGGGTATAGGAATTACCGCCGGTTGGACCTTCCAAATTCAATGCGCCGTTTGTAATGGAAATCGTACGACCGCTGTTACCCTGCCATGTTGCAACGGTGTCAAAGTTCTTTCCGCTATAGACAGGATTTTTGCCATAACGTTCAATATCCGCGGCAGAGTTACCAAAGCCAAAGTACAGAATGCTGGTGTCATAGGTGGGAACATTGGTCTGATCCACGGGAATTGCGGGGATCACCGTTTCCGTGGGGGCGATATAGGTGTCAGAATCCTGACTTTCCTCCGGTCCCACATAGATCTCGTCCACATAGACATATCCTGTCTTTCCTTCCTGACCGGCGACATTGACAACGGTCAGTCGCACAGCGGCGATCCGTGTGGCGTTGTGATCCTTCAGAAGCTGGCGCAGATCTGCAGTCAGGGTCACGAATTCTCCACCGCTGAGCTGTTCTTCAGTCAGGGGCCAGTCCACCCAACAGGCAGAATCCTCATAGGTGGCATGATCGTTGATCACGAATCCCAGACGGGCTACGGGATATTCCGGATAGTTGTTGATCTCCACCTTTTCCGGATCTACATTCAGATCGCTTATGAGATCCTTGAACTTCACCCTGATCCGTGCCACCTCGGCACCGGACGCGGGATAGTCTATGGTCTGCTGGTTTCCTTCAAGGATCGCCGTCTGGTACCAGGGGCTATTGGTGGTATAGCTACCTGCCGCACCTACAGTAGAGGTCAGGACACCGTCGATCACCTGTACAGAGGGCGATCTTCCGGAACTATTGCTCCAGCCTTCAGGGATATCGAAATTGAAATTACCGCCGTAAATAGGATCCGTATAGCGGTAACGGTCTGCCTCGGTGTTATCAAAGCCAAAGTAGAGGCTGTTGCCACCCATATTGGAGGGAACAGTTTCTTCCGGTCCAATATAGATATAGTCAATGACTGTGGTAAAGGTCTCGGACTTATCCATACCGCGGATCAGGAAGTTGATACGGCGGATAACGGACAGCTCCGTATACTTGATCCCACCGGGGTCTGCACAGTTTTCCATAGTAGTTGCAAGGGGGAACTTCAGGAAGAAGTAGCCATTGCCGATGTTATCGGCAGAGAAATTCTTGGTAGAGACTGCCGCTCGGCTCAGGCTCGTATCCGCAGACATGGGGAAAAATTCCACGCGGAAATGAGTGTCCGTTGCATCCTGCTTGTCGGTCTTGTTGATCTTCAGACGGATCTCCATCCAGTCATCATCGGAGGGTCTGTACTGCAGGGGGAACTGCGCGGCATTGGCCCCGGTGGGATTGGAGGCACTCTTTGCGCCTGTGGCAATGTAGCCCCAGACATTGTCATTGTTTGTGGTGGTAAAGGTGATCAAACCGTTGTTCATACCGGTGATCGAGCCGTAGCCCGGAGACCACCAGTTGGCAACATTGCCGAAGTTCACACCCCCATAGGCAAAATTTCCACTGTAGGGATTGCTGCTATCTCCATAGGTATTGAAGTCAAAGAACAGAACCTTTTTATCCCCCTTGGGGTAGTAGGTACTTACATTATGCTCCACTTCTCCGCTGTCTGTCAGACGGTTGATGTGGTTGTTGATACGGCTGCCGCCATCCTCCGGCAGGACATCCGAAGGATCCCCTTCCTCGGGATTTTCTTCCGGTTCCGACTCCATAGGCTCCTGGGTGATCTCTTCCACATACTTTTCCGTAAATGTAATATCCCCGTCGGCTTCCAGCTTTTCCGCTTCGTAATACATGATGTTTGCGGGGATAATGCGGATCTCCACAGTGAGATACCAGCTGCTTCCCAAATATGTATCGTTGACGCAAACAATGGCGTAGACCCGTTCCACCGTATCCAGCATATCATGGAGAGTATAGCGAATAAAATCCACACCTATGTCGAATACACCGTGAGCAGTGGGCAGGGTATCTCCCACATTCTTCAGAGGGATCTCTTCAGGTTCTTGGTAGACGATCTTTCCGTGGGTGCCATTTTCCTGAATGCCGCAGAAGGACAGCTTTGCATCCTGGGGATCATAGGCAACTGCCTTGAATATTTCCTCTACGGTAAAGGTCACAGGCTTGCCGTAATCGATCACCACATTCAGAGGCTCTGCGGTAACGGAGTTCATATTCTGGACATTGAGACTTCTGGTAGAAGAGCCGTTGATGGGTGCGCCGAAAGTATAGGTCTCATCCTCATTTCTGGCAGAAATGGGCTTACAGCTGGTATACAGGGTACCGCTGTAACCGCCCACAGTGGCCAGAGCCGTACGGTGGAAGCCGTAAATGGAGATCTGCACATTGGCAGGAAGACCCAGCTCCAGCAGTGCTATCAACTGATCTGCCGTCAGCCCTGTGATTTGATAGGCTCCGGAATCCATAGGTACTGTGGTAGACATCTCATCCACCGCCTCGGAAAGAAGCGGGAACAGTTGATCGTAAGTCATATTCTGAGGGCTAGACTGATCGATCGCGCCGCTTTGAGGATCATGGGTCCTGTAGATGATCACCAGATCCTCCACATTGGCATATCCGTTCAGGGATATACCGTCCCCGGAAAGGCTGACACCCAGATCCTCGTCCCAGAATGACAGATCTACTGCTGCGTGATTGCTGCGGTTCAGGAGCTTGAAGCCGTAGCCGATCTCGGTCTTGTCTGTCACAACAGCGCCTTCACGGACATCCTCGCCGATCTCACCTGCTTTGGTGTAGAGATACTGGACCTTTTCCGTAACAGCATCTACGGGCATCATTTCAATATTGGTCCTGAGATTCAGATTGATCTGTGTGGTATGGCGATCTATCAAGAACATGTCAAAGGTACAAATGTCTCCGTCCCTCAGCCCCAGATCCTTGGCAACCTGCCCGTTCAGCTTTACCCCTCGCGCACACGCAGTATGCATACCGCCGATATCACAGACCAGTTGGTCGTTAATGAAGAAATAAACATCGTCATCACCGGTAAAGGTAAACTCCAAATTTTTCTTCTCGTAATAGATAAAGGAACTGCGCATGTGGTACATGGTATAATAGTTTCTTTTTCCGTAGATGCCGGTGCTTGACTCCTTTACACCGGTAGAGTCATTCCCAAGGCGGGAGGGAGATTCAAATCCAAGCTCCGCTGCCGCATTCAAGTAAGGAGCGTTGGAGTCTACGGCAGTGGTAAGATTATGGTTGAAAATAACCCCGGAATCCAGACATCTGCCATTGACCTTGTCTGAGGAATAAACATAGTAGCCGTTGCTGTCCTTCAGCATACGCATGGTGCGGAGTTCATCAATTTTCAGATTATACGGAAGCTGCCGAGCAGTGTCCACATAATCATCCTTGGCTGTTTCTCTCCACATATTTGTGAGCATATAATAGGCAAGATCATAGCAATTCTCAACCTGATCAAATCTCAGAATTCCGCCGTTGCTCTTCGTATCGGTCTTTGCAATGGTAGCGTTATAGTTTGCATCATGATCATAACCTTTGGCCCCTAAGGGATATGCATTGATCGCTGCTGTAGATGTTCGCTTATTCCCTTTCATTCCTTCGGGATCTACCAACTGCATAAAGACGCTGTTCCAGTAGGTGTCGAAGCTGCTTTTTGTCACGGTTGCGTCGGGATGGCTCAGGGTAAGGTGTTGGGTAAACAAGGCTTCGGCAATATATTGGACCGTTTCCTTCGTGTATACGATCTGCCCTTTTACCAATTGGGATTCTACCAAGCCCGCCCTGTATGTAGCCCCGTTATCTCCGGTGCCGGGTGTGCCGGGGACGGAAACATTACCGCTGACAGAGGGGATGGAGCTGTTCAGGGTATAAGGATTGGTGCCACCGCAATGCTCAAACATCAGACCGTCTGCACGGAAGTCCAAAACCTCCATGGGGATATCCATATAGGAATTGGGCTTGGACTCAATGTCCAGCAGTGCCATATAGGAGCGCAGATCCTTTGCAAGAGCATCACAGGTAATACGGTCACCATAACCGGCATCCGCATTCCAAATGGTACGCTTGGAGTTGTAAGTCGCCATAGCGGACTGCACGAACTTTAGGAAGTTCAGATAGGTTTCTGCGGGATACTTGCCATTGGGATTTCCGTTTGTCACATAGGTTCTTGCCGTTTCCAGAGCCTTATACAGATCCAGAGCAAGAGGAGAAACCTGGAAGAAATCCCAATACTGGAACTTAAATGCCTTCTTGTTGTTGTTTTTGAATTTGTCCGCTGTGCTCTTGTTTCTGTCCTCACGGACGATCTGAGACATGGTATGTGCGGAAACGCAATTGTTGTGGTCGGTATCGATACCCAGCCAATAGGTATATCTGGAACCGCCTGTAGGGTCTAATTTGTAGATCTTTGCCGATGCATTGGTGCTGTAAACACGGAGGAACCAGGGAAAAGCCGAGGAAGTATAGTTCATACTGCCTCCTCCGTTGCTGGCGGCAACATAAGGAGTGGAGCTTCTGCTGGGGTGGAGTGACTTGATACTGTACACAGGGTCACCTGTGCTGGGCAAACCGTTGATGCCCAGGTATTCGCCAAAAAGCTTGTCTCCGCTCCATGTGTTTTTGCGGTTGTATTCGTAGTTGATATACCCTGACCAGCCTGTATAGTTTTTACCGTCAACGGTTGTAACGGTGGTAGTATCTCTGGTAATGGTGCCGGAATACTTCTTGATTTCCACCGCATAGTTCAGATTATTGGGGGTACTGCCGTTGACTGCAGTAAGGGAGCCCTCATTGGTTGCGCTGACACCGATGGAGCTTAAATGATAATACTTTGTGGCAGCCTCACCGGAGCTGGTATTGGCAGACAATCGGTCTGTATGTGATGCACGGGCAACACCGTAATCTATGGTTTTTCCCGAGCTGGACTCGCGGATAAAAAACACACCGTCCAAGGTCGTGTAGTTAAACACTTCCTTGTTGACAGGAATGGTGAAGCTGTTGTAGCTTGTCTTCAGCGTGGACACCAGCGTGGATATCTGTGCGCTCAGATCCTCAGCAGCTTTGGCTTCAAAGACCGTCACCGTCGGCAACAGCCCCAGAACCGCACACAGAGTCAGGAACCATGCAAGGATCCGTTTTCCCAAGTGTTTCTTCATTGCAAAATACCTCCAAAAGTTCTTTATCATGACAAAATCTTACCATTTTATCCTTAATGATACCTTTTTAGTATAACATATTCCGTAATTGTTTTCAATCTTTTTTCCTGTTTTATTCTGTAAAAAACTATCTGGTTATATAAAATTATTCCATTCTGATAGTTTTCATATTATCAGTTCTGTTGTATAATTGGGAACACTTCATGATATAGGAGCGCAAGATATATGAAACACCAAAACACCACACAGAGGGTCGTCATTGCGGCCATGCTGGCGGCGCTGACCTGCGTAGCCACCATGATCATCAAGATCCCTTCCCCCCTGAAGGGCTATATCAATCTTGGTGATTGCGTTGTTTTGCTTGCCGGTTGGATGCTCTCCCCCCTGTACGGCTTCTTGGCCGCAGGCTTGGGCTCAGCCTTGGCAGACCTCTTCGCAGGCTACCTGATCTATGCCCCTGCAACCTTCCTGATCAAGGGCATCATGGCACTGATCGCCTTCTACGGCTTCCGTGCCCTGCAAAAGAACAACAGCAGGAATCTCTTTCCGCGGATCTGCAGTGGCTTTGTTGCAGAGGTCTTCATGATCCTGGGCTATTTCGTATTTGAAGGCTTCCTCTACGGCTTCGCCCCTTCTGTAGTAAACATCCCTGCCAACGCTGTCCAAGGTGTCGCAGGTCTTATCCTCGGTTGCCTCCTTGTCAAGGCCTTTGAAAAGGTAAAGCTTTTCCAAAACTAAAGTTCTCTCCCCTTTCCCCTATTGACATCTGCGAATTTTGCTGTATGATAATCACAGAAAAACCGCATAACTTCCTGTTGTATGGAAGTAAAAAGCTATGATGAGGGAATACATATGGAATTTACAAAACTGATCCTCGCACATTTCAGCCCCACAGGTGGTACAAAAAAGGTGGCAGATGCCATCGCTTCCGGTTTTGATTTGCCCCTTACGGAGGTAGATCTGACTGCCCCGACCTGCCCTCCCGTCACAGAGGAACAGGATCTGCTTCTGGCGGTGCTTCCCGTCTTTGCGGGACGAGTGCCTAAGATCGCCTTGGAACGGCTGACTGCTGTTGTGGGAAGCTGTCGCAGAGCAGTTGCCGTCGTAGTCTACGGAAATCGGGAATTCGACGATGCCCTTTTAGAAACAAAGAACACCCTGGAGGCCTGTGGTTGCCGGGTCATCGCCACCGGAGCTTTCATTGCGGAGCATTCCATTGTCCGCTCCGTTGCCGCCGCCAGACCCGATGCACAGGACGAAGCCCTTGCCCGTGACTTTGCAGGAAAGATCCTTGCACGCACCGAAGCAAGTCCCTCCCTCCAAGTCCCCGGCGTTCTGCCCTATAGAGAGCATCCTCCCGCAAGCGCCCATCCTTCTGCAAATGAGAGCTGTATCCGATGCGGACTGTGCGCCAAGGGCTGTCCCACCGGTGCCATCGACGAGGAAGCACCCCAAAGCTGCAAGGGAGAGCTTTGCATCAATTGCATGCGATGCGTCCAAGCTTGCCCCCTCCACTGTCGCACCATGCCCGCCCCCTTTATGGCATGGATCACCCAAATGCTCCAAGAAACCGCCTCCGGCTATAAGACCCCGGAATTTTTCCTCTAACGATGATATGTATGACTTGCTTTACCCTATGATGGATTATGCCATTGCAAATGCGAAACGGCTCGAAAAAGAAAATGCAGGCAAGTCTCCTTCAAAATCTGCACCCGGCACAAAAGTACATGAGCTGATAGAAGTCCTTAAACCTTATCTACAAGAATAAATCATTTTCCCCACAGGATAGATGTACATGGGATATATATCTATCCTGTGCTGTTTTTATTCTATACACCGCCACCAAAGACGGAAACGGTGTTGTCCGTAGCTGTATCCTCATTTATGAACACTTCGTACATGTTGCTGTCGGTTTCGTATTGGACGGTTTGTGTGACCTTCAACCGACTATCATGGGAGGAAATGTCCAGACGGATGTGGGCATTGTGCCAGTTGTTTGTGTTTTCGAATCCAAAATCTATGTTGTAGTCCCTGAGACTGACATTGCCCCGCACTCTTCCGTAATCAATGGGAGCTTTGTATGCCTTGGCATAATCTTCAAAAGGTAGGTCACTTGTTAGGACATATTCATCGGTCATGAGCAAATGCCCATCTTCAAAAACAGATACATAGGCTACCCCGGCTTGGGTGTGGCGGTCAATATAGCCCGGACCATCTAAGGCGAAGAAAAGGGAGACGGATATCCCCATAATAGCGACCAGAGTACCTATGACAGCAATTATCCTGAAGATCTTATATAATCTGTAACTCTTTTTGGTTTCTTCTATGGAACTGCCCAGAATCTCGTCCTTACTAATGTCTAAAATAGCGCAGAGATTCCGCATCATTTCAATATCCGGTAGGGCCTTTCCCGTTTCCCACTTGGACACAGCTTGCTTGGTCACAAAAACTCTACTTCCAAGTTCTTCCTGCGTCATCTTTTTTTTGAGTCTGTGGTTGCGAATCAGTGTTCCGATTTTTTCCATGAGACTACACATCCTTTCTCCACAATGATACCATATTGGAAATGGAATTGCAATCAAACCAATAGAAATGCCCGGTAAACCATTGGTTGACAGGGGGATTCTGCTTGAAAATGCAATGTATAAGGACAGAAGAATAAAAGCGAACTCATAAAAGTGTGAAAATGCGCGGAAATTTGAAATGATCGTTTTGATCTTCAAACTCGGACCCTTACGAAAAATTCCCGACACCCCTGAAGGGATATCGGGAATCTTGGTGCCGGTGACCGGGGTCGGCTGAAGGTAGGGGTGGAGCTACGGCAAACTGCCACCGGCAGTTTGCTTTGGGATGTAGGAAAGACTTTGGTGAGTGCTGTTGGCTGATGGCTTATTGAATATTCGACCCCGGACCGTTACGAAAAATTCCCGACACCCCTGAAGGGATATCGGGAATCTTGGTGCCGGTGACCGGGGTCGAACCGGTACGCTTTTTAGGGCGAGGGATTTTAAGTCCCTTGTGTCTGCCTATTCCACCACACCGGCGTGGGATTTATTTTACCATCTTTTGTTGCGGTAGTCAAGGGTTTTTTCATATTTTTGGAGGTCAGGGTGGAATTTTTCTTTTCTTTCTTCTGCAAGTGTCCCGCTTCCTTGGATTATCGGTGGAGGATGGAGGACTTGTACTCTCTGGGTGTCATATTGGTGAAGGATTTGAAGGATTTGGAGAAATACTGAGGATTGTCAAAATGCAACAGGTCAGAGATCTGTGCCATGTTGTATTGACCCTCACGGATCAGCTTCTTGGCTTCATCGATTTTCAGGCCGTTGTAATAACGGATAAGTCCCCCACTGCGGTATTGGGCAAAAAGCTGTTTGACGGTGCTTTCGCTCTTGCCAACAGCCTCTGCCACATCTCCAATGGTCAGCTTCCCGTAGACCTTGCTGTGCAAATATTCCAGAATTTCCGTTATGGGATAGGGTACGGCTACCCCGTCGATGAGGGAACTGCGCCGTTGCGCCTTACTGAGACTGTGGGTATTACGGGAAAGCCTGATTAGGAAGATCTCCAACAAATTTTTGGTCATCTGACTGCTGCCAAAGGGGGCGGATTCTACCCTGTCCAGCTTCTGTAGCAGGGGGTTGGTTTCGTCAACCAGACGGAAGCAGGACAGACCCTCACTGAATAAAGTAGACAGGAGGGTTTTTTCCTCGGGACTCAGGCGGAAGATCTTGCCCTCAAATTGATTCATGGCACGGCTTTTGCACTCAAAGGTCAGGATGCTCACATTGGGTGCGCTACGGTGATCTCCGGACAAATTGTGGAACTCATTAGGCTTATGGAAGGTCATTTCCCCGCTTTTCAGAACAAATTGGTTTGTTCCGGCAGTGCAGAGCATTTCCCCTTTGTCGATGTAAACCATTTCCCAGAAGTCGTGACTTTCCCCTTCATAGGAAAAGTTCTTGGAGAACTCCATATAGAATATGGTGATCAGCTTTTCCACATTGAAAACCCTTTCAAAACTGACCCTTGTAAAATTATCTTTCATATTCATCTCCCATTGTCTGATTTTACACTTATTATAACCGATTTTGCATTCCAACGCAAGTCCCTAGTTGTTATAATTGTTTATATAAAACAAACAAAAAAGATGAAAATAGGAGGACAAAATATGTACACTGTACTGGTAATCTCCTGTCATCCCGATGATATGGAGATCGCATGTGCGGGAACCCTGCTAAAATGCAAGGAACGTGGAGACCGCGTGGTCATCTGCCACCTGTCCAGTGGCAACCTTGGTCACGAGATCATTCCCCCGGATGAACTGACGATCATGCGTGCAAAGGAAGTGGAACGCTCCGCTGATCTGGGCGGTTTCGAGGTCATTCATTCTTCCTTTGATGATCTTGCCATTTATGACAACAACAAGGAAGCCCGTGACAAGGTCGTAGATGTGATCAAGGCTGTGGATCCGGATTTCATCATCACCCACGATCCCAACGACTACATGCCCGACCACAATGCCGTATCCCGTCTGGTATTCGACGCAAGCTTCACCGCCACCCTGCCCAACTACCACACCAAGGTTCCGGGCCATGCAAGAATGGTTCCCATCTACTACATGGACACCCTCTGTGGCGTGAACTTCAACCCCACGGAATACGTAGACGTGACCCCCTATATTGACAAGAAGCTGGAAATGCTGGAATGTCACGAGTCCCAGATCGTCTGGATGCGTGACCACGACCACATTGATTTCCCCGACATGGTGCGTACCTGTTGCCGTTACCGCGGGTTCCAGTGCGGTGCGGAATATGCCGAGGGCTTCAAGCAGTGTCAGGTCTACCTGAAGGGCACCACCAAGCGCTACCTGCCCTGAGGCACTTACAGAACACTTTACCACAAATCAATCATACATAAAGGAGAACAACAACATGGATTTTAACTCTACCGTGAAAGGCTCTGCATTAGAGGGCTTCTACCCCGCCGGTTGGGATTTCGCAAAGATCGACGCTTGCATCGGCACTCCCGAGAGCATCACCGAGGCACAGCCCCAGTGGAATGAGAAGTTCAGCCCCATTCCCTGTGACAATCTGGAAGAATTCAACACCTACATGGGTCATGAGATCGCCCTGCAGATCAAGCTTGCCAAGGAACGTGGGGAAAAGATCGCTTTCATCCTCCCCGTAGGCCCCATGGGTATGTACAAGTGGGTGGTCTACTTCCTGAAGGAATGGAAGGTCTCCTGCGAGCATGTCTACACCTTCAACATGGACGAGTGGGCAGACGGCGAAGGCAACACCCTGCCTCCCGAGAATCATGGCTCTTTCCAGTATGCCATGGAAAATGCCCTCTTTAACCCTCTGGGCGAGCTGACTGTTCCCAAGGAGCAGAGAAACTTCGCCACTAAGGAAAACCTGCCCACCTATCCCGGCAACATCGACGCTCTGAAGGCAGAGGGTGCAAAGCTGGTTCTGGTATACGGCATCGGCAGAATGTGCCACATTGCATTCTGGGAGCCCACCTTCGCCGCCGATTATGCTACCGCCGCTGAGTGGGAAGCAGATCCCTACCGCATCGGTGCAAAGATCCATCCCCTGACCGTAGAGCAGAACGCCCTGACCAGCTTCAAGTCCAGAACTCCTCTTGTTCCCTGCAGAGCCAACACCATCGGCCCCGGCCTGTTCCTGAAGGCTGATTACGCCATCGGCGGTGCAGACGGCACTCTGGGTCGCGGTATGCAGTGGCAGGGTCTGTCCCTGTGGATGACTCTCCGTCACGAGACCACTCCCTGGATCACCTCCACCTACATCCCCACTCTCCCCGGCAGACTGTTCTTCCTGAAGGAGCTTGCAGGTCCTCTGGAAGCAGAATGTAACTAATATGAACACCCCCGAGAAAACCGGCATTGCCCTCTGTGGCAATGTGCTGGTTGATCTGATCAATCATATCCGTGCCTACCCCGCCCCCGGTGAGCTGACCAAGATCGTAGATCTCAGTAAATCCGTCGGTGGCTGTGTCCCCAATGTGGGCATTGATCTGAAGAAGATCTGCCCCTCCCTGCCCGTTTCCGCCATTGGCAAGATCGGTAAGGATGACAACGGTGCTTATGCCAAACAAATCCTTGCGGATGCCGATCTGGATCTGACAGGTCTGCAAGAGGTAGATACTCCCACAAGCTTCACCCAAGTCATGAGCATTGAAGGTGGACAGCGTACCTTCTTCACCTACGCCGGTGCAGACGGACAGCTGTGTGCAGAGGATGTGGATCTCAGCACCAAAGCTCCCAAGATCCTCCATTTAGGCTACTTCCTCCTGCTGGACAAGATCGACAAGGGCGAAGGGCTGAAGCTTCTGCAAAAGGCTACAGAAGCGGGAGTAGAGACCTCCATTGACTTAGTCAGTGAGAACTCCGACCGCTACAGTCTGGTACTCCCCTGCCTGCCTTATACGGACTATCTCATTATCAACGAGCTGGAAGCCGGGAAACTGACCGATACCGAGCCCAATCCCGAAACCCTACCTCTCATTGCTATGAAGCTCAAGGAGCTGGGTGTGCGGAAAAAGGTCATCATCCACATGCCTGACAGAGCTATTTGCTGTTCCTCTAATGGACTGACAGTTGTTCCTTCCTACGATCTGCCTGCAGAGGCGGTAGTAGGAACTACCGGTGCAGGTGATGCCTTCTGTGCAGGTGCGCTGTATGGCATCTATGAAGGTTGGGAGGACAAGGAGATCCTGGAATTCGCCTCCGGTGCCGCAGTCATGGCTCTGAGCAGTGCGGACGCCACAAGCGGACTGGTAACAGAAGCCGAGATCCGCGAATATTGCAAACAATATAGGAGAAAACAAGTATGCTTGTAAATTTAAATGATGTACTGAAAAAGGCCCAAGCCGAGCATTATGCCGTTGGCCTGTTCAATACCACAGATACAGATATGTTGGAGGCTGTGATCTCCGCCGCGGAAGAGCTCAACTCCCCCGTGATCATCGGTACCGCCGAGGTTCTCCTGCCCGCAGGAGAACTGAAGCTCATTGCTCCCGCCATCATCGCCGCCGCCAAGCGCGCAAAAGTTCCCGTCGTTGTCCACTATGACCACGGTCTGACCTTTGACCGTTGCATGGAGGCTCTGAAGCTGGGCTTCTCCTCCGTCATGTTCGACGGCTCCGCAGGAGAGTACGACAAGAACATTGCCGACACCTGTGAGATCGTGAAGATCGCCCACTCCTTCGGCGCCAGCGTGGAAGGTGAGATTGGCCACGTAGGTCAGGCGGATTCCGAAGACAATCTGCTCACCGACATGTACACCACCGCCGACGAGGCAGAGGCCTATGTAAAGGCTACAGACGTTGATGCTCTGGCCATCGCCATCGGCACTGCGCACGGTGTGTACAAGACCAAGCCCCAGCTGAATTTAGAGCGTCTGTGCGAGATCCGTCAGCGGATCGACACTCCCCTGGTTCTCCACGGTGGCAGTGGCCTGTCCGACGATGATTTCCGCAACACTGTCCGTGACGGCATTGCCAAGATGAACATTTTCACCGACCTTTGTCTGGCAGGCAACCGCGCCATGGCTGACGGTCTGGAGCAGGGTCTTGCCTATCTGGACATCCGCAACCTAAAGGTCAAGTACATGAAGGAAGTCGTTATGAACAAGATCCGTCTCTTCGGATCCGAAAATAAAGCATAAGGAGGACATCTAAATGAAGAAAGTCAGATGGTGTATCATCGGTGCCGGTGGTATTGCCGACCGTCGTTCCATCCCCGGTATGCTCTTAGATCCTCAGAATGAGATCGTAGCAGTCATGGATGCCGTTCCCGCTGTGGCACAGGCCGTGGCAGAGAAGTACGGCTTCGCAAATTACTTCTCCGATGCAGAGGAAATGCTCAAGGCTGTCCCCAGTGATGCGGTATATATCGCAACCCCCGTTTTCTGCCACTACGAACAGGCTATGCTGGCTCTGAAGTACGGACGCAATGTGTTCATGGAGAAGCCCATTACCCTGTCCTATAAGGAAGGCAAGAAGCTTCTGGATGCCTTTAAGAAGGCCGGCAAGCAGCTGACCATCGGCTACATGATGGGCTATCACAACCTGCACCAGAAGGCAAAGAGAATTATCGAAACCGGCGGTCTGGGCGATGTAAACCTGTTCAAGCTCCAGTTCACCTGCTGGTATCCCGACATTCCCGGGGCATGGCGTCAGACCAAGGCCTACAGCGGTGGCGGTGCCATTATGGACTTAGCCGTACACTGCATGGAGCTGTTCACCTCCATCACCGGTGAAGACTACGAAAAGGTCACTGCCTACTTCACCACCAAGACCTTCAACTATGAGGTCGAGGACTCCGCTGTGATCACCTTTAAGTCTGAAAAGGGCATTCTGGGTCACATTGATGTCAACTTCAATGTTCCCGACAATGCCGCCACGGGCAAGATGGAGATCTACGGCACCGCAGGCAGTATCATCACCGAAGGCACCCTCTCTCAGGAAGAGGGTGGCAAGCTGAAGTACATCTACTCCCCTCAGGGCGACTACGAAGCACAGCAACAGAGAATCATCGGCAAGCCCCAGACCTTCTACGGCAAGGGTGGCAACATGTACACCAAGCAGTTCGCCGCCTTTGGCAAGCTTGTCCTCAGTGGCAAGCCCGACTATACCAATGCAGAGCGCGCCCTGCGCATCCAGCAGCTCTGCGACGAAATGTACAAGCACAACCAGTATTGATCTGATAAACTATATTTTAAAATTTTAAGAAAGTGGTGACAACAATGGCAAAGTCTACTGATTTCCGTTACAACACAGGTGCGACCCGAGTCCCCTGGCCCGCAGTTGGTGAGAACTACAACAAGGAAGACCTGATGGCTGTGATCCGTTTCCTCATGAAGGGTGAGGGTGAAGAATACGAAGCCGCTATCAAGGCTGTGGAAGCAGAGGTCGAGAAGCTGGATAAGCTGTCCACCCCTCCCGGAAAGCTGTCTCTGGGCCCCAATGTTGAGGCCTGTGAAGCCGCTTGCGACGAATACCTGAAGACCAGCGGTTCCACCTTCGTTGCCAATGCTACCGCAGGCTTCGAGATCGCATACAAGTACGCAAACCTCCAGGCAGGCGACGAAGTTATCGTCCCCGCCATCACCTTCATCGCTACCATGGCATATCCCCTGTCCGTGGGTGCAAAGCTGGTCTTCGCCGATCTGGATCCCAAGACCTGCAACATGGATCCCAAGGACGTAGAGAAGAAGATCACTCCCAAGACCAAGATGATCGTTCCCGTCCACATCGGTGGCTATCCCTGCGACATGGATGCTATCATGGAGATCGCACGTAAGCACGACATTCTTGTTCTGGAAGATGCCGCTCATGCCTTCGGCGCAATGTACAAGGGCAAGATGATCGGTACCATCGGCGACTTCGGCGCATTCAGCTTCCACGAAGTTAAGAACTGCACCTCCTTCGGCGAAGGTGGCATCGTCTGCACCAATGTGGATGCCTTCCGTCCCTACATGAAGCGTTCCCGTTTCTTCGGTTGCAACTTCGACACCCCTATTAAGAACTGGCTTTATGATGTCAACGCTATGCCCGGTAAGTACGGCCCCTTCGTTGCACAGAACAGCTCCACCACGGAGATCCAGGGTCTGGGTCTGAAGCTCCAAATCGGCCGTTACGACAAGATCCTTGCTGAGCGTAAGGCTGCCGCCGAGTATGTAACAAAGCGTCTGGCAGCCAACCCCGCCATCATTCCCCAGGATGTGGACAATCCCGATGTAGTCCCCACCTACCACCTGTATCTGCTGGAGATCGATCCCGCTCTGGCAGGTGGCGATGTTCAGACTCTGAAGGCAAAGCTCACGGAGAAGGGTGTTACCAACATTCCTCACTTCGGACCTCTGTTCCATTTTGATGTTCTGAAGACCTACGGCTATGACATGGACGAGATCGCAAAGACCTGCCCCGTGTGTGAAGACCTGTTTAACAACCGCTTCACTCACCTACCCATCTACGGTCTCAGTGCAGAACAGCTGGAGTATATGTGCGACGCCATTCTGGAATCCGTTGCTGAAATGCAGGCCGGTAAATAAGCTCCCGTAAACTTACCCCTGAAAAATCTATTGTGCCCAAGGAGCAGCTTTTCCTGCTTCTTGGGCACGGATCATATCAAAAAGGATCTCCCATGCAAGAACTGCTCAGCAGTCTCAGGAATGGAAGATCCTATTTTTATAGTATTTTTATGCCCACAGTCTGGTCAGGCCGAAGATCAGGAGGAAATATACCAAGAAGAAGGCCAGTGCAACCAGACCAACAGCCTTGAACACACCCCAGTACAGACCGATCCGTCCTTCTCTGGACAGATCCTCCCGGGGAAGCTCCTTGTTGCTGACGGTTTCTTGCTTCCGGGGCTTATGATACCACGGCATACCGTCCACATTCATATTGGCTATGGTACGCCCATCATCGTCATCATATTGCTTCTTCATTGTCATTCACCCTTTCACAAAGGATAGGCCTTACTTAGGCAGAGCATTCTCAAATTCCCGCATACGCTCGGGAGAATTATACAGATGGCAGGCACAGTAATGCTCGGGACGAGCTTCTACAAAATCGGGAGCAAAGTGCTTGCAGATCTCCATGCATTCGCTGCAACGGGTATGGAACTTGCAGCCTGCAGGGGGATTTGCGGGGGAAGGAATAGAGCCTTCCAGGACCACACGATTCATCTTATAATCGGGATCGGGAATGGGAATGGCAGAGAACAGAGCCTTGGTATAAGGATGCAGAGGCTCGGCAAAGATCTTCTCTGTTTCGGCATATTCCACCAGATTGCCCAGATACATAACACCGACGGTATCGGAAATATGCTCAACAACGGACAGGTCATGGGAAATGAACAGATAGGTCAGACCGAACTGTGCCTGCAGATCCTTCAGCAGGTTGATGATCTGTGCCTGAATGGAAACATCCAGAGCGGAAACAGGCTCATCGCAGAGGATGAAGTCCGGATTCAATGCAAGTGCACGGGCAATGCAAATACGCTGACGCTGACCGCCGGAGAACTCATGAGGATAACGATCCTTATGGTACTCTGCCAGACCGCAGGCCTCCATAATACGGGAGATATACTCATCATGCTCCGCAGGAGGAACGATCCCGTGTTCACGGACAGCCTCACCGATGATCTCACCAACGGGAAGTCTGGGAGAAAGGCTGGAATAGGGATCCTGGAAGATGATCTGAATGGCAGGACGCATATTCCGCAGTTCCTTCTTGGACAGGGAGAAGATCTCCTGACCGTTGAAGTAAACCTCCCCATCGGTCTTGTCCAGCAGACGCAGGAGGGTACGACCAATGGTGGACTTGCCACAGCCGGACTCACCGACCAGACCCATGGTAGTGCCTCTCTTAACCTTGAAGGAGACACCGTCAACAGCCTTGACATTACCCACAGTCAGGCGCAGGAAGCTGGACTTAATAGGGAAATACTTCTTGAGGTTCTTGACAACAAGAATGTTCTCCTGATCCTTTTCCGCACCTTCAAAATTCTTAGAGAAGTAGTCTCTGGACTCAATATTTTTCATCTCAGCCATATTACAACTCCTCCACATTCACAGACTTGGGATAGCCAACTACTTCGCCCTCGTCCATATAGCGATAGCAGGAAGCATAGTGAGTATCGCTGATCTTGATGACAGGGGGATATGCACCGGAGCACTTATCACACTGCATTTCGCAACGATCTCTGAAATAGCAATAGTTGGGCATATTAACGGGGTTGGGAACACTGCCGGGGATGTTATACAGTTCGTCAACCTTCTTGCCCACAACAGGCTTGGACTTCATGAGTCCAATGGTGTAGGGGTGAGCGGGATGATGGAAAATATCATCCGCAGTACCCTTTTCAACTACACGGCCTGCATACATGACCACAACATAATCAGCCATACCTGCCACCACACCAAGGTCATGGGTGATGAGCATAATGGAGCTGTTGATCTTATCCTTCAGGCTCACGAGGAGATCCAGGATCTGTGCCTGAATGGTAACATCCAATGCGGTGGTGGGCTCGTCTGCAATGATCAGAGAGGGATTGCAGGCCAGTGCAATGGCGATCATGATTCTCTGGCGCATACCGCCGGAGAGCTCATGGGGATACATCTTGTAAACGCCTTCCTTATTGGCAATGCCAACAAGCTCAAGCATTTCGATGGTTCTGGCCTTCACATCCTCATCGGACATTTTGGGATTGTGGAGCTTGATGACCTCATCCACCTGATCACCGATACGGAAAACAGGGTTCAAGCTGGTCATAGGCTCCTGGAAGATCATAGACACCAGATTACCACGGAGCTCCTGCATCACAGAAGCTGGGGCATTGACAATGTTATACGCAGAGCCGTTGCCTCTGTTCAGACGGATCTCACCGCCAACGGTCTGACCGCTGGGTCTCTGGAGAAGCTGCATCAGGGACAGGCTGGTGACGGACTTGCCACAGCCGGACTCACCGACAACACCGACGGTACTACATTTGGGGATCTCAAAGGAAATGCCGTCAACTGCCTTGACCGTACCGATATCGGTGAAGAAATAGGTGCAAACATTGTCGAACTCCACAACATTGTTGGGGTCCTTCATTCTGGTTTCATAAAGCTCGGGGGTCTTTGCGGCAGAAGCACGCTTCTTCTCCAGCTTGGAGGTGAGCTTACGATTGAATTTGGAAATTTTTCTGGAATCCTTACCGGAGATATAGGAATCAGACTTTTTATTCTTCTTAAATAATGCCATTGTGATTCCTCCTTATCTCTTCATCTTGGGGTCGAAGGCATCACGGAGGCCGTCGCCAACAAAGTTGAAGGAAATAACAGTGAAGCAAATGAGCAAGCCCACAGGCAACCAAATATAAATATATCTGCCCAGGTTCTCATTCAAGCCGGTAACGAATTCGATCATGTTGCCCCAGGTTGCCAGGGGGAACTTCACACCCAGACCCAGGAAGGACAGAGAGGACTCTGTCAGAATAACACCGCCCAAGCTACCTGTCGCGGAAACAATGAGCTGAGGCATAACATTGGGAACAAGGTGTCTGAAAATACGATGGCGAACCTTGGTGCCGGTAGCTTCTGTTGCGACCATAAATTCCTGCTCACGGAGGGACAGAATCTGACCGCGAACCAGACGGGCAACGCCTGCCCAGCTTAAGATACCCAAAACTGCCATCATAGCATACAATCTGACACGGGCATCCATACGCATGGCATCCATATAACCACCCAGAATGATCAGGATAGGATAGGAAGGAATGCAGTAGAAGATCTCAACCAAACGCATGATCAGGGTATCCACCCAACCACCGAAGTAACCGGCAATACCACCCAGGGTAACGCCGATGATCATGGAAAGGATAACGACAACGAAACCAACCATCAGAGAGATCCTGCCACCGTACATCATTCTGGCAAGCATATCCATGCCGTTACCATCGGTACCGAAGGGATGCTCGTTACTCATGGGAGCGTAGGACTTATTGACCCAGAAGGGCATATTGCGGGAAATGGTATAAGTTCCCACAAGCTCGGAGATCTGCAGAGTTTCATCTGCATATACAGGGTTCCCGTTTTCGTCCACTTTATCCAGAAGGATCTGTTCGCCATTTTCATTTTGAGAGGGTTCCTTCTGCTGGAGAGACCAAACCATGGAAGCTTCCTTCTGATTCTGCTCCTTCATGGAGGTCAGAATGTCCGTCAGAGCGTCCACAAATTCCACAGTGAAGGAATCCTGTGCATTGGCATCAACCACACTGATATTGGTGAGCATTGCAACACCGGTGCCGTCGGCAGTGAAGATCTCACCACTCTCGGCATCCACACGGTACTCCAGGCCGTCAGCCATGAAGCTTTCGTTGCTCTGCTCGTTGAGGAGAGCCTGTGCCTTCAGCTCGGGAGAAAGGACAGTAGCCTTGTCAAGAAGCTTGAAGGTATAATCGCTAAACAGGGCTACAGGAACAGTTTCGGTGACGATCTCCAGATCGTAGACACCCTTGGAAACTTCCTTCATAGCATAAACAGTACCATCGGCAGCGGTAAAGGCATTGACACCGCTTGCAGCTGCAGCATTGGCAGCTTCCAGAAGAGTCTCGTCCCCTTCCATGCCGATAAAGCTGGGGCTGGCAGCTTCCAGAGAGTAGGACTGCTTACCGGTCTTAATGACATTGTAGATCGTTCCGTTATACTCAAAGGAGGCCTTATCTCCATTCGTCTTAATGGTCTTAAAGCAGGCCTTTGCGGCATTGAGGAGTGCATCCTCAATGGGAGTGCCATCGTCGGCAGTAGCACCGTTGGCATTCTTGATATTATCGATCTCGGAAGCGATCACCACAGACTGTGCATAGCGACCGTCGACCTTATCGGACAGGACGGACCACTGATACACATGATTGGAGGTCTTGCGCAGCAGGTAATGGGTATTGGTATCCCCTGCTGTATGGCTGTTAACGGAGTAATCGGATCCTGTTTCCGTCATGCTGAGGATGCGGGAGTTAGTCATACGACGGACCTCACCGGGAAGCTCCTCGGCATCGGGAATCGCAGTCTGATTAAATTCGGTATTGAAATTTGCAGTTGCGTAGGTTCTGACCAGATAGTCATAATGCTTAAAAACCTGAGTCTCACCATATTCATAGAAGAAAGGTCCTACATAGCAGAACAGGAAAATTGCGATCAGTACCACAAGACCGATCATAGCAAGTCGGTTACGGAAAAATCTTTTCACAACCAGACGACCGGGAGAAAGAACCTTAACGCGACGGCTGTCGTCAAGAGCCTGTTCCTTTTCCGCAGTTTGCTCCTGTGCTTCTGCGGCTTTTCGCTTTAAAGCTTCATTCAAACTATTTCTTTCCACAAAAGCACCTCCTTAATTCACACGGACTCTGGGGTCAACCACGGCGTACAGAATGTCAGCCAGGAGAGTGCCTACCAGTGTGAGAACGGTAGAGAACGCCAGATAGAACATGGTGAAGGGAATGTCGCCACCCATCATGGAGGCAAAGGAAGCTTGTCCGATACCCTCAAAGCTGAAAAGCTGTTCTGTGATCATGGCACCGGAGAACAGACCGGGAAGCATATTACCGATGATGGTAACAATGGGGATCAGAGTATTTCTAAACGCATGGTAGTTCATGACGCGTCTTTCGGGAAGACCCTTGGAACGAGCGGTACGGATATAATCGGAGTTCAGCACTTCCAAAGTGTTGGTACGAGTATAACGCATCAGGTCGCCCATGCCGACCAATATCAAAGTTAAGCTAGGCAGAATGAAGTGTTTTGCCATATCAATAAATTGCTCGAATTCCGTCATGGTTAAGGAAGCACCTGCTGTGACCGTACCGTACATAGGCAGGACACCGTTGAAGATCATCTTCAGACAGGTTGCAACAAAGAATGACGGCAGTGAAATCCCCACAAGGGCCATCACTGTTACGCTGTAATCAATAAAGGAATACTGCTTTCGAGCAGCCAGTATTCCCAATGGAATCGCTAATATGATTTCAAAGAAAAATACGATAACATTTAAGCTGAATGAGTACCATATTTTACTGCTAAAGACCTTTGTACAGGGCTGAGTCCAGGTCCAGCTATCGCCAAAGTCAAAACGAGCAGCGGTACCGAGCCAGTGGAAATAACCTTCAACAAGGCCCTTATCCATGCCGAGTCTTGCATTCATCTCGGCCAGGAGCTCTTCATAGGATTTTGTTTGTCCTGCCTTCTGGGACATTTCTCTTGCTCTCTTTTCAGGGTAGCTTGCAGGTAAAGAGTACATAAGTCCATAAATGATAAACAAAACAAAGAAGAGGATCATTAGACTCAGCAGCAAGCGCTTTAGAATAAATTTGAACATATATACCTCTCCGACCTTCTATTTAGTAATGATTTATAATGTACACAGCCTCAAAAGAGGCTGTGCACATTACAAATGAAAATTATGGAGCATTGTAATATTTCAGCTCCAAGTTCCGTGCCCCCGAAGGGGCACGGAACGAGGGGATTTATTGCGTAGTATTCTATAGATCAATACAGCTCCAGAAGCTCGATGTCGTTCATCCAGCCCCAGAACGGAGTCTGATCCTTGGTCATGGTTTCCATGTTGATACGCTCTGCGGAGAAGCAGTTAGCAAGCTTTCTCTGATAGGTAGCCAGCTCAACGCCCCAGTCCATGAGAACATCCAGGCAGTCTCTGTAGACGGACTTACGATAAGCCTGGTCTGCGGAGCCACGGCCTGCCATGATCAGGTCATCCAGCTCAGTGGAGTTGATGTTGTACTTGTTGGAACCGGTACCGCCTTCGATGCCGATGCCGTTACTGGAGTGGTAAACCTGATACATGTCGGGATCAACGGTGGAGCCCCATGCAGCTGCCCACAGCTCGTGCTGGTTGGCATCCTGGGAATCCCACAGGTAGTTGGAGTCAGAGGGATCGTTGATGATCAGGTTGATGCCGATCTCAGCCAGAGCATTGTGGCCGTTGGTAGCAACGCCGAATGCGGGGTGGTCGCCCTTGCCGTCAGCGGGAACGATGAGTTCGTATTCCAGGGAAGCGCCCTCGGGAGCTTCGGTGAACTTGCCGGTAGCCTCGTCGAAGGTGTAGCCTGCAGCCTTGAAGAAGCCGATAGCAGCCTGAACAGCGGCAGCATAGCGCTCTTCTTCGGTCATTTCTGCGGTGTAGATGGGGTTGCCATCAACATCTACAGAGTATGCTCTCTGGTAGCCTTCGTCGGTGGGACGGGGAGCTGCCCAAGAGGTGTTGGAGATGGGATACTCGATGACAGCTGCCAGCTCGCCGTAGTAGGAAGCCACAGAGGAGTCACGGTATACGGACAGAACAGTCATCAGACCCTTACGCAGGTTCTTGGACTCTTCAGAGCTTGCATCGTCGCCGACCTTAACATTCTGAGCGTTGATGCCGATGTAGCCGTAGCCCAGGTTGTCGGTCAGAACGGTAGCAATGACATCGCCGTTGACCAGCTCACCGTTGGAGTTGTAGCCCTTGATGACATCAGCAACTTCAGTGTTGATGGAGATTTCGCCGCCGTCCAGCTCGCCGTTAACGAGAGCGGAGATACGGTCGGAGTTGGAAACTTCCTGGAACAGGATGTTCTTGATCTTGGGCTGGCCAAGGTAGTAGTTCTCGTTAGCCTCGAAGGTAACGATGCCGTTCTCGAAGGAAACGAACTTGTAGGGACCTGCGCCCATGGGCTTGGTCATGCATTCCTCGGAACGAAGCTTGGACAGGTCGCCCTTGTCGAAGCCGAACATATTGTTGTCATAGTCGAACTTCTCGGGATCGCCGTAGTAGTGCAGAGGAACAATGGTGATGCCCATCTGATAGATGGCGGGAGCGTCAACCTTGGTGGTGTGAACGCGGATGGAGTGGTCGGAAGTCTTGGTGATGCCCTTGATGGTGGGAACGCCTTCACCGACATTCATACCGGCTCTGTAAGCATCAGCCTTGTCGCCGAGCTCAGCATAGATGAAGTCAGCGATAGAGGTAGCAGCCTTCTCGTAGTTGATGCCTTCGTCAGAGATATCGTAGCCGTAAGCTGCAACCATCTGTGCGAACATATCGGCAGCAGTGCCGCCCTCTTCCAGAGTATAGCCCCACAGAGCAACAGCAGAAACGAAGTCAACAGCGCCGTAGGCTTCGCCGTAGTTGGTCAGAACATAGTCGCCGATTTCCTGGCAGAACTTCTCGCCGCCTGCATAGAAGGCAGTCCAGAAAGCGTCGTACTCTTCCTGAGTCAGGTCGCCCAGATCGGTAGCGCCTTCGCCCAGAGACAGGATGTAATCGGTCTTGGTCATCATGGAGTTACGGTACTCTTCCATGCCCTCGATGGGAACAGCGTAGAAGGTGCTGGATCCATCATAGGTGGGGTCAGCCAGGGTGTACATGGTGAAGAGAACGTCGTCAATGGTAACGGGCTGGCCGTCGGACCACTTGACATTGGTAGCAAGATTGATGTCGTAATCAACAGTGCCGTCCTCGTTCTGAGTGACAGTCAGGTCAGCAACGCCACGATAGGTGTAGTCGGTGCCATTGTAGGAACGGACTTCGCCATCGATACCGTTGTTAACAATGTTGCCTTCACGGTCAGTGCCCAGCAGGCCGATGCTGGTCATGCTAACGACGTCCTGGTCATAGCCACTGTCTGCGAAGAAGGGGCTGAACTTCTGGGAGAACTTGTCATATGCAATGACGAGAGTGTCTCCACCGGTGTAAGAAGCTGCGCCGTCGCTGCCGGGGCCAACTTCCTTTGCGGGGATGTCCATGGTGTTGTCGGGTTCGGTAGGAGCTTCGGTAGTGGGTTCGGTAGTTTCCGGAGCTTCTGTGGTGGTGGGTTCCGTGACGTCGTCAACGGGCTTCTCGCCACATGCGCTGAACAGAGATGCAACCATACACAGTGCCAGCAGCAGAGCAAGAATTCTGAGATGCTTTTTCATTTTTTAACCTCCTAAATTTTTCTATTCCACCGTAAAACGGTAAGAATCACAGAGAAGACTCCGTATCCTCCGGAGTCGGGGGCAGCTCTTCCATAGCAAAGCACTTATGCATGGGAAGAAGCAGGTAGGCAAGAGCCACTCTGATCAGGGTAAGTCCCATCATGAGCCATTCTGTAACACCGGGCTTTTCCAGCACCAGATACAGGGGAATGACTGCCAAAGAAAGGACACTGACGACCATAAGGAACATGCCGGCTCTTTCCAATCTGAGAACAATCTTATCCTTGTGCTCACGGGTGATCTGTTTCTCCTTGGCCATACAGATCCTGCGCATAGCCGCAAGGCAGAGATACACGGGGATCACAGCAAAGCCATGAGGAAGGAACACATAGAACCGATTCAGATAGCTGTTGTATATTGCCATGGGCAATACCACTGTCAGGATGATCAGGACAGTGAGGAGAAGAAGCTTTTTGAAATGCTTCCGCACGGTGCTTTGGGGTTCCGATAAGCGATAATAAGCACCGCAATAGACGACCTTCTCACGGAGTCTGCCACGGAGATCAACAGTGGTCTCAATACGATAATCCTTCGTATATTTTCTAGTGACCATGACGCCTCCTAAACACAACCTGATTTAAAGTCAAAAATCTCGCCGATATTATAGCACAACTTCGGCTAGGAATCAACACAAAAATCATATTTTTGCAGTAATTTATAAAAGTATCTCTTTTTATGCAAACAGAATATGGAGATTTCAGTATTTCTATGGAGTTTTTTCCGAAAAACCATCATATAAGTTAGATTTTCATCCTGTAAAAAAAGCCCACATCATCGGTTTATACAAATTCAAAAGCTTTTTCGTGGAAAAATCCGGGCTTACGGCATCTCAACCAGTGCATAGCCTTGGGGATAAAGGATCGTGCTGTCCTTTATATATATATTGTATCCCAAAGTCAATTTATGATACGGAGGGAGCTGCCATGACTCTGTTCCATTGTTGACATAGACCTTCAGGCAGTGATCACCCAGGGTACGGCGGTAGCACAGTCGCCCCCGGGCACTTTCTTCCACCCACAGATCCCCCAGTCGCAGAACGGTGCTTTCCTTACGCAGTTGAGTCAAAGCTGTGTAGAAGTCCAGAAGCTCCCTGTTCTCTTCTCCCCAAGGATAGGTCTTGCGACAGAAGGGATCTCCCCCACCCTGCATACCGATCTCGTCCCCGTAGTAAATACAGGGACTACCCGGCAGGGTGAATTGCAGGAAGGCCGCCATCTTCAGCCGACGGCAAGCAATGTCATATTGCTCCCCGCTCATATCCTGCCAGCCCTGAGCATTGTCCTCTGCTCCTCCCCCCAGTACCGTCAGGATCCGCGGACGGTCATGGGAGCTCAGCAGATTCATGACACAGCTTAAGACCTGGGGCGGATAGTTCTCTGCAAGGGTCATAAGAGTCGAACCCAGCGCACCTCCGTCATCCTGTTGCGTAACATAGTCGATGATCCCCTTGCGCCAGGGGTAGTTCATGACACTGTCCAGCTCTCCGTCTACAAAATACCTGCGGGAAAGGCCATAGGCTCGTTTGTTGGAAGCATCCTCCCACACCTCACCGATCAGCAGGGCATTGGGATCTAATTGACGGATCCTTTCTTTCAGCAACAGAATAAAGGCATCGGGAAGCTCGTCAGCTACATCCAGACGGAATCCGTCCGCTCCCAAGGCCATCCAATGCGCCACAACGGAGTCCTCCCCCAGAATAATATATTCCAGATAGCTTGGCTCCAGTTCCTTGACACAGGGCAGGGTTTTGATCCCCCACCAGGCCTCGTAGTCATGAGGATAATTCCGGAAGCTGTACCAGCTTCTGTAAGGAGAGGCCGGATCACTGACCGCTCCGTTCCCGAAGCGATTCTTTCGGTCAAAATAAATGCTGTCGTCTCCCGTATGGGAAAAAACCCCGTCCAATATCACACGGATCCCCAACTCATGGGCAGTTTGGCACAAAATACGGAAATCCTCCTCCGTCCCCAGCAGGGGGTCAGGCTTTTTGTAATCCGCCGTATCATAGCGATGGCTGGAAAAGGCCTTAAAAATGGGATTCAGATATAGGATCTCCACACCCAAGCTTTTTAGATACGGAAGCTTTTCCCGAATCCCGCAGAAATTTCCCCCGAAAAAATCGTTGTTCCAACAGCCATCCCCATCGGGGCCGTACCGGGGCAACTCCTGCCAGGATTCATGGAGGGTATAGGGAGTCAGTTTTTCCGACAGGTCGCAGTTTCCCTTGCGGAAGAAGCGATCCGGAAAGATCTGGTACATCACCGCACCCTTTGCGTAGTCCGGCGTCACAAAATCCTCCGGCAGGAAGCTGATCTGCCACTTGTCCCCCTGCTCCATATTTGTCTGCTCCCCTTCCTTGAACAGGCGGAAGCTGTCTTTCTCCTTATAAATACGGAACCAATAAAAATACAGCCCCGCATCCAGGGTGAAGGAGCCCGACCAGACTCCGTAAGCTCCCTCTTCCCTTTCCAAGTGCAGGGGGATCTCCTTGAAAAAATTGCCGTCGCAATCCTCCAGCACGATCCCTGCACCCACGGCACCGCAGATATGAGGAACACGGAGCATCATAGAACACAGCTCCCCCCTTCGGAGAGTTCCGAAGGGGGTCTTGTGTTTCGGATCCCGACTGTTATAGTGGATCCGCATTATTTCAGATACCAGATGTTCTCGGCGTACTCTTCCACAGCACGGTCGGAGGAGAAGAGACCTGCCTTGGCAATATTGGTCAGGGACATATTGCCGAACTTGCGAGCATCCTTGTAGGTGGTAGCAATATCTTTGTGAGCACGAGTATAATCGCTGAAGTCTGCCACGGTCATATAGGGATCTGCCGTACCGAAGCGGTTGGTCAACAAGCAGGATACCAGATCGTCAAAACGCTGTCCCAGAACACCGGAGGTCAGCATATCCAGAACCTGACGGAGCTCGTCGGTGAGGAATTCGTTGGGGTTGTAGCCCTTCTGCCACAGTTCCTCGGTTTCGTGTGCCTTCAGGCCGAAGAGGAAGATATTCTCATCCCCTACCTGCTGGTGGATCTCCACATTGGCGCCGTCCAGAGTACCTACGGTAACAGCACCGTTGATCATAAGCTTCATGTTGCCTGTGCCGGAGGCTTCCTTGCCCGCTACGGAGATCTGCTCGGAAATATCGGCGGCGGGAATGATGATCTCTGCCAGAGAAACCTTGTAGTCCTCAATGAAGACTACCTTCAGCTTATCACGGACATCGGCATCATTGTTGATGAAGTTGGACACAGCGCAAATGAGACTGATGATCTGCTTTGCACGGATATAGCCCGCAGAGGCCTTGGCGGCAAAGATGAAGGTACGAGGTACAAAGTCCTTGTTGGGCTCTGCCTTAATTTGGCAGTACAGATGCAGAACATGGAGAATGTTCAGAAGCTGGCGCTTGTACTCATGGAGGCGCTTGATCTGAATATCAAAGATAGAATTGGGATCTACACGGATACCGTTGCGCTTGGCAATGAGGTTGGAAAGACGCACTTTATTTTGATATTTGATCTCACGGAGATTCTTGAGGACTGTTGCATCATCATGATACTGCAGAAGCTTTTCCAGATCCCGTGCATCCCGCTTGAAGCCGTCACCGATGAGGTCGGTGAGGTAGTCTGTCAGCAAGGGGTTGGACTGGCACAGCCAGCGACGGTAGGCAATACCGTTGGTAACATTGATGAAACGGTCGGGAGTGATGTTGCAATAGTCGCGGAAAATGCCGTTGCGAAGGATATCCGTATGAAGCATGGAAACGCCGTTGACCTTGTGGCAGGCCGCCAGACAGAGGTTTGCCATACGGATCTCGTTGTTGGCAATGACAGCCATGTAGTCGATCTTGCCCCAATCGCCGGGATAGACGGTGTTCAGATGCTCGATAAGACGGCGGTTGATCTCACGGCAGATGGAGTACACACGGGGAAGCTGTTCACGGAACAGATCCACGCTCCAACGCTCCAGAGCTTCACTCATGACTGTGTGGTTGGTGTAAGACAGAGTCTTGCAGGTAATGGTCCATGCCTCATCCCAGCCGTAGCCATGCTCATCCATGAGCAGTCGCATAAGCTCGGGGACGCAGAGGGCGGGGTGGGTGTCGTTAATGTGGATAGCCACCTTGTCTGCCAGATTGTCATAGGTGTGATATTTCTTAAAATGCCGCTTCAGGATGCTCTGCAGAGAGGCAGAAACCAGAAGATACTGCTGTTTCAAACGCAGACGCTTGCCCTGAATATGGTCATCGGCAGGATACAGGACCTTGGAGATGGTCTCTGCCATAGCATTCTGCTCCAGTGCGCGGACATAGTCACCGCGGGAGAAGGCCGCCATGTCAAAGCTCTGAGGCAGCTTGGCGCTCCACAGGATCAAACGGTTGACCGCATCGCTGTCATAGCCGGAAATGAACATATCATGGGGTACGGCAGTCACTGCGTGATAGCCCACCTGAGCCACACGGAACTTGCCGGTTTCGTCCACCCATTCCTGTACCTCTCCACCGAACTTAACTTCCACCGCATCATCCTGACGGGGACGGAGCCATACATCGCCCATTTCCAGCCAGTTGTCGGGGAATTCCATCTGCCAGCCATCAACGATTTTCTGACGGAAGATGCCGAACTCATAGCGGATGGAGAAGCCGGTCACAGGGTGTCCCAGTCCGGTGGCGGCATCCATATAGCAAGATGCCAGTCTGCCCAGACCGCCGTTGCCCAGACCTGCGTCGGGCTCAATGTCGTAGAGCTCATCGATGTTGATGCCGTACCGCTCCAATCCGCGACGGCAGTCTGCCTCGATGCCAAGGTTGTACAGGTTGTTTCTCAGGTTTGTGCCTACAAGGAATTCCATGGACATATAATAGACTTCCTTGCTCTGAGCTTCCTTACACTTCTTGTTGAAATTATGATTCTTCTCCGTAAGACGGTTGCGTACAAGGATGCACAGGGCACGGTAGATCTGCTTTTCTGCCGCATCTTTGATCTCCACACCGTACAGACGGCGCAGAGACTCATTGAGTTCCTGCATAATATCGGCCTGCGGCTGCTGTACTACCGTTTCCTTCTGCTTGCTAGTTTTCATAGGGTCCTCCAAATTATTTATTCTGCCAAAAGCTCTTTATAAAGCTTCATATATTCGCCTGCCGGCACACGCCAGCTATAGTCGTTCTTCATATCCCGAACTGCCAAAGCTCGGAAGCCTTCCCGATCCTTCTCGTACATTTCCACAGCATGGTTAATGGCATCCAGGAAATCGTCACCGTTGTAGCTCTGGAAGGTAAAGCCTCTGCCTTCCTTGGTTTCGGGGTTGTAGGGGGGAACGGTGTCACGCAGACCGCCGGTAGAAGCAACCACGGGCACAGTGCCGTAGCGCATGGCGATGATCTGGGACAGACCGCAGGGCTCGGACTTGGAGGGCATGAGGTACAGATCCGCACCTGCATACACTCTGCTTGCCAGAGCGGGGTCGAAGGCCAGACGAACTGCCACCTTGCCGGGGTTCTCCTTTGCCAGAAGTCCCAGAGCGTATTCATACTGCTTCTCTCCCGTACCAACGATGACCAGCTGGATGTTCTTCTCTACCAATCTCTGAGAGATATAGCACAGCAGGTCAATGCCCTTGTGTCCTGCCAGACGAGTGACCATTGCCAGAATGGGGGCATCGGTGGAAATATCCAATCCCATTTCCCGTTGCAGAGCCAGCTTGCAAGCCTTCTTGCCGGAAAGATCCTCGGCATTGTAGTGTGCCTTGAGGGCGGGATCGGTTTCGGGATCGTATACGGTGGTATCAATGCCGTTGACGATACCTGTCAGACGGCTGTTGCGGAGAATATCGTCCAGCTTATGGGCATAGTAGGGGTCGCACAGCTCCTTGGAATAGCTGAGGGAAACGGTGCTGACCAGATCCGCAGAGACGATAGCACCCTTCATAAAGTTCACCGCACCGTCAAAGGCCATAACACTGCGATATTCCTCCGGCAGACCCAGCGTATTTTCAAAGAAGCCTGCCTCTGCCCAGCCCTGATATTCTACATTGTGGATGGTGAAAACGGTCTTGCAATCGGGACACCAGCTCTTGTACAGGGCCTTGCAGTAGACCGTTGCCATAGCGGCCTGCCAGTCGTGGCAGTGGA
>JAZMZW010000001.1:0-10284 GCA_045586205.1 Faecousia sp. | reverse complement strand
ATCATGGAGCGGGTGATGGGAGTCGAACCCACGTCCACAGCTTGGAAGGCTGTTGTACTAGCCGTTGTACTACACCCGCATACTGCCGAGTCATGCATCAGCCATGAAATAGTATCATGATTTCCCCTATTTGTCAAGTGTTTTTTCCATACTATTTTGGAAAATTTCAGATTTTCAGCTTTATTTCAGTGATAGGGTATAGTATAATTATAGTAATCCTCAAAAAACGGAGGTAGAATATGAAAATTTTGATTATTGAAGACGAACGCTCCCTTGCCCAGTCCCTGCGGAATTTGCTGGAAGGGAAGGGCTTTGAAGTAGAGCTGGCATACGACGGGGAAAGCGGTGCGGAATATGCCATGCTGGGGGTCTATGATCTGCTGATCTTAGATGTGATGATGCCCAATATGAACGGCTATCAAGTGGCACGGCAGGTTCGTGCCAGACGCTGTACCACCCCCATCCTTATGCTTACCGCCAAGTCTGAGCTGCAGGATCGCATTGACGGACTGAATGCAGGGGCGGATTATTACCTGACCAAGCCCTTTGACTCACGGGAGCTGATGGCTTGTATCAATGCCCTCCTGCGCAGACAGGGCAATCAGGTGGACGAGCTGAGCTTCGGCAATACCCGTCTGGATCTGGCATCGGGCATGCTCCTGTGTGGGGACAAGGCCATCCGCCTGACTGCCAGAGAGTTTGATGTTATGCGCTTCCTCCTGCAGGCACAGGGCAGGATCTTGTCCAAGGAGGTTCTCCTGTCACGGATCTGGGGCTATGATTCCAATGCGGTGGAGAACCACGTGGAGGTCTATGTGGGCTTCCTGCGGAAGAAGCTGGCAAAGATCGAGTCCAACATCCGCATTGAAGCCATCCGCCGTCTGGGCTACCATCTGGAGGTCGATAAGAAATGATCAAGGGCTTACGCTTAAAATTCATTTGCGTGAATATGCTCATTGTGACCTTGGTGCTGTGCCTCATGTTCGGTATGACCATCCATATGACCCACGCCTCTATGGAGGAGGAGGGCTTGGAGCTTTTGCGTACCTCTGTCTATCCGGAAAAGGACAAGGGCAATAGCGAAGAGGGTGGAAAAAAGGATAAACAGCCCAAGGGTGAGGGAAAAACCGTCACCGATACAACGGACGCAAGCTCCGACTCCGGCAAGGACAACGGCGACTCCGCTAAGGGTGGACCAAGGGGGGATGGACCGGACAAGAAGGGGGAGAATCTCCGCCTGCCTACCTTCAGCCTGCGATATGATGCACAGGGGAATTTGATCGCAAAGGGCAGTGACTTTTATGATCTCTCCGATCCCGAGTATCTCCAAGAGCTTGTGGATACCGCCAAGGCCACAGGGGAGGAACATGGCACACTGAAGGCCTACGGTTTGCGTTTCCTCTACACGGAGCAGACGGGAAGTCCTGTTTATGTCTTTGCGGATATCAGCAGTGAGACCGCTACCATGAATCATCTGGTGGTGGATGTTCTGCTGGTAGGTTTGACGGCTTTTTTGACCTTCCTGCTTTTGAGTATTTTCCTCTCCCGTTGGGCAATCAAGCCTGTGGAAAAGGCATGGAGTCAGCAACAGCAGTTTATTGCAGATGCTTCCCATGAGCTGAAGACTCCTCTGACGGTGATCCTGACCAATGCGGAGCTTATGTGGGACAACGAGCTTGCACCTGCACAGCAACGCCAGTGTGTGGGCAATGTGCTGGATATGTCCCGAAGAATGCGTACCCTCACAGAAGAAATGCTGACCCTGGCCCGTGCGGAAAACATCCAGCAGGAGATCATGGAGGAGCAGTGCAGACTGGATCTGATTTTGGAGGATGCCTCCCTATCCTTTGAGGCTCTGCTCTTTGAACAGGGCTTGGAGCTGGAAACGGAGCTTGCTCCCGATGTCTGTATCAAGGGTAACGAGACCCAGCTCAGACAGCTTGCGGAGATCCTTCTTGACAACGCACGCAAGTACGCTCTGCCCGGTGTGGTGGAGCTGAAGCTGGAGAAAAACGGCATGCGTACTTGCACCCTGAGTCTCAGTAACCCTGCAGAGCCTGTGAGCGAGGAGGAGCTGGAGCATCTCTTTGAGCGCTTCTACCGCATCGACAAGGCCAGGAACTCCGACGGTAGCTTCGGCTTAGGTCTGTCCATCGCCGAAGGCATCGTTAACCGCCACAAGGGCAACATCACCGCCACCTACCACTCTGACCGCATGATCTTCACCGTCCAGTTCCCCACAGCGGGATAAGGGAATGGGGAATGGACAATTACCCACGCCGGCAATTTTGCGCGATCTGTCGGTAGTCTTTCCGGCAACCATCACTGATCGGCGATGCAGGCACTATCATTATCGGTAAAACTGAATCTCCCACTTTTCAATTCAGCGTTCTTCTTATGGGGGATCATAAAGAGTAAAGAGTAACAAGAACAAGGCACAGCATCCGATTTCAAGGGAAGCTGTGCCTTATTAATTTTCCGTTTTCAATTTGCTCTATTGTCCGTTGAGCAAAGCCTCGGCATAGCGTTCGTTTTCTTTTGCCAGTGCCCGGAGGTGCTGTACCTGTTCTCGGGTGTAGGCTTGGTCTGCCAGAGCCTTGTCGATGCACTCCATGAGCTTGTTTTTGTCGGCCTCCTCCAAACTCAGGTAATGCGATGTACCCAGATCATCCAGGAAACCGCTGACCTTGGGATCGTAAGCGATGCCCACCATGGGGATTCCCTGCCCGGCGGCAAAGATCAAGGTATGCAGACGCATGGAAACCACCAGAGACATCCGACGGATGAGACTTATGGTTTGCTTGCCGGTGCTGTCCTCATCCAGGATCAGATAGGGACAGGACAGTTTCTTGGCAAGGGAATGCAGTATGGGCAGATCCCGCTTCGGCTCCATACAATAGAGAATGGGCAGGAACTGATATTGCTTGTACACATATTCCACAAGGGCGATGAAGTTCTTTTCCTCATAGCCCTTCCAGGGACGCAGGGAGAACAGAGCATAACTCTCCTTGGGATCGAGGGCGCAGGCATGGAGGTAGTTTATATCCCCTGCCTGTGCCAGAAGGGCGGGGTCAGCAGTCAGGTGGATCTTCGGCTTGTCCACACCAAGCTCCTTGAGGAATTCCAGAGAACGGTGATCACGGACGCAGATCACATCTGCATAGCGGTTGAGACAGGCGGCGGCACGACGGCGGTTTATCTTCCGATGGATGGGGCCGATCCCGCAACCGTAAAGCATGACCTTACAGCCTGCCCGTTTTGCCTGACGGATGGAATAGAGATAATACAGAAGGGAACGGGTACTGGTGCTGTCTTGCATGAGGGTACCGCCGCCACTGATATAAAGCTCCGACTTTTTCAGCAGTTTGCGACACTTCATCAAGTGGAAGCTGTACAGGGAATTCACTGCCGCACAACCGCGGGTCTGGGCAGGATCACGGCTGAGAGCATGGATGGGAATATCTCTGTCAATGTGGTAAAGCTGGTCCACTATAGCACTGAGGATGGCATTATCTCCCTTGTTACCTTTGCCGTAAGCACCGCAGATCACCACACCGTCACGGGTCTTTTGCCGTTGACAGCGACGGAGGATCCGTTCATAGATCTTTCTTTGGGTGCGGATCATGACAGACAGGGAGAATTTCTCCTTGGTTTTTTCGTACAGAGCCTGTCCCATGGTTTCCCGCTCCTGGGGATGCTCAATAAGGTAATGCATATACTCGCTGAGCTTGTTGACATCCTTCGGTGTGAACAGAAGGCCGTTGATCCCGTGATCGATGAGGGTGGGGACACCGCCTACCATGGAGGCAATGGTGGCGCACTTCATTCTTGCGCCCTCCGGCAGGGCATAGGGGAAGCCCTCGGAAATAGAGGTCAGAAGGTTCACATCAATGGCATGGTAGAAGCTGTTGATATCCTTTTCCCAACCGGCGAAGCATACGCTCCCCTTGGGACAGAGCTTGTCTGCCAACGCACGGATGGCATCTTCCTCTTCACCTCGACCTGCAATGATCAGTCGGGCGGAGGGGTGCGCCTTTGCCACAGGAGCGAAGGCTGTGACCAGGGTGGTCATGTCCTTGACGGGATTGATACGGGCGGCGATGCCGAAGACTACGCTGTCTTCTGTTGCCTCCAGACCGATTTTTCGGAAATACTCCTCACGGCTACAGTGGGAAGGCTCTGCGGAAAAATCCACACCGTTGTGGAGGGTGAAGATCCTCTGAGGATCAAAGCCACGGACACTGAGGGTTTGGGTCATGGGATCGGATACACTGACCCATGCATCGAAACGGGGCAGAGCAATGCGGTTGATATTGCCGAAGGTCAAATTGGCGAAGGGTCTGCCGATATAGTCCAGACGGTAGTCGGAATGGACGGTGGAAATGGCGGGGATGGATAGCTTTCTCCGCAGGAGCAGAGCCATGAGGTTGGCACGGGCTCCGTGACAGTGGAGGATCTCATAACCCTCGGCGCGGATCAGCTCCAGGATCTGCCCGGAAACAGAGATGGGATTTTTACCGCTGAAGACTAAGGTGGGGATTCCCAATTCACGGGCTTCCTGAGCAAATTCCCCTTCGGTGAAGCACAGGAGCTTCACGGTATCTTCGCGGCACAGTCCCTCCAACAGGGAAAGAACATGGGTCTTTGCCCCTCCCACATCGCCGCCGGAAATCATGTGTAATATCTTCAAAAAAAGACCCCCTTGTATTTTTTGTGGAAATATGTTATGATTATATAACAAATTTGCAAAATATGCAATCCTATGGAGGCAATTATGAGACGATTTAATTGGGTAGATTACACCATATTCGGTATTTTGATCCTGGCAGTGGCTCTTCTGGGTGTCAAGTTCCTGGGCGGCAAGACTCCGGATGACCCTGCGGAGAGCCCTACAGAGGAAGTTACGGAAGCTGTCATGGATCGCCTTTCTGTGGAATTCCTGTGCAGAGATCTGGATATGTCCACCGCTCAGGCTGTGGTACAGTCCCTACAGGGCGAGGATCTTCCCTTTGAAGAGGAAATGATCCCCCCCACCCGTCTGTATAACAGCAATCTGATTCTGGATGCACAGATCGTGGCTTGGGAGATCCTGGAACAGGAAGACGGCACCGCCGATCTGCTCCTGACCATTGAGGCAGAATCCGAGTTCAAGATTGGCAGCTATGCCATCGGCAATCAGCAGATCCGGGTGGGCAAGGACTATATTTGCAAGACCATGACCATGGAGCTCATCGGCATCATTAACGGTATCACCGTTCTGTAAGGCCAATGATGAAATATTTGACAGAATCCTTCCTTTGGCATAGCATCGGGCTGCTGTACGCATGGCTCCGGGGATCCTTCTTAGGACGGCTGTACAGAGCTTTTGTCAAGGAATGGTGTAACTCTTGGATTTACGGCTTCTTCCGGAGTCGACTGTGCAAAGCCTCGGTTGTGGAAAACAGCTTCCTGTACAGTCTGGGGAGCAAGGTGAATGCCGGTCTCCGACGGAGGGGACAGCGCCTTAGCCGTGGACTTTCTCGGAGCTGTATCCTTTCTAATTTATACAGAGGGATAAAGGAAAGCAGACTGTTAGCCCCCCTATGTCGCAGGGGTGTTACAGGCCTTCTCCTGCTGTGCTTCTGCTTCTATGCCATCATTGACTATTTGCTCAGGGACGTGCTGGTGATCTCGGGCTTCTCTTCCATGTGGGATGAACTGCTCATGGCTGTATCCATGGTGTGGATCATTCTCCGGGCAGTCAAGAGCAAAAAAGATATCAGGAGCTGTATGAATCCCTTGGACGGCTTTGTGCTGTTCTATATTCTGACCGGTGTTCTGGAGCTGATCCTGTGCTCCACCTGGCGTATGAACGTCCATGTGACCGGCTTCCGTGCCAGTATGCAGTATTTACTGGTATTCTTCCTGATCACCCGACTGATCCGACATGACAGGGATTTTATGGAGATGTACAAGCTCCTGATCCTCATTGCCACGGTTTTGGCCGCTTACGGTGTCTTCCAGTACATTATCGGTGTGGAAATTCCCGCACAGTGGACGGACAAGGCAGAAGGGGATGTGCGTACCCGTGTGTTTGCCATTTTCAGCAACCCCAATGTTTTGGGTGGCTATATGGTGCTATTTGCACCCATGGCCTTTGGTATGGCCTATGCACAGAAGGAGCTTCCCGGAAAGATTTTCTACTGGATCTGCGGTTTGTGCATGTGCGGTGCTTGCCTCTTTACCATGTCACGAGGTTCCTGGGTGGCATTGGCTCTGGCGGCGGTTATTTTCGCACTGGTTGTGGATCGGAAGCTCTTTGGCATTCTGGTTCTCGGCGGGATCCTGGCTTGCTTCCTGCCCTTCGTCCGTAGCCGTATCGGGTATTTGTTCACGGAAGAGTTCCAAGCCTCCAATCAGCGAGGCGGCAGAGGGATCCGTTGGGCAAGAGCCTTCACCTATGTCAGCTGGGACAATGCCTGGGCAACCGGCTTGGGCTTCGGTATGTACGGCGGTGCGGTTGCTATGCAGAACCAGTTCAATCCCTACTATGTCTACACCTATGTGGACAACTATTATGTCAAGACCATTGCGGAGAACGGTCTGATTGGCCTTGGGGCTTTGCTGACCATGATCTCCGGCCTTTTGTGGAATGGCTCGAAAGCCTGCGCCCGTAGCTCCGGTACGGAGTATAAGCCCCTGTGTACCGGTATGCTGGTGGGACTGCTGGGAGTTCTGGTGCAGATGTACTTTGAGTGCCTGTGGGAAGAGCCCTATTTCATGGCGCTGTACTTCGTGGTGGCGGCCATGCTCATCTATGCAGGCTTCCTCCGCAAGAAGGAAAACGAATACAACTGATCTTCAAAAAGCTGTCGTGTTCCTGCGACAGCTTTTTTGAAATACTCTCAGAGAAAAGAGGGATTTTATGAAACAACAAAAGAAACGTAATTTTGGTTTGGCACTTTTGCGATGGCTTGCGGCAATGGCTGTGACCTTGGGCTTTTCCGTAGGGGGGATCTTCTTGTCCCCCACAGAGGGAGATCTCTGCTTATGGCTGAGCTTTGGACTTCTGTGCCTGTGTGTGGGGGCAAGTGTCTTTGCAGGCTTCCGACTGAATCGCAGTATAGAGCGTATGAAGGTCAAGGATGCCCTGGAATTCGGGGAACGGCAACGGGAGCGTATGGAAGCGGATGCCTGCAAGGAAAAGCGGAAGCTTCAAAGAGCCTATGTCCTTACCGTAACTTGGGCTGCGGTGATTTTGCTTCTGGCAGGGGCGGTTTGCTTCTTCGCAGGGAGCGAGACCTGGCCTCAGACCCCCATGCTGTTCCTGTTTTACGGCTTCTTCTGCTGTGTCATTCGGAAGCGCAACGACATAGACCTGTCCAAGGCTCTGAAGGAAAAGGAATTTCCACGGCTTTACGCTCTGGCGAAACAGGCGGCAGGGGAGGACTTCGGCGGAAGGATATATATTTTCCTCGGCCCTGCGGATGGAGAACAGTCTTGCGGTCTGTCAGTCATGGAAAAGGGCAGGAATGTGTATCTGCTTCTTGGGCCTGTCCTTCCCAATGTGTTAAATGAAGAAGAATTTCTCATGACTCTGCGCCATGAGTTTGCCCATGTGAAGCTGTCCCATACCAAGGAGATCGCCAAGTTCCAAAATCTCCTGCACCTGTTTGAAGGGGATGATTCTGCGACCTTGGGTTTTGGCTTTGGCTTTGCCATGCTCTATCCCTATGTGAATCTGTCCCTGAAGTGCAATGTTTTCTTTACCCTCAGTTCAAGGGACAGGGAGATGGAAGCGGATGCCACCGCAGGGAAAGACCATGCCGCCTCCGTGGTGGCAGGGGCCTTTGCCAAGATTTGCGCCTTTAACCTATTCTGGTTTGAGAACACTCCCTATCGTTGCCTCTATGCCTCCGAGGAAGCCCCGGAGAGCCTGACTACGGATCTGATCCGCAGTTACCGTGAGGCCATTCCCACCCGCTGGGAGCAGTGGAAGGAGCTTCTGGAAAAGGGCTTGCCTCCCAAGGTGGCAAGCCACCCCACCTTCCGTCAAAGATGGGAGGCTCTGGGCTGTCCCGCCTATTCCGTGGAGCTGAAGGAACAGGAAATCGCCTATGGGGAGGAAGGAAAGCGCCTTGCGGAGTCCTCCGACCTTTCTGTACGGGAGGTAGATCCCGAACAGTACAAGGAGGATCGGAAAGAGGCATACTTAGAGCCTCTGAAGATCGTGACAGACTATGAAGCAGGGGAGAAGGACTTGAGCCCCGATGCCCTACGCCCTGTGATCCGCGCCTATGACCTTCTGGGCAGACCGAAGGAGGCGGAGGTCATCTGCGACAGCATCATTGCCCGTGAGGAAGGGCCTTTTGCCTCTGCCTATGCCAAGTATTGGAAGGGTATGCTCCTTCTCTACCGCTATGATCCCAAGGGCATCGACTACCTCTACGAAGCTATGGAAGCCAATACCAACTATACGGAAGAGGGACTTTATGCCATTGGGGAAGCCTGCACCCGTATGGGTATGGTTCGGGAGCTGGAGGAATACCGCCGTCGCTATGAGGCTCTCATGCAATCTGCAAAGGATCGCCATGTAGGTGGGATCAACCATAAGACCAAGCTTGCCCTAACGACCCTTCCGGAGGACTGTCGGGATAAGCTCCTGCAGAGGATCCTTACAGCGGGAAAGGGCAAGCTGCAGCGGGTCTACCTGATCCAAGAGATCGTCAGCGAGGATTACGCCCCCAACGCCTTCGTTTTAGACTACCTCCCGGACACTGCCGACGAAGAAAAGCACCGCATCTACGACGAGCTCTTCCGCTACTTAGACGACTACCCCGAAGATCGGGACTTCGCCCTCTACGACTACGAGCCGTCCATGAAAAAACCCCTCTCCCAATTCCCCGAAGCCCTCATTTATGAGAAAGCCCATGGGGAAAAGGATAGTACAAGTTGACAGTGGAAAGTGGACAGTGGAAAGTTTTTTGTAATGGACAATGAATATATCGACTGCGTCGATGGGATTTGAAATTTTGTTGCCATAATAATAGCCGAAAGCAACTTCCGACCGTTTGTGTCGAAGGTTGCTTTCGTTTTGTTCATTATAGGTTATAGACAAAGTTTCGGATTTAGGAAACTTTCCACTGTCAACTGTCAACTTTCAACTTGAAATCATTGTCCATTGTCCATTTCGAGAAATTGGCAATTTTCAATTCGCAACCTGTTCAGGGGATGCGTTTGTTGACCTTCAGGTATCGTTCTTCTTCGGAGAACACACAGCCGCAGTACTTCTGGATGTACATGCCCAGCTCTCTGGCCTTTTCCTGTCCGGCACGGAAGTAGGGTCGGAAGTCTCTGTACAGGAATTCCACGCCGTAGGCCTCGGCGGCTTTTTGGGCGGTTTCCCTCATAAGCTCGTGATTCTGGTAGGGGCTGATGAACAGGGAGGAGGTGAAGCTGTCGAAGCCACCTTCCTTTGCGGCCTTGGCGGCGGCAAAGAGGCGCATTTCATAGCATTTCACACAGCGCCCTGACAGATCCTCCGCCACCTCACGGACAAAGGGGCGCAGGGCGTATTCGTCCCGCTCAATCAGTTTCAGACCGATGGCTTGCGCATATTCTCTGACACAGTTCCGTCTGGAACGGTACTCCGTGAAGGGATGGATATTGGGATTGTACCAGAAGCCCGTAACTTCGATCCCCTCCTCCTGTAAGGCGGAGATACATTGATTGGCACAGGGGGCACAGCAAATATGTAATAGGGTGTTCATAAGAATCTCCTTTTTCGGACATTTTCTATGATTATACTCCCTCCCCTCCCCTTCGTCAAGAGGCGGAATTTGGGAAGGAGAGCGCCCCTTGTCAAAAATCCCAAGAAAAATTTGTGAAAAATTGCATCTGGTAATTTTCGTGATTTTATGGTAACATAAATCAAATAACAAACAATGGAAAGGATGGAATGAATTTATGTCTAAAGAAACTTATGCAGCAAGAATTCAGCGGAAGCTGATGAAGAAGCAATATATCGTAGAGGTAGCCACCGGCCGTAAGAAGGCCGATCTGGTTCTGAAGAACGCCACCTATGTTAACGTATTTTCCAATGAACTGTGCCAAGGGGACATCGCTGTTGCCAAGGGACAGATCGTAGGCATGGGTACTTATGACGGTGAGACCGAGATCGATGTCAGTGGCAAGATCGTTTGCCCCGGCTTCATTGATGCCCACATCCATCTGGAATCCTCTCTGGTATCCCCCAAGGAATTTGCCAAGGCAGTTATCCCCCACGGCCCCACTACCGTCATTACC